>CAMOQF010000006.1 GCA_946622645.1 uncultured Blautia sp.
GACGCAGAGATCCATGACGGGCTGTATGACACAAAGAAGATCTATGTCTGCCGGAATAAAACGGCAAGACCGAGGGTGTTTATTCCGGTGTTCCCCGGGACCAACTGCGAGTATGATTCCGCCAGGGCGTTTGAACGAGCCGGCGCGGAGACCGACGTCCGCGTGTTCCGGAATTTGTCGGAATCCGACATCCGTGATTCGGTACGCTCCTTCACGGACGCCATCTCACAGGCGCAGATGATCATGTTCCCGGGAGGCTTCTCCGCAGGGGATGAGCCGGACGGTTCCGCCAAGTTCTTTGCGACGGCATTCCAGAACGCCTCGATCAAAGAGGCGGTCATGAAGCTTTTGAACGAGAGGGACGGACTTGCGCTTGGCATCTGCAACGGATTCCAGGCCCTGATCAAGCTGGGGCTGGTACCTTACGGAGAGATCTGCGGGCAGCAGGAGGATTCGCCTACGCTCACCTTCAACACCATCGGACGGCACATCTCCAGGATGGTCTACACCAAGGTGGTCAGCAACAAGTCTCCCTGGCTGTTAAAAGCCAGACTCGGCGGCGTGTATGTAAACCCGGCTTCCCACGGAGAAGGACGTTTTGTAGCGAACGATGAATGGATCCGCCGGCTCTCGGCTGCCGGACAGATCGCGACCCGTTACGTGGATGTGGACGGAAACGTATGCCAGAACGACGAACAGTGGAACGTGAACGGTTCCTACGCCTCCATCGAGGGCATTACAAGCCCGGACGGAAGAGTGTTCGGCAAGATGGCCCATGCGGAAAGAAGAGACAACGGCGTGGCGGTCAATATTTCCGGAGAACAGGATCTGAAGATCTTTGAATCCGGCGTGGAATATTTCCGCTGATATGACAAAAACCCCGGGACGGTCTGTCCTGGGGTTTTGCTGTTGTGATCATTCTTCAAAGTATTCGTCGGCGGAATCATCGTCATCATGCAGGTACTCCGGCTCGAGGTCATCGTCCATGTCGTGGTCATGGTCGTGGCTGTATTCAAGACCGCAGCCCTTGCTGTAGAATTCCTTGCCCACGACATTCTTTTTCTGGCGTGTCTCCTCGATCAGATCCGCGAGCATTTCGTTGGTCTCTCTGGGGCGTTTGATGTTCTCCAGAAGGATCTCGTGGTTCACGTCGACCTTGGACACCAGGATGACGGTGCCTGTGCCGAAGATCTTCTGCCAGAAATCGCGTTTGAGGCGGATATCCGTGATGCGGTACAGAAGCGTCTGGTCCGAGACGGTATTGAACAGGCCTTTGTCGACATAAAGGCGGCCGTTTCTGACCGTATATTTGGTAAAGCTGAAAGGAAACCAGAGATGATGTTTTCTGTCGCTCCAGATGACGCCCCTGTCTTCCCCTGTCTCCAGTTCTTTTTTGCGTTCTGCGTTATCGGCGGCAGGTTTGGGTGTGCCCGAAAGATCGTGTTTTGTCATTACGAAACCTCCTTTATCAGAACCGGTACTGTCTGCACCGGCAGTCAGCTTAGAAAGTATTATATCAGGCTTTTGGAGAAATTACCACATAAAAATGTTGACAACCATGTTTTTCCATTATATAATAGCAAGGCAGGTTGTAAAACCGCCATGGCGAGATAGCTCAGCTGGCTAGAGCACACGGTTCATACCCGTGGTGTCGAGGGTTCGAGTCCCCCTCTCGCTATGTAAAAGCCCGAGGCCTTACGGCTTCGGGTTTTTGTTTTACCGGACGCAGGATTGACAACAGGCGTCCTTTGTCTGTATGATAGAAGCGGCTTGTAAAGATAAGGCATGAGCCTTACAGAACGGAGGCGTTATGGGAAAAAGACTTCTGTTTATATTCAACCCGAAAGCAGGGAAGGGGAAGATCAAGACCCATCTGCTGAACATCATCGACATTTTCAACAAGAACGGGTACGAGGTCATCGCGCACGCCACGCAGGCTTCCAGGGATGCATATGAGAAAGCGCTGCAGTACGCTGATCAGGTGGATCTGATCGTCTGCAGCGGCGGAGACGGCACCCTGGATGAGGTCGTGACGGGCATCATGGAAAAGGGGAGCGACGTGCCGGTGGGATATATCCCGGCGGGGAGCACGAACGACTTTGCCAACAGCCTGTTCATGCCCAAGCAACCCATCAAGGCTGCGCTCAACATCATGCAGGAAGAGCTGTACAACTGCGACATCGGCCGGTTCAACAGACAGACCTTCGCCTATGTGGCAGCCTTCGGTCTGTTCACCGACGTATCCTATCAGACTGATCAGAACTTGAAAAACATCCTGGGCCATGCAGCCTATCTGTTGGAAGGTGTCAAACGTCTTTTTGACATCAAATCCTACCATATCCGTCTGAAGACGGACGAACTGGTGGATGAAGACGACTATATCTACGGCATGGTCACCAATTCACGCTCCGTCGGCGGGTTTAAGAACCTGACCGGAAAGAACGTGGACATGAACGACGGTCTGTTCGAGGTGACCCTGGTCAAGATGCCCAAAAACCCGCTGGAACTGCAGGAGATCATCTCCGCCATGACAAGCGCCGTGGACAACACGGATCTGGTCCATTCCTTCAAGTCCGGCTATCTGGAGATCGACTGCGACGAAGAGATCCCCTGGACGCTGGACGGCGAGTATGGAGGGGAGCATCGCCATGTGGAGATCGAAAACCGCCATAAAGCGCTGCATCTGTACCTGAAGAGCACAAAATACGACTAGGAGACTGGACTTAGAATGGAAGAAAAACAGATTGACGTGATGAGCCTGTTCGGCTGCGATGTATTTAACGATGCCGTAATGCAGGAGAGACTTCCCCGCAAAGTCTATCATGAACTGAAGCGCACAATCGAAGAAGGGAGCGACCTTTCCCAGGAGGTGGCGGACGTGGTGGCGCATGAGATGAAGGAGTGGGCCATCGAG
Source organism: uncultured Blautia sp. (assembly GCA_946622645.1). Lineage (GTDB taxonomy): Bacteria > Bacillota > Clostridia > Lachnospirales > Lachnospiraceae > Blautia_A. The sequence continues at coordinate 2,915 of CAMOQF010000006.1, forward strand.
AAGGGAGCCACCCATTTCAGTCACTGGTTCCAGCCGCTGACCGGCGTCACTGCGGAGAAACACGACGCTTTCATCACAGCACCGCGGGATAACGGAAAGATCCTCATGAGCTTTTCCGGAAAGGAGCTGATCAAAGGGGAGCCGGATGCTTCCTCCTTCCCGTCCGGAGGCCTCCGCGCGACTTTTGAAGCAAGAGGCTATACGGCCTGGGACTGCACATCGCCTGCCTTTGTCCGGCACGACGCCGCAGGCGGGATCCTGTGTATTCCGACCGCTTTCTGTTCTTATACGGGAGAAGCCCTGGATCAGAAGACGCCGCTTCTCCGCTCCATGCAGGCCATCAGCACGCAGGCTGTGCGGCTCCTCAGGCTTTTCGGAAACCAGACGGTCCGTAAAGTGACTCCCAACGTCGGCGCGGAGCAGGAGTATTTCCTGATCGATAAAGAAAAATGGATGCAGCGGAAAGACCTGATCTACACGGGAAGGACGCTCTTTGGCGCAATGCCTCCCAAAGGCCAGGAGATGGACGATCACTATCTTGGGACCATCCGTCAGCGGATCTCCGCCTATATGAAAGAAGTAAACGAGGAGTGCTGGCGGCTGGGGATCACGGCCAAGACCCAGCACAACGAAGTGGCGCCCGCCCAGCATGAGCTGGCGGTCATCTATGAAGCGGCCAACCTGGCCGCGGATCACAACCAGATGATGATGCGGATCCTCAAAAAGGTCGCGAGCCGCCATGGCCTCCGCTGCCTTCTGCACGAGAAACCCTTCGCAGGCGTCAATGGGAGCGGAAAACACAACAACTGGTCTCTTGCGACGGATACAGGCGTCAACCTTCTGGATCCCGGCAAGACGCCGCACGAGAATCTGCAGTTCCTGCTGATCCTCACCTGCATTCTGAAGGCTGTGGACGAACACGCGGATCTTCTGCGGGAATCAGCCTCCGATGTCGGCAACGATCACCGTCTGGGAGGCAGCGAGGCACCGCCAGCGGTGATCTCGGTCTTCCTGGGTGAACAGCTGGAGGACGTGCTGGAACAGATGATCGAGACGGGGACAGCCACCCACAGCAAAAAGAGAGAGCGGCTGGACACCGGCGTGAAGACGCTTCCGGATTTTATGAAGGATGTGACGGACCGGAACCGTACCTCTCCCTTTGCCTTCACCGGCAACAAGTTCGAGTTCCGTATGGTGGGGTCCCGCGATTCCATCTCAAGCTGCAATGTGGTGCTGAACACCATCGTGGCGGAAGCCTTCCGCGAAGCCTGCGACGAACTGGAAAAGGCAGAGGATTTTGATCTTGCCCTGCATGACATGATCAAGCGTTATGCCGCCAGGCATCAGCGGATCGTCTTCAACGGCAACGGCTACGCGCCGGAATGGGCCGAGGAGGCGGAGAGGAGAGGCCTTGTGTCGCTTCCCTCCATGGTGGACGCGATCCCGGCGCTCACGACGGAAAAATCGGTTGCAATGTTTGAATCCTTCGGGGTGTTCAACCGGACCGAGCTGGTCAGCCGTTCCGAGATCCGCTATGATCTCTACGCCAAAGCCATCAATATAGAAGCAAAGACCATGATCGACATGACGGCCAAGCAGATCATCCCGGCGGTGATCCGCTACACGACGGTCCTCGCGGATTCCATAAACGCCGTAAAAGCCGCCGGCGTCATGGAAGTCGGCGTACAGCAGGATCTGCTGAAAAAGACCTCCCGCTATCTGAAACAGGCGAACGCCGCCTGTACCCGGCTCGGCAAGCTCGTATCCCAGTACAGTGAATATCCGGCCGGACGGGAAAGAGCCCTGTTCTGCCGCCGGAGGATGGTGCCTGCCATGGAAGAGCTGAGGGCTCCGGTGGATGCGCTGGAGATGATCGTGGACAAAGAAATGTGGCCGATGCCCTCCTACGGCGATCTGATCTTTGAAGTCTGAGAGAGATCTGAAACAGAGATGATTCGAAACAAACAGGTTTTTTTGTATATTTTTTTTATTTTCCTCTTTCTTTTTTGGTCATATTGTATTAAAATAGACAATAAGGATTCTGATAATTGTGAAAGTGCTCAATATGATTCTAAGAAAAAGTAAAGCGGGGTAATCAAAATGATATCAAATCAGGTTCTTCAAAATACCTTGGAGGGTTTAAAAGATATTTCCAGGACGGAGTTCTGCCTGATCGATACCGAGGGGAAGGTGCTGGCTTCCACCCTGGCGGATTTTGTGATCCAGCCGGCGGACATCCAGGCCTTTGTCGGTTCCCAGGCGGACAGTCAGCTGGTAAAAGGCTATCAGTACTTTAAGGTGAACGATGATTATCAGCTGGAATACATCCTGGTCGTCTCCGGCGAGGATGAGGACACCTATATGGTAGGCAAGCTTGCGGCATTCCAGATCCAGAATCTGATCGTCGCCTACAAAGAGCGGTTTGACAAGGACAGCTTCATCAAAAACCTGCTGCTCGACAACCTCCTTCTGGTCGACATTTACAACCGTGCCAAAAAGCTGCACATTGACGCCGATGTAAGAAGGGTCGTCCTGATCATGGAACTTCCCCAGGAACGGGACCACAATTCCATCGAGAGCGTCCGTAGCCTGTTCGGCGGAAAGAGCAAAAGCTTTATCACCGCGGTCGATGAAAGAAGCATCATCATCGTCAAGGAACTCGAAGGCGAAGAGGGCTACAAAGATGTGGATGACCTCGCGGTCATGATCCTCGAAAACCTGAACGTGGAACAGATCGAAGATATCCACATCGCCTACGGCACCATCGTAAACGAACTGAAAGAGGTTTCACGCTCCTACAAAGAAGCGCGCATGGCTCTCGATGTCGGCAAGATCTTCTTCGTCGAAAAACAGGTGATCGCCTACAGTTCTCTGGGAATCGGGCGTCTGATCTATCAGCTTCCCATCCCGCTCTGCAAGATGTTCATCAAGGAGATCTTTGACGGCAAGTCTCCGGACGACTTTGACGAGGAGACGCTGACCACCATCGACAAGTTCTTCGACAACAGCCTGAATGTGTCCGAGACATCCCGCCAGCTCTACATTCACAGGAATACGCTGGTGTACCGTCTCGACAAGCTGCAGAAGAGCACCGGGCTGGACCTGCGTGTGTTTGAAGATGCCATTACCTTCAAGATCGCGCTGATGGTCGTCAGGTACATGAAATACATGGAAACGCTGGAGTACTAAAACAAAACAACAGTTCCGGGGATCGGATGTGATCCCCGGAGCTTTTTTTGCGGGCTTTTTTCCGCCCGGAGAAAAGGCTTGCATATCTGCCTGAAATATGTTACAACATTATTGCGAAATAATTAACATTTGACAGAACGGAGGAAAACCGTGATAGATCTGATAAATGTCTGCAAATCCTATGGCAAAGGCCAGCCGAACGCGGTGGACCACGCCACGCTTCACGTCGACCCGGGCGAATTTGTGTTCGTCGTGGGCTCCAGCGGCTCAGGAAAATCGACGCTGATCAAACTCCTGCTCCGTGAGCTGGAAGTAACTTCCGGCGATATGGTGGTCCTTGGCCAGCATCTGAAAAAGATGAAGCACCGCCGCGTCGCCAAATACCGCCGGCGCCTGGGCGTGGTGTTCCAGGACTTCCGTCTGCTGAAGGACCGAAACGTCTATGAGAACGTCGCTTTTGCACAGCGCGTCATCAACCGCCCGACCCGCGTGATCCGGCGCCGTGTTCCGGAGGTGCTGCAGGAAGTAGGCCTTGCCGGCAAATACAAGTCGCTTCCGGATGAACTGTCCGGCGGCGAACAGCAGAGAGTGGCCATCGCAAGAGCCCTTGTGAACCGGCCCGACATCCTGCTTGCGGATGAACCTACCGGCAACCTGGATCCGGCGACAAGCCTGGAGATCATGGAGCTTCTGGACCGGATCAACGGCCGGGGCACCACCGTGCTGGTGGTCACACACAATAAAGACATCGTCAACTCCATGAAGAAGAGGGTGGTGACCATGAACCAGGGCATGATCATCAGCGACGAGGAGGAGGGTGAATATCATGAGGCCTAGTACGATGTGGTATACCCTCAAACAAGGCTTTATCAACATCAGGCGGAACTGGATGTTCTCCATCGCTTCGATCCTCACGATGACGGCCTGTATCTTCCTGTTCGGGATCTTTTACTGTCTGATCGTAAACGTGAACTACATCGCCAAAAAGACCGAGGAGAAGATCCCGATCGCTGTCTTCTTCGACGAAGGAACCACTCAGGAACAGCTGGACGAGATCGAAGAGCTGATCAAAGCCAGGCCCGAGGTTGAAGAGGTCACCTTTGTATCCGGTGACGAAGGCCTTGAAAACTATCTGAACAACATGTATCCGGATGCGGACGAGATGACGGACGACGTCAAAGAGTCCTTCAAAGAACTGTTCCTGGAATACAGCAACGAAAATCCCCTGGAGGATTCCTTCAATTTCCAGGTGACCATCAACGAGATCGAAAGACAGGATGCGCTTGTAAGCTATATCAAAGGCCTGGACCACGTCCGCAAGGTCCGGCAGTCGAGCGAAGCGGCCAACACGCTGACTTCCTTCAACCAGATCCTGTACTATGTATCCAGCGGCATCATCGGGATCCTGCTGCTGATCTCGATCTTCCTGATCAGCAATACGATCTCCGTGGGCATCTCGGTCCGCAAGGAAGAGATCGGCATCATGAAATACATCGGCGCGACCGACCATTTTGTCCGCGCACCGTTTGTGCTGGAGGGTATCTTCCTGGGCCTTGTCGGCGCGGCCATCCCGTTGGTGCTCCTGTATTTTCTCTACACAAAGACCATCAATCTGCTGGTGGAGAATTTCAGCATCCTGGGCGGCAGCATGCGGTTCCTGGAGGTGAAAGAGCTCTTTAAGACCCTCTGTCCCATCGGGCTCTGCCTGGGGATCGGCATCGGTTTTCTCGGCAGCTTCCTGACGACCAGAAAACATCTGCGGGTCTGATCCATGGGAAAGAAAGAATTCATTATTGGCGTCGTGACCGGGGTCGTACTGTCGGCTGCCGGCTTTGCCCTGGCCTTTCTGCTCTTTTTCCACAGCAGGAACGGGGACTATGTGATGTCCGATCCGGCCCGCCTTTCCCGGCTTCAGGCGCTGGAGGATCTGATCGACCAGTATTATCTGGGTGAAAAGGACGAGGAGAAGCTGGCGCAGGGAGTCTATCACGGACTCATCTACGGGCTGGGGGATCCTTATTCGCGTTACTATACGCCGGAAGAATATGTGGAGGAAAGCTCGGTCTCGGACGGAAGCTACGATGGAATCGGCGTACTGATCTATTCGGACAAGGACGGCTATCCTGTCGTCAGCAAGGTCTATGAAGGACTGTACAGCGACAAGGCCGGCGTGCGGACCGGGGACAGGATCCTGTCGATCGACGGACAGGACGCTGCTGAAATGGGGGCGCTTTCCCTGATCGCGTATATCCAGAACGGGGAACATGATTCGGTGACCATGGATCTGGAGCGGAACGGGGATGAGAGACTCACCGTGACGGTGGAAGTCGGCCCGGTCACGCTTCCTTCGGTGGAATATGAGATGCTGGAGGACTCGGTCGGCTATATCTGCATCAAGGAGTTCAAGGGCGTCACGACAGAACAGTTTACGGAAGCCTTTGCGGCCCTTTCCGGGCAGCAGATGCAGAAGCTCATTATCGACCTGCGTGACAATCCCGGCGGGTATGTGGATGCGGTGTGCGATATACTGCGGATGATCCTGCCGGAAGGCCTGATCGTCTATACCGAAGATAAATACGGTAACCGGATGGAGGAGACCTGCGAAGGCAAGTCCCCTCTTACGATCCCTCTGGCTGTGCTGGTCAACGAAAACAGCGCCAGCGCTTCAGAGATCTTCGCCGGTGCGGTCCAGGATCACGGGACGGGACTGATCGTCGGGGAGAAGACCTATGGAAAAGGGATCGTCCAGTCCATCCGGACCTTCAGCGACGGTTCTGCCGTAAAGCTCACAACAAGCCAGTACTATACGCCGGACGGCCATTATATCCATGAGGTCGGGATCACGCCTGACATCGAAGTGACGGCCGAAGAACAGAAAAACGCGTCGGAAGAGGACGTCTATATCCAAAAAGCATTGCAGGCCCTGGGAGAATGATCCCGGGCCTGTTCTTCTTTTCAGATACTGCTTGCTTTACAGTATTAAAAATGATAAGATGTAGTACGGAAAACAACATGCAGGGAAGGAAATTCCTTCCGGAAAGGATTTAGTATGAGTGAGTATGTGATCATGACAGACAATTGTGCGGATCTGCCCGACAGTTATTACAGAGAGCACAATATTGTATTGAATTATCTCAACTATACGATCGATGGTAAGGTATATCAGCGTGACAACGCTCTTCCGTATAAAGAATTCTATCAGGCCATCCGGGACGGAGCAATGCCGACTACATCACAGGCAACACCGGCTCAGGTGATCAAGCACATGCGCCCTGTGCTGGAGGAAGGCAAGGACATCCTCTGCATCGCATTTTCTTCAGGGCTTTCCGGCACCTACGCAAGCTGTGAGGCGGCAGCGCAGGAGCTGCGGGAGGAATTTCCGGAGCGTAAGATCATCGTGATCGATTCTCTGTCAGCGGCTCAGGGGCAGGGCCTCCTGGTTTATTACGCAGTACAGCACAAAGAAGCCGGTGAGGACATAGACACGGTAGCAGCCTGGGTCGAAGCGAACAAGCTTCACATCGTCCATGTCTTTACCGTGCAGGATCTGTTCCATCTGCACCGGGGCGGCAGAGTCTCCAAAACCACTGCCATCGTCGGGAGCATGCTGAACATCAAACCCGTGCTTCATGTGGACGATGAAGGACATCTGATCAACATCGGAAAAGCCCGGGGACGCATGAAATCCCTGCAGGAGCTCGCGCGTCTGCTGGATGAAAAGGTGGGAAGCTACAAAGACAAGCTGGATACGATCTTCATCGGCCACGGCGACAGTAAGGAAGACGCGGAATATGTGGCGAAGCTTGTCAAGGAAAAATACAATATCAAGACCTGCCTGATCAATGATATCGGCGGCGTGATCGGGTCCCATACCGGCTGCGGAGTCATCGCGCTGTTCTTCCTTGGCGATGTCCGGTAAGACGTCTTCCCGATAGAAAAGTGCGGAGAATTTTTTTGCGTTTCCAGTTGATTCCTCTTTGTAAATGGTTTACAATAATAACATTAAGGAAAGGAGGAATTCATTATGGGATTCGTCAAAGAATTTAAAGACTTTGTCATGCGCGGTAATGTCATCGATCTGGCCGTCGGCGTGATCATCGGCGGAGCCTTCAGCTCCATCGTGACTTCACTCGTAGACGACGTGATCGGACCGGTCATCGGCATGATCTGCGGCGGCATCGATTTCAGCCATCTGGCCATCACGGTGGGCAGCGCTGAACTCATGATCGGCAACTTCATTCAGGCGATCATCAACTTCCTGATCGTTGCGCTGGTGCTCTTCAGCATCATCAAAGCTATCAACAAAGCCTCCGGCGCTGTCAAAAAACCGGCAGCAGAAGCGGCTCCGACCACAAAGATCTGCCCCTTCTGTAAATCAGAGATCGCCAAAGACGCGACCAGATGCCCGCATTGTACTTCTGAACTGAAAAAGCACTGATAAAACAGAATCAATAGAAACAAAAAAAGACAGAGGTTTTTATGCCCCTGTCTTTTTTTGTTTCTATTATATTCTGTCATCTTTTCTTTTTGCCGAGCAGCCGGAGCAGGATGCGCAGGAGCCATCCGAACACGGCGAACCCTGCGGCCGCGATCAGGATATAGATGATCGTGGTCTGGCCGTTTTTGAAGGCCCTTGCATCGTCCAGATTGGCCTGGGATGCTTTGGCGACGGAATCATCCTCCGGAGCTTCCGGGACGGCTTTGGCCGTTCCGACCGGAATATCATTGTATACGTACTGCCGGTCCAGCGTTCCGTCATCGAGAGCCGTATCCGTATGGATCACATCCGCAGCGGACGCGGTGACAGGCACACAGACCGTCCCGCCGGAGGCTACGCTGAAATCGTTGGAGCCAAGGTCCAGCATCTGGAAATTCTGGAAAGCGTAATTCATGATCGCGGCGGCTTCGTATACGGTCTCATCAGCCCGACCGTTCATGACGGCGCAGACAAGCTTCATGTCGTCCATCTCCGCCATACAGGCCAGGACGCTGCCGGAAGCGTCGGTATAACCCTCCTTGCCGCCCAGGGAAGGAGCGTAGTAGAATTCGCTGTTTGGATCGATCATGCCGAAGCTGTTGGTCAGAGTCCTCTCGCCTTCGGACATGTTGGTGGCCGGGATCGTGTAGTACAAGGTCGAAACGATGCGGCGGAAGGTCCGGTTCTTCATGGCCTCCTGGATGATGATGGCCAGGTCGTGGGCGGTGGTGCAGGCGGCGTTCTCTTCGTCGGAGAGTCCGGTGGAGTTGGTAAAATGGGTGTGGGTGCAGCCGAGGGAGGCAGCCTTCTCGTTCATCATCTCCACAAAGTGTTCCTGGGATCCGCCGATAAACTCGGCCACCTGAAGGGAAATATCGTTCGCGGAAGCGAGCATGATGGCGTACAGGCACTGCTCCATGGTGAAGATCTCACCTTCCTCCACGGAGATGTTGGCGCCGCCGTCGGTGACGCCGGACGTGCCGGTCTCTGTAATGGTCACTTCATCGGTGAGAGCGCTGTTCTCCAGCGCCACCAGTGAGGTCATGATCTTGACCGAGCTGGAGGGGAGGAGCTGTTCGTCAATGTCTTTTGCGTAGAGTACGGTGCCTGTATCTGCTTCCACAACGATGGCTGAGCCGGACAGGATATCGGGCCCCTGGGGCCAGCCGGGGATGGCGTTGGTGGCGATCACTTCACCGGGTGACTCCGGCGGGGCATCGGGGGATGCTTCCTCTGCGCTTACAGGACATAATATGGCACACTGTATTGATAGAATGGCCGCCAGAAAGCGTGCCAGATGGGACTTTTTCATCACGTCTCTCCGTTAACATAATTTTTTCGGTATCAGTATATCATACCCGGGCGATTATTGCAAAAAAAAACAGATAATGTTAGAATATATTCATATTACCGAAAAGCTTCAGAAAGGTCCTGCCCTATGAAAAACAATCCGGAGAGCGCAAAAAAGCGGAAAATGCAATACGGCCAGATCCAGTGGAAACAGATCGTGCGGAAGCTTTCTCCCTATACGATCCTGAAGGGAATCCGCTACCTGAAACACTTTGGGCCGAAGGAATTCTGGATCCGCATGCACGAGCGTTTCGAACCGGAGGAAGTACCTTACGCAGACTGGTATCCGCTGTACGTTCCGGGAGAAGAGGTCCTTGCCGCACAGCGAAAAAAGAAATGGAAAGATCCCGTTCTTCTCTCTGTCTGTGTTCCTGTCTACAAAACGCCGGAAAACTATCTGCGGCAGATGCTGGATTCCTGCCTGGAGCAGACGTACCCGCACTGGGAGATGTGTATCGCGAACGGCAGTCCCGACGATCCCGCTGTCCGGAAAGTCCTGCGGGAATACGCGGCAGCCGATCCCCGCATCCGGGTGCGCGATCTGTCTGAAAACAAAGGGATCGCGGGGAACACGAACGAAGCGTTCGCCATGGCATCCGGAGTCTTTATCTGCCTCCTGGATCACGACGACCTCCTGGCCCCCAACGCTCTGTATGAGACCGCGGCGGCCGTCAGCCGTTGTCCGGACTGCGACCTGCTGTATACGGATGAAGACAAGATCCGTTCCGATACAGGAGAGCATTACCAGCCGCATCTGAAACCGGATTACAATCCGGATCTGCTTCGCTCCAACAATTATATCTGCCACATGCTGGTCGTCCGCCGGTCTCTGGTCCGGAGAGCAGGGGGCATCCGGGAAGGGTTTGAAGGCGCACAGGACTATGACTTTATCCTGCGGTGCACGGAAATGGCCCGTCGTATCGTCCACATACCGGAGATCCTCTATCACTGGAGAACGCACAGCGCTTCCACCGCGGACAACCCGGCCAGCAAAATGTATGCCTATGAAGCCGGAAAACGTGCGATCGAAGAACATCTTTCCCGCACCGGCATATCCGGCACGGTGACGCTCCTCCCGGACTACGGTTTTTACCGGGTAAAGTATCCGGTACAGGGAGAGCCTCTCGTTTCGGTCATCATCCCCAACAAGGATCAGGCGGAAATGCTGAAGACCTGCATCGAATCGCTCACGCGGCTTACTTCCTGGCCGTCCTACGAGATCCTCGTTGTGGAGAACAACAGCACGTCGGAGGAGATCTTCCGCTGTTACCGGGAGATCGCAAAGGATCCCCGCATCCGGCTGCTGCGGTACAAAAAACCATTCAACTATTCCGCGATCAACAATTTTGCCGCTTCCAGAGCCAGGGGAGATTACCTGCTGTTCCTGAACAACGATGTGACGGTCCGGGATGCGGACTGGATGTCGGAGATGCTGGGCGTCTGCCAGCGCCCGGACGTCGGCGCGGTCGGCGCAAAGCTTCTGTATCCGGACGGCACGATCCAGCATGCCGGCTGTGTGATCGGCATGGGCGGGATCGCCGGCGCCATGTTCGTGGACATGCCCTCGGAACGCAGCGGATACCTTCACAAAGCCTCCATCCTGCAGGATCTGAGCGCCGTGACGGCGGCCTGCATGATGACGAAAAAGGAAGTGTTTTTATCCTGCGGCGGCTTTGAGGAAAAGCTGACCGTAGCCTTCAACGATATGGACTACTGCCTCAGGCTGGGTGAGAGATCCCTCCGGGTGGTCTACGATCCCTACGCCTGTCTGACCCACTGGGAGTCGCGGACAAGAGGAGCCGAAGACACGGAGGAAAAGGTCAGACGCTTCCAGAGCGAGATCGAATACTTCCGCACCCGATGGATCCGGATCCTGAAGGAAGGGGATCCCTGTTACAACAAAAACCTGTCCCTCAGCCGGTGGGACTATTCGTTAAAACCGCTTCCCGGCATGGGAAGCAGACGAGGATAGAGCATGGCGAAGGTCTCGGTGGTCATACCGAATTTCAACGGAAAGAAATATCTGGAGGGAGCGTTAAAAAGCCTGACGGACCAGTCGTTTACGGATTTTGAGACGATCCTGGTGGACAACGGCTCTGATGACGGGAGCATAGCCTATGTGAAAAGCGCTTTTCCGCAGGTCAGAGTCATTGCGCTTCCGGAAAACACAGGGTTCTCGAAAGCCGTAAACCAGGGCATTCAGGCCTCAGACGCCCCGTACGTACTGCTTCTCAACAATGATACGGAAGCGGCCCCCGGTCTGGTTGGAGAGCTCCTCTCTGCGATCAGACGGCATCCGAAGGCGTTTGCCTGCCAGGCAAAAATGATCCGCATGCAGGATAAAAGCACACTGGACGGAGCAGGCGATCTGTATGGCGCTTCCGGCTGGGCCTTTGCCCGCGGGAAAGGAAAGAGCATCGAAAGGTACAACAAAGAGGATCAGGTCTTTTCCTGCTGTGCAGGCGCCGCCCTCTACCGGAAAGAACTGCTCTTTAAGATCGGTCTGTTCGATGAGGAGCACTTTGCCTACCTGGAGGACATCGATATCGGATACCGGGCCAGGCTTTACGGATATGAAAACTGGTACGTGCCGACCGCTGTGGTCTTTCATCTCGGCAGCGGGACCAGCGGGTCCCGTTACAACCGGTTCAAGGTCCGCTATTCCTCCCGGAACAATATTTTTATGCTGCGGAAGAACATGCCTCTCTGGCAGCGCGTCCTGAACCTGCCCCTGCTTGCGGCGGGATTCGGGATCAAATATCTGTATTTTGCCAGAAAAGGCTTCGGAAGGGAATATGCGGCCGGCATAAAGAACGGCATGGAGCTGTCCACGGAGGGCAAAAAGGTCCGCCTCTCCGGCAGACAGACGCTCCGTTACGCCGGCATCCAGCTGGAGCTCTGGAAAAATCTTTTCCGAATGTTCTGGTAGAAAGTTGAAAATGTGTTGAAATATTGTTACATTTATTATAAGATGGAATAAGTGCCCGGGGTATTCTGCCCGAAAAACGTAGATTATGTAGTTCAGGAGTTGACATAAATTGATCATTGACAATGATAAACAATTCAGCAGATTCTATATGCTGGTCGATATTCTGGTGATCACTTTCTCGTACGTCGCTGCCTGGGCAATTCGTTTTATCGGACCCTTTGCCTACTCGGCGGTACAGTCAAAATCCTTCCGGGATTTTATGCTTCTTCTTGTTTTTATCATTCCCGGGTATCTGCTGCTGTATCAGGCCTTTTCATTGTACACGCCTCTCCGCATGCAGGGGCGCCGGCTGGTGATCGCCAATGTGATCAAAGCCAACACGCTGGGGCTGCTGATCATCATCGCAGTGCTGTATGTTATCGAGGAGCATGACTATTCCCGGCTTACTTTCTTCATCTTTTATCTGGTCAATGTTTTTCTGGAATGCGCTTTCCGTATCACAGCTTTTTACATCCTTCGTTCCATGCGGAAAAAGGGCTACAACCAGAAGCAGGTGCTTCTGGTCGGATATTCCAGAGCGGCCGCCGAGTATATCGAACGGATCCAGCAGAATCCGCAGTGGGGCTATGTGATCCGCGGCATTCTGGACGACCATGTTTCCGCCGGGACGGAGTACCGCGGCATCAAAGTCATCGGGCGCATCGCCAATCTGATGGTCATTCTGCCGAACAGCCATCTGGATGAGATCGCCATCACACTCGGCCTGAACGAGTATTACCGGCTGGAAGAGATCGTCAGCATGTGCGAAAAATCCGGCGTGCACACCAAGTTCATCCCGGATTACAACAACATCATCCCGACCAAACCGTACACGGAGGATATCCAGGGACTTCCGGTGATCAACATCCGGTACGTGCCGCTGACAAACACCTTCAATGCGCTGGTCAAACGGACGTTCGACATTGTCGGGGCGTTCATCGCTCTGGTCCTGGCCTCTCCGCTGATGCTGTTTGTTTCCATCGCCGTCAAGGTCACCTCCAAGGGACCGCTGATCTACAAACAGGAGAGGGTCGGGCTTCATAACCGGACGTTCCGCATGTACAAGTTCCGTTCCATGGAGATGCAGGCGCCTGAAAAAGAAAAGAAATCCTGGACCGTCAAGGACGATCCCCGGGTGACCGCCGTGGGACGTTTTATGCGGCGGACGAGCATTGACGAGCTTCCGCAGCTGATCAACATCCTGAAGGGAGACATGAGCCTTGTGGGACCCAGGCCGGAGCGGCCCTTCTTTGTGGAAAAGTTCCGCGAAGAGATCCCCCGCTACATGGTCAAGCATCAGGTGCGTCCCGGTCTTACCGGCTGGGCGCAGGTAAACGGATACAGAGGCGACACCTCCATCCGCAAGAGGATCGATCACGATCTGTACTACATTGAAAACTGGTCTGTGGGCCTGGATATCAAGATCATCCTGCTCACATTCTTCAAAGGTTTCATAAACAAAAATGCCTATTGAACCGAGGAACCAAAATTGAGAAAAGTAATCTTTGCAATTGAGATCCTGGCCGTCATCCTGGTGGTCGGAGGACTGTATTATTATGAACAGCTGACATCCCGTCTGGAGACCATAGTCGAGACGCCGGAAGCTACCGTGAATGATGACGGCGTACTGCAGAGCGAGCCGCTTCAGAACGACAACATTCCGGTCCTGACCGGCTATAAGACCATCGCTCTGTTCGGGATCGACCACAGAGACTTTAACGAGGCGCTCTCCGGTGAAAACAGCGATACCATGATCATCGCCGTGATCGACAACGACAATCAGGAGATCCGTCTGGTCTCGGTCTACCGGGATACGCTGCTGGATATCGGCGACGACATCTTCGCAAAGGCCAACGCGGCCTACGCCTATGGAGGCGCCAAGCAGGCCCTCACCATGCTGAATACAAACCTGGATCTCAACATATCCGAGTATGTGACCATCGACTTCAATGCTCTGACAGCAGCTGTGGATGCGGTAGGCGGTCTGGATATCCCCCTCTCCTATGCGGAGATGGTGCATATGAACAATTACTGCATCGAGGTCTCTGAGGAGACCGGCCGGGATTACACCCCCGTGGAGCTGCCCGAGGAGGAGCCGGAGGATCTGGAAGCCATCGTCGGGACCTTCCACCTGAACGGCGTGCAGGTGACTTCTTACTGCCGGATCCGTTATACGGCCAATCTGGACATGGGCCGTACGGAACGCCAGCGTTACGTGATCCAGCTGCTGATGCACAAGGCAAAATCAGCCGGGATCACCAAGAGCTTTGAGATCATGGACGAGATCTTTCCCATGGTCAAGACCAACATGACCGTTACGGAGATCCTGAATATCGCGCCGGCGCTCATCGGCTATGACATCGGCCAGACGAGCGGCTTTCCGATGGACTTCCGTTTCTCGGAGGTCAAGAACAGCGTGATCGTCCCGACAGACCTTGTATCCAATGTGTCCAAGCTGCATGACTTCCTCTACGGAAACAAGAACTACAAACCGACTGCGGATGTGACACGAAGGAGCGGTACCATCGAGACCATCGTCTCAGGTTCGGAAAGCAGCGGAGACTATTCACAGGGATCCGGCGGATCCGAGGATGATGATTACAACTTCCTGTGGCGACCGGACGACGAAGGTAATTACAGCTATTACGCACCGACGCCTGCCGCGACGGATTACAGCAGCGGAACGAGCGGTTATACCGAAACCATCTCAGGAGACAGCTCTTCCTCCGGCACAGAGACAGGCGGCGATACCTGGACGGATGCCAACGCCTCCTCTGACGGCGGAAGCTCATCGGGAGACTCGATGCAGGATACGTCCGGCGGGTCGTCCGTGGATACATCCGACTATTCGTCCGTAGATACGTCCGGATATTCATCCGGAGGCGATACGGCTTCTGATTATGTGCCCGACACAGCTCCGGTCGTCGAAACATCGGGCGGGGGCGATGCCCCGGTTGAGACCGGCACTGCCTACACCGCGCCCTCAGACAGCGGGACCGGAGGCGGCGAACTGACGGACGGCGTTTCCGACGCGGGGGTATAAACATGTGTGACGTGATCATTCCTGCCTATCGTCCGGGACCGGAGTTCAGGTGTCTGCTCCGGCGTCTGCACGAACAGACGCGGCTGCCGCACCGGATCCTGGTGATCAATACAGAAGAACAGTACTGGGACGCTTCTTTTGAAAAAGAGGCGCCCCTTCTTTCTGTCATGCACATCCGGAAGGAAGACTTTGACCATGGCGGCACCCGCCGGATGGCGGCTTCCCTCTCGGAAGCGCCTGTCCTTGTGTTCATGACGCAGGACTGCCTTCCGGCTGACCGGAAAATGCTGGAAAAGCTGACAGAAGCGCTTTATCAGGAAGAAAGCATCGGGGCTGCTTACGCAAGACAGCTTCCCAGAAAGGA
This sequence comes from uncultured Blautia sp., assembly GCA_946622645.1. Taxonomy (GTDB): domain Bacteria; phylum Bacillota; class Clostridia; order Lachnospirales; family Lachnospiraceae; genus Blautia_A. Next base: position 18,306 of record CAMOQF010000006.1, read on the forward strand.
AGCTTCCTGCATAGAACGCCTGACCCGGGCCTTCAATTATCCTTCCGAGCCCCATATTTACTATGAAAAAGACATACAGGCGCATGGGATCAAGACTTTTTTCTGCTCTAATGTCTGCGCGGCTTACCGCCGGGATGCCTATGTATCCTGCGGTGGATTTGTTGAGAGCACGATCTTCGGCGAAGACATGCTGTTGGCGGAAAAGATGGTCCGGAACGGTTACGGCATCGCATATGCCGCTGACGCAAGGGTGATCCATTCCCATGACTACGGCTGTATGGAACAGCTTCGCAGAAATTTCGACATGGGCGTATCTCACGCGCAGCATCCCGAGGTATATGCGGATCTTCCTTCCGAGGGGGAAGGGCTCCGGATGGTCAGACAGGTCGCCGCCGGGCTGGCGCGGAAAGGACAGTTTGCCGGGCTGCCCCGCCTGATGGTTCTCAGCGCTGCCAAGTATGCGGGATATCGTCTGGGCAAAGCATACCGCAGACTGCCCCGTGCGCTTGCGTACCGGCTTACGCTTTCTCCCGGTTATCTGAAAAACACAAAGCGGTGACGAAATCATCACAATTTCTTCACATTTGGCTGATACACTAAGCCTATCCGATGGGAAAGGATATTCGGAAAGGGGACAGGTACAATGTCAGATGAATGGAACGGAAAAGATCCGGAAGAAATAGAAAATAAAAAAGAAAGAAACCAATCGCCCATTCCTCCCAGATACGGGTACTATCAAACCCGGAAAAAAGGCGGCGGCTTAAAAAAGACGGCCCTCGGCCTGGCGTTCGCAGGTCTGCTGGGACTTACGGCGGCGTTTGCTTTTAAAGGCGTGACCGGTCTGCTGGAAGACGGGAACAAAAAAACGGCCTCCGGCAGTCAGGTGGAAAAGGTGCAGACCATCCAGGACAGCCAGAACGCCGGCGTCGCAGGCATGATCTCCGACACGGACCAGGTGAGCACAGTGAAGGCGAGCCTGGAAACCGCAGAGCAGCCGATCGAAAACACTTCATCCTGGGGGGAAGGAACTTCTGCCTTTGAGGAGACGGACTTTGTGTCGACCGGCAAGGGAGCCGTTGCGGATGTGGCCAGCGCCTCCATGCCGGCCGTGGTGGCCATCACGTCGGTCAGTATCAAGGAAGTGTCTGACTTCTGGGGCTACCGCAGACAGTACGCAAGCTCGGGCAGCGGTTCCGGGATCATCGTAGGAGAGAACGAGGAGGAGCTTTTGATCGCCACCAACAACCATGTGATCGAAGGCACCTCGACCATCCGTGTTTTCTTCTACGGGACGGAGTCCGGCATCACAAAGACGGCCGACGGCTCACGGTATACGCTTGGGTTCGATGAGAATGACGGTGTTGAGGCAGTGATAAAGGGCACGGACCAGGAGAATGACCTGGCCGTCGTCGCGGTCAAAAAGGCCGACATTCCGGCGGAGACGCTGCAGAACATCCGCATCGCCGTCCTGGGAGATTCGGATGACCTTGTAGTAGGAGAGCAGGTCGTGGCGATCGGGAACGCCCTCGGCTACGGGCAGTCCCTCACTTCGGGCTGGATCAGCGCGCTGAACCGTACCGTGGTCACCGAGGAAGGATATGTACAGCAGCTGATCCAGACAGACGCCGCCATCAATTTCGGCAACAGCGGCGGAGCCCTTCTGAATATGAAAGGAGAGGTGATCGGCATCAATTCGTCCCGTGCGGTCACAAACGACGCGGACAACATGGGCTATGCGATCCCCATCTCCGTGGCGTCTCCCATTCTGGAAGACCTGATGAACCGGGAGAGCAGGGAAAAGCTCCCTGATTCCGAGACAGGCTACATGGGGGTCTCCATGGTGGACCTTTCCTCCAAGATGAAGATCATGTACGACATGCCGGACGGCCCCTTTGTGGAGGAGGTCTACGGCGGTTCGCCGGCGGAAACGGCCGGGATCCTGCGGGGGGATATCATCCAGGCGATCAACGGTGAAAAAGTATCGGAAGGTTCCGACGTGCTGGAGATCCTGCAGTATTACGCTGCCGGAGAGACCGTGGAAGTGACGGTGGCCCGTCCCGACTACGGCGAATACCGGCAGATGACGCTCAGCCTGACTCTGGGCAGCAGGAATTATAATTAAAAAAGTGAGCATTAAAAGCCAACACGAATTTTTGGTATTTTTGTTGATTATCCCAAAAAAAGAGTGTTGGTTTTTGTTTACGATTTTTTGAAATATTTATTAACAGAATCAATATTTTGTGTTATAATCGTTTTAAAGTGCTGTGAATATGCAAATGAACAAAGGAAACTCTATGTCAGATCAAGATAATAAATTCTGCTTTCTGTGCAGACGTTCGGAGGAGCAGTGCGGCAAGCTGATCGAGCTGCCCAACCGTATATTTGTCTGCCAGGACTGCCTCCAGAAAAGCTTCGACACCATGAGCACCCAGTTTTCGGGCGGCTTTGACCTGGGAGAACTGTTGAACCGTTTTCCGAACGTCAGCATGGTGACCCTGGGGAACAATCCTGCTGCAGAACGCAAAAAAGCAAAAAAACCTGAAGATTCCGAACCGGGCGCCGCTTTCGACATCAGAAAGATCCCGGCACCGCATAAGATCAAGGCGATGCTGGATGAATACGTGATCGGACAGGAACATGCCAAAAAGGTCATGTCCGTCGCTGTGTACAATCATTATAAACGGGTCGGATCGGACGATAAGGACGGCATCGAGATCGAAAAATCCAACATGCTGATGATCGGGCCCACGGGCAGCGGCAAAACCTACATGGTCAGGACGCTGGCAAAGCTCCTGGATGTTCCGCTCGCCATCGCGGACGCCACCTCCCTCACGGAAGCCGGCTATATCGGCGATGACATCGAGAGCGTGGTCAGCAAGCTCCTTGCCGCGGCGGACAACGATGTGGAAAGAGCCGAACACGGCATCATCTTTGTGGACGAGATCGATAAACTTGCCAAAAAGAAAAACACCAATCAGCGGGATGTAAGCGGCGAGGCCGTACAGCAGGGCATGCTGAAGCTCCTCGAAGGCAGCGAGATCGAAGTGCCGGTGGGCGCCTCCAGCAAAAACGCAATGGTGCCGATGGCTGTCGTCAACACCCGGAACATTCTGTTTATCTGCGGAGGAGCCTTCCCGGATCTGGAAAACATCATCAAGGAAAGGCTGAACAAGCAGGCATCCATCGGTTTTTACGCCGACCTGAAGGATAAATACGATTCTGATCCCGATCTGCTGCGGAAAGTGACGGTGGAAGATCTCCGGACCTTCGGAATGATCCCTGAATTTCTCGGAAGGCTGCCCATGGTATTCACCCTGGACGGGCTGACGGAGGACATGCTGGTGCAGATCCTGAAGGAACCGAAAAACGCCATCATCCGCCAGTATCAGAAACTTCTCGCCATGGACGAAGTAAAGCTCACCTTCGACGACGAAGCGCTTCACGCCATCGCACAGAAGGCCATGGAAAGGGACGCCGGCGCCAGAGGGCTCCGCGCGGTCCTGGAAGAATTCATGCTCGACATCATGTTCGAGATCCCGAAGGATGAAAATATCGGTGAAGTCGTGATCACCCGGCAATATATTGAAGGAAACGGCGGCCCCCAGATCACGCTCCGGGGCCAGTATCTGCAATGAAGGAGGACGAAATGGCCAAGAATTTTTTTGATGAACTGAGCGAAACCCTGACAAAGACCGCACAGACTCTTTCGACCCGTATGGGCGGCGTGTATGAATCGCAGAAGGTCAACAGCAAGATAGCGGGCGAAGAACGCATGATCAAAAAGCTGATGGCGGATATGGGAAAGATCATCTATGAAAGATATGCTTCCGGCCTGGAGACAGACAGCGAGCTGGTTGAGTTCTGCACCCAGATCAAAGAACACTCCGAAAAAGTTGAAGCCCTGAAGGTCGAATCTCTCCGCAAGAAAGGTCAGAAGACCTGTCCTGCCTGCGGCCGTACGGTCGATACCGGCTTTGCCTTCTGCCCGTTCTGCGGCGCGGAAGTTCCCACGCCCGAACCTGCAGAAGAAGAGGTACCGGAAGAGGAAGTACAGGAAGAAGAGCTTTTCAACGAAGAAGAGGTCTCCGAAAAAATGGAGGAGGCTGCGCAGGAAGCTGCCGAATTCATGGAGGATGCCGCTGAACAGCTCTCGGAAGCCGCTAAAAAACTGATCGATCCGGAGGAGTGAGCCTGATCCGGCAGCCCTTCGATCAACTGATATGCAGAGTTCTGCTCTGTATCCCTAAACGGCGTTGTCCCAGTCGACGATGCCCGGAATAAGGAGAATATCTATGAGTTATAAAAATCATCTTGCACGATATATTGTATGCTTCCTGGCAGCGCTCCTGCTTTGCGTGATCGCCCCGGGACAGGTGCATGAGGCGGCAGCTGCAGGCAACAAGCCGTCTGCCCCCGTCGTGACAGGAAAGGCCAGCGGAGTCACAGTTACCCTCAGCTGGCCGAAGGTAGCAAACGCGACCGGTTACCAGATCTACAAGCTTGAAAACGGCGCTTATGTCCGTTACAAGAATATCTGGTCCGGCAATGCGTATACCGGCAAATTTAAAGAGAAATACAACGGTCAGTACAGCTATAAGATCCGATCCATGCGTAAGGTAAACGGAAAATACTATTACAGCAGCTTTACCAAGGTGACGGTCAAAACGGCTACGTCCGTAAAGGCTGTCGTTACCGGAACCAACAGGGATAAAACCAAATCCGCCCAGGTCACATGGAAGACCACAAAATACGCGGACGGTTACGAAGTATACCGCTCCGAAACGAAAAACGGACCCTTTAAATGCGTCAAAGTCATTAAAGACGGAAAGACAGGATCCTGCCGTGTGGCTGACCTGACAAAGGGCAAGTCATATTACGTCAAAGTACGGGCTTTCCGCCAGAACACGGGAAGCAGAGTTTACGGAGGATTCGGAGCCATCGGAACCATACCGGTCAATGCAGCGCCGACCCCCACTCCGACTCCAACGCCGACCCCGGTCATCACACCGCTTCCGGAGCAGCCGTCCCTGACCAGGACCATGCTGATCGTCGGCGACTCGCTTACCGCCAACATGAAGGGTTATCTGGACATGAGCTCCCTCGCCTCGGTGAGCGCAAGCTACAAATCCAACAGCGCTTCCCTCAAGTGGATCAGCTATGCCGGCGCAAAATACAGCTGGCTGGAAGCAACGGCGGGCGCCATCACCGCTTCGCTCGACGGAAGGACGGACGTCTACATCTGGATGGGCGTAAACGACGCCTGGGACGGGACCATCTATCAGAAATATGTAAATCTTTTCAAAAACTATGTTCCTCAGTGGAAGGCGCTGGGTGCCCGGGTCTTTATCATTTCGGTCGGTCCGCTTGGAGACCCGATCACCGAAAACGATAAATATTATACCAACAAGGAGATCGAAGCCTTCAACAAAAAGATCCAGTCTGCCATCACAGGCGGGACGATCCCGGGAGCTGTTTTTGTGGATCTGTATTCCTACATCAAAAAACTGGGACCGGTATATCTGGAAAACGACCGTTATCATTTTGATGCCAACACCAGCATCAAGATCTTCTACTATCTCCTTTCCATCGCGGAAGGAAAATAAAGCAAATGAAAAACCCCTGCTTCCGTCGGGAAGCAGGGGTTTTTGTTCTGGGTTACTGTCTGGTCGCCAGATAATCCTGGATGGCCTTCAGCACTTCATCAGCGTCCAGGCCGTGGACCATGCAGGCTTCCGCAAGAGACTCGCGGATCGAAGAGGGGCAGCCCACGCAGTGCATGCCGGACTGCATCAGGATATAAGCGATCCCGCTGTCATACTGCAGCATTTCGCCCATTGTGGTGTCTTTTGTGATCTCCATATGTATGTTTCCTCCCAATGCTACATCAATTGGATCCTGCCGGATAGTGGACCGGCATAGTCCACTATACTGGATTTTGCATTTTCTGTCAAGCGTCGCCGTCGTACATGTTGCGGAACTCGGTGGGCGTACAGTTGTTGAGCTGCTTGAACATGCGGAGAAAGGCGGAGAGGGAGGAAAAGCCGGACTGCAGCGCCACCTCGATCACGGTCAGGGAAGGATCGGCAAGCAGGGTCTTGGCATAATCGATCCGTTTCTGGTTGAGATATTTGTAGAAGGAAGAATCCGTGTACTGTCGGAAAAGTCTGGAAAAATGATATTTGGAAAAGCCTGCCAGGGCGGCCATCTGCTCCAGGGTGATATCCTCCGCAAAATGCTCCTCTATATAACTGGTCACGTAGAGGAATTTTTCTACATATTCCTTCTGCCGGGAATTGGCGGGCGTCATGTTCTGACGGACAAAGGTCTTGTGATTGCGGCCTACCAGCACCAGGATCTCCAGAAACAGTGAAAAGATACGGCTCTCCGCGTAGGGCGCGTAGCTGAAATACTCATTCCGGATCTCCAGCATGTTGCGCTGCACCTGCTCGTAGATCATGGGATAATCCTCCGGCGTGATCATGACGGAGGGACTCAGAAGGCTGATCAGAAGATTCAGTTCCTTGATGGACACCCGTCCGAGGCTCGGCTGGAAGATGATCCGCTCCCCGGTCTCCGGAGCAAAGAGCTCATGGATCATGCTGGGACAGATGATCAGGACATCGCCTTCGCGGAGATGATAGCGGTCGTCTCCGCAGACCACATCGTAGGTATTGACGATGGGCATGATGAGCTCGAAGGAAGTGTGCCAGTGCGGAGGATAGTTTTCGTATTCATCATTGTAATAGAGACAGATCTGGGAATCGGCCTGAAAATCTACGGTTTCATAAATACCGTCCAGATGATGGATCATACACCTCACCTCGCTTTTTTGAGTAGCAAAAATTGCTTTCCTGTCTTTTTGATAACTCTACCAAAAATGTGACAAAAAGGCAAGGAAAACTTGAATAATTGTGCAAAAAAGTACGGAATTTCCAAAAAATGAAAAATAATGCACAAAAAACGGGATTAAAAATTATATAAATTGACATATGCTCCAAAAAGAAGGCACGATAAGAGCAAGAATTGATAGCTAAATGGCAAGAATTATAGTGAAGAGGAAAGCACTATTTGCTATCATGGATTCATCAAACAGAGGCGACGCCTCGCAACGCGTTAAAAAAAGGAGGATGTATTATGGCAAAGAAAAGATGGCTCTCTGTTCTGCTTTCCGCAGCAATGGTAGCAGGTACCCTGGCTATGGCAGTTCCGGCACAGGCAGAAGGTGAAGTACAGGAAATCACCTGGATGTTCTGGGATGACCTGGAAGCATCCGAGGATAACATCACAAAAGGCTTTAAAGAAGTTGTCGACCGTTTTAACGCAGATTATGAAGGACAGTATCATGTAACCCCGATCACCACCACACTGGAAGAGTATTACACCCAGCTGAACGCTCTGGTGGATGCAAACCAGACACCGGATGTCTTTATCGTAAGCCCGGGCCCGAACCTGACCGACTATGTCGCTCCCGGCGTTGCGGCTCCGCTCGATGAATATCTGGAAGCTGACGGCTGGAAAGACACGTTCTCCAGCGACGCTGTATTTGCACAGCAGACCTATGACGGTAAGATCTATGCTGTTCCGCTGAACATTGCGGCTGCATGCGTGTTCTACAACAAAGACATCTTCGCAGAAGCAGGTGTGGAAGTTCCTACCACCTATGACGAGCTGTTGGATGTCTGCGCAAAGATCAAAGAAGCCGGCTACACCCCCATCACCATCAGCGCCGGTACCGCATGGTGCTTGTCCATGTTGGCTGGTTATCTCTGCGACAGAGAAGGCGTGAACCTTCCCGCCATCAACTCCGGTGAAGAGAGCTGGGTACAGGACAAGACCATCGCAGCAGGCGAAAAGCTTCTTGAGCTCTCCCAGTATTTCCAGGAGACCGCAGCAGGCGACTCCAACGACGACGCTACTGCAGCTCTGTACTTTGAAGAAGCTGCTATCCTGATCCAGGGTTCTTGGGCAATCGGCCAGATGAACGGTGCAAATCCCGACTTCGAAGAGAAGTGCGGCGTATTCCAGTTCCCGGCTATCGAAGGCGGCAACGATCCCAACAGAGTCATCGCTAAATCCGATTCTCTGGCTATGAGCTCCACCACTCAGTATCCGGAAGCAGCAGTTGCTCTGATGAAATACTTCACAGACGACGAAGCTCAGAGGTACACCGCAGAAGTTGGCGGCAAGATCCCGGTCACCAAAGTTGAGTACGATGCAAGCGTAGCTCCTGCACAGTTGGCAGACGTTATGGAAATCTTCGAAAATGCTACCGGTACCTTCGGATTCTACAATGAGTCCCTTGTTTCCTCTGATGCTGGTTCCTACTTTGACAATCAGATGGTTGCCATTTTCCAGCAGGAGAAGACTCCGGAAGAAGCATTCCAGGCAGTCGAAGACTGGTATGCTGAGAACGGCTACAGATAAGTTTAGGTTCTTCCCCGGCGGGGCTGTTTCGACAGCCCCGCCATTTTACTAATAATGTCTGATCTTTGAATACCTTAGCAAAGGGGCTTTTTTATGGATAAACTGCTGAAAAACAAAACCGCCATCATTGTTTTTGTAGCGCCGGCGCTGATCCTGTTCACTGCGGTCTTGTTTGTCCCGATCGGCACCTCATTCTATTATGCGCTCTGTGATTATGACAAGGCAACCCGCAGCTATTCCTTTATCGGGCTTGGCAATTTCAGCAAAATGTTGAAGGATCCCATCATGAGGATCGCTTTAAAGAACTCGCTGTTTTTCCTCCTGTTCTCCTGCATTTCGCAGCTGATCATGGGTCTTTTGCTTGCGGGTCTTCTGACCAATATCAAAAAAGGACGTAACTTTTTTAAAAACGTCATCTACATGCCCTGCGTCCTTTCGTCAGCCGCCCTTGGCCTTTTGTGGGCGTTCCTGTTCCATGCAAAGGTCGGTATCAACAATCTGCTGGCCAACTTCGGCGTCAAGGGACCTGGATGGCTTTTTGAAACCAGCGGATTTATTACACTCCCCATGTGGGTCATCGCTTTTGTCGCTCTGTGGCAGTATGTAGGTCAGTCGATGATGCTTTACATGGCCCAGATCTCAGGCATCAGCAAATCGCTTTATGAAGCATCCTACATCGACGGTGCGACGAAAGTAAAGGCATTCCGTTACATCACTCTGCCGCTGATCAAGCCGATGGTAGGTACTGCAATGAGCCTGAATGCCATTGGTTCTCTCAAATTCTTCGATTTGATCTACTCCATGTTAGGCGACAAGACCGAGAATCTGAAGATGGACGTGCTGGCTACCTACCTCTACCGTACCGGCTTTTCTTCAAAGGGCGGCAACCATTACGGCTATGCCAGTGCCATCGGCGTAGTCCTGGTAGTACTGTGTCTGATCGCTACAGCTGTCATAAACAAGATCTTTAAGACTGAAAATTACGAAATGTGAGAAAGGAGGCTGCACAGTATGGAAACAACCGTAAAACAGAACAAACCAAAACTGAAAGTCTCCACTGTTCTCATCTATGTCTTTTTTATATTTATGGTAATCATATATCTGGCTCCTGTGTGTTGGATCGCCATGACTTCCTTGAAGACCAGGCCGGAGATCTACAAGGATCCTTTCGCTTGGCCGGAGACCTTCCAATGGGGCAACTATAAGATCGCATGGGAAGCCGGCAAGCTCGGGATCGCAATGTTGAACTCACTCTTTGTCTGCGTGATCACCCTGATCCTGACCATGCTCCTTGGCTCCATGGCTGCGTTTGCCATCGGCCGTATGAAATGGAAGCTCTCTGGTGCAGCGATGGTCTACATTCTGATCGGTATGATGATCCCGGTCCACTGCGTATTGATTCCCCTGTTTGTACGTTTTGCCAACATGGGACTCAACAATAATCTGTGGGGGTTGATACTGCCGTATCTGACGTTTTCGCTGCCAACCTCGGTCTATATCATGACGGGGTTCTTCCGCAGCATACCGAACGAACTTCTGGAGTCTGCGTGTATCGACGGATGCTCCATCTACAAGATCTTTTTCTCAATCTGCCTGCCGCTTTCCAGAACAGGTCTCTTTGTAACAGGCCTTATGACCTTTATCGCCAACTGGAATGAACTGCTGCTGGCCTTGGTCTTCATCTCTGATGGAAACAAGAAGACGCTTCCTGTCGCTTTGACCAAGTTCGTTACGCCGTATCAGACAAACTATGACAAAATGTTTCCGGCGATCATGATCGCCATTATTCCTACCATCATCGTCTACACATTGTTCAGCAACCAGATCGTCGACGGTCTGACGACAGGCGCAGTCAAAGGATGATTTCATCCGTTATCCATCAGAAGGAGACGAAATGAACAGAGAAGCGGCAAGAACAAAGGCCAGGAAGCTGGTCGGCCAGATGACTCTGGAAGAAAAAGCCAGCCAGCTCCGATATGATGCTCCGGCGATCGAACGCCTGGGTATCCCGGCTTACAACTGGTGGAATGAAGGACTTCACGGCGTTGCCCGTGCAGGGCAGGCGACCGTGTTTCCTCAGGCGATCGGCCTGGGTGCAACTTTTAACACGGAACTGATCGGCGAAATCGCCGACGTGATCGCGACGGAAGGCCGGGCAAAATACAATGCCGCCTCCCGCCATGGAGACCGGGGAATCTACAAAGGCCTTACATTCTGGTCTCCCAACGTCAACATCTTCCGGGATCCCCGCTGGGGAAGAGGGCACGAGACCTACGGTGAAGATCCGTTCCTGACCGGCAGCATGGGCGTTTCATTTGTAAAACATCTGCAGGGAGACGGCGAGACCATGAAGGCGGCCGCCTGCGCAAAGCATTTTGCCGTGCATTCCGGACCGGAAGGGGAACGCCATCATTTTGACGCGGAAGCGTCCAGAAAAGATATGACCGAAACCTACCTTCCCGCGTTTGAACGGCTTGTCAAAGAAGCGGATGTGGAAGCCGTCATGGGAGCTTACAACCGTGTCAACGGCGAAGCATCCTGCGCAAGCCCCTCACTGCAGAAGATCCTGCGCGGGGAATGGGGCTTTGGCGGGCACTTTGTGTCGGACTGCTGGGCGCTCCGCGACCTGCATGAAAACCATATGCTCACCCGCACGCCTGCGGAATCAGCCGCGCTCGCCATCAACAACGGCTGCGACCTGAACTGCGGCGTCACCTACCAGATGCTCTTAAAAGCCGTGGATGAAGGCCTCGTGACGGAAGAAACCATCACAAACGCCTGCATCCGGGTGTTTACCACACGGTATCTGCTGGGACTGTTCGACGGGAGCTCCTACGACGATATCCCTTATACCGAAGTGGAATCTCCGGAGCATCTCTCGCTTGCCATGCGCGCGGCCGAGGAGAGCTTTGTCCTCCTGAAAAACGACGGGATCCTTCCGCTGGATAAAAAAGACTACAGGACCATTGCGGTCATCGGCCCCAACGCGGACAGCCGTGCCGCCCTGGTAGGCAATTATCACGGTACTGCTTCCCGCTATATCACTCTTCAGGAAGGCATCCAGGACTACCTGGACGGAGACGTACGCGTACTGACGGCAGTCGGCTGCGACCTCTTCCGCGACCGTACCGAAAATCTGGCGGAAGTCCAGGACCGCATGGCCGAGGCTGTCACAGCAGCGGAGAACAGCGACCTGGTGATCCTCTGCGTCGGCCTTGATGAGACGCTCGAGGGAGAAGAGGGCGATACCGGCAACTCTTATGCGTCCGGTGACAAAGAAAGCCTTTTCCTCCCGGAGGCGCAGTGCCAGCTGATGGAAGCCATCCGGAAGACCGGCAAACCGGTCGTTCTCTGCCTGGCCGCCGGTTCCGACATCGATCTTTCCTTCGCGTCCGAAAACTTTAACGCGGTGCTGGATGTCTGGTATCCGGGCGCCATGGGCGGAAAAGCGCTTGCAAGAGTTCTTTTTGGAGAAGCTTCCCCCGGCGGAAAGCTCCCGGTCACCTTCTACAATTCCCTGGAAGATCTGCCGGACTTCACCGACTATGCCATGAAAGGCCGTACCTACCGTTACATGGAAAAGGAGGCGCAGTATCCCTTTGGATACGGCCTGACTTACGGTGATGTACATGTTCGGAAGGCTGATTTTGCCTATGAACAGACAGAAGAGGATGGCTTCAGCGCCGTGATGGCCGTCAAAGCGGAAAACGTTTCCGACGTGCCTGCGACGGATGTTATCCAGATCTATATTCAGAATCTTGATTCACCTCTTGCGATCAAAAATCCCGCTCTCTGCGGCTTTGCAAGAGTATCGCTTGCTCCCGGCGAGCAGAAGAAGATCGCCATCCTGATCCCGAAGGAAGCTTTCCTGGTCGTCAACGAAGAGGGAAAGCGCATCGTGGACGGAAAACGGTTTGCGCTCTTCGCCGGCACATCCCAGCCGGACGCAAAGAGCATCGCGCTCACCGGTAAAAAACCATTAAAAATGGAAGTGACATTAGCTTTATAACAACCTTTTCTTCATACATTTATCAGTGTATCCTCCTACGCACGTGAAAGGGCTGACTGTTCCGGAAAGTACACCATCCGGAACGGCCGGCTCTTTCATTTTTATGCAGGATTCTGTATAATATGAACCAGAGAGAAAGGAGATTGCTTATGGAATTTGAATTATGCTATCCGGAATGGAAAAAGATGGCTGTGACCTTCAGCTATGACGATGCCCAGGTTACGGACAGAAGGCTCGTCGAGATCTTTAACCGTTATGGCCTCAAAGCAACATTTCACGTGAATTCGGGGAGACTGGACCAGGACATTTTTATTGCTTCCTCGGAGGTGAAGGACCTGTACAAGGGGCATGAAGTGGCCTGCCACGGCGTCACCCACGCTTATCCTACGCATCTTGCGCAGGAACAGCTTCTGCAGGAATTCTATCAGGACCGCTGCAGGCTGGAGGAACTGACGGGCTCTCTGGTGAGAGGATGCTCCTATGCCTATGGAGAGTATGACGAGCGGGTCATTAACACCTTGAAGAGTGTGGGACTTGTCTACAGCCGCACGGTGGAATCCACAGGCGGGTTTGCCGTACCGTCGGATTTTATGCGGTGGAGACCGACCTGCCATCATAACGACGCTTTTAACGGGATCGCGGAAAGATTTCTGTCGAAACCGTTCTATATAAAGCTTACCCTTCTGTATGTCTGGGGGCACAGCTTTGAGTTCGAAAACGATAATACCTGGGACCGGATGGAGAATTTTTGCCGGAAGATCTCCGGACATGAAAACGTGTGGTACACGACCAACATCGGGTTTTATGAATATTTTACCGCGGCCAGAAGGCTGGTCTTTTCCGCGGACCGTTCCATTGTATGGAATCCCTCCGCCACGAAGATCTACGCCATCGTGGACGGCGAAAAGAAGATCCTGTAAAACCTGTGCCGGACAACGACGGAGGAGACGGACATGGAAGAAAAACGAGTGTTATATCTGTTCTTCAGAGACCGGGAAGAAGGCGTAACGCAGAACATGATCGAGAGAAACGGGGAGGAAGGGACCAGAAACCGTTTCCTGGAAAACACGCTCATGCAGATGCGCCGGGAGGGCTTTCCGGTTCCGGAGGGGACAGAAGTAAAAGCGGTTCTCCCGACCGAGTGGGTCGGCGAGCTGGAAGCGCAGATCAGCACCTCCGTGGATATACTGACGGGCAGCATCGACTGGTGGTTTGAGGAAAAAGGATACAAGGTTATCACAAAACCATACGCCTACATGGGAGAAGCGCCCCGCCAGTTCTGGGTCGGCTATCAGGCCATGCTGCCGTTGTGGGTCACCCTGGAGAAGATGGAATCGACAGAGCCGGCAGAACCGGCTGAGATCCCGCCGACGGAGGAAGCGGCGGATCCTTCCGGCGAAAAAGACAGCGCCGCCCCTGAAGAGGAGCACGTCCCGGATCGGCCGATTTACGGCAGCAACGCACTGGAGGATCTCAGGGAAAAAGAAGAGGGACACAGCTGGAGAGACGTGTACGTCTTTATCAGCAGTACCTTCAACGACATGCACGGAGAGCGGAACTATCTGGTCAAACGGGTGTTCCCGGAGCTTTCCCAGTGGTGTGCTTCCCACAGACTCCGGCTTAGAGACATCGATCTTCGCTGGGGCATCACGGAGGAGGATTCTCAGGAAAATAAAAAGACGGTTGAGATCTGTCTGGACAATATCGACCGCTGCCGGCCGTTCTTCCTGTGTTTTATCGGACAGCGCCGGGGCTGGGTCCCGACGCCCGAGGACATCGCGGAACATACGTTCGACCTCTTTCCGAAGCTGAAAGAGAACCTGGGCTGCTCGGTCACGGAGATGGAGGTCATCCATTCCCTGATCGATCCCATGAGAAGGCAGAATCTTTCCGAGCAGGATTCGCTGGAACGCGCGTTTTTCTATCTGCGGGACGGTGCGTACCTGCAGGATATCCGATCGGAAAAGCTGATCGATATCTATACAAATCGTTCCAGTGCCGATCCGGACAAAGAGGATGCCTTGCTGCGGGAGTTCCGGGAAAAGACCATCCCGGACACACAAAGACCATATCATCCCTATACCTGCCGCTGGGACCGGAACGGAAAGACACCGGAGCTGTCCGCCATCAAAGGCGCGACGCCGGACATTGTAGAGGGTCAGCTGACGGATTTTCAGTGTGAAGGAAGGCCTCTGGCTGAGCAGATCATCGAAGACCTGAAAACCGCTATAACCGAGCGCTATGGACTGGACAGAAGGAGAGAAGAGGACGACAGCGGAGACGATCTTCTGCCGGAGCTGGAGGAGCAGGCTCTGTTCCTGTACACGGCCGGAGAAGCCTTTATCGAACGCGATGGCGACCTTTCTCCTTTTGAGAGCTATGTAAACGACAGCGGGACAAAACCGCTTCTGCTGACGGCTCCGGCAGGTATGGGCAAGAGCAGCCTCCTGGCTCACTGGATCTTAAAGAGCGGATATAAGATCTACTACCGTTTTATCGGAAGAAGCCAGGGTGCCAATACGGCCGTGGATCTCATCTATTCGTTGTGGAAACAGTTCAGAATGGACGGGAAGACGGAAAAGGATCCTCCGCAGGATCCTGCCGGGCTGCTGGAGGGCTTCGCTGCGCTTCTGGAGGAAGCTTCAAAGGAAAACAGACTGGTCCTTGTGATCGATGCCATCGACCAGCTTCCCGGAGGCGTCCAGGACGCGGCGTTTCTCCCGCAGACGATCCCGCCCGATGTCAGGCTGATCGTGAGCGTCAAGGAAGACGCTCCGGGAGCGGACAGGTATCTCCGTGAAGCCGTCTCCTACGCGGAGATCATTCACGTCCGCCCGCTGTCCGATGTAAAGGACAGAGATCTGCTGGTGGAGACATATCTCAGCAATTATCTGAAAAAACTGGGCGATTCGCAGAAAGACGCGCTCATCATGTCTCCCGGAGCCGAAAACCCGCTGTATCTGAAGATCGTTCTGAACGAGCTGCGTGTATTCGGCGCCTATGACACGCTCCAGAGTCATATTGAAAATGATTTCGGCGATACGCCGCAGACCGCTTTCGACGCCATGCTCTCCAGGCTGGAGACGGATACCATTGTCACCGACATTTCGATGAAAGAACTGGCCAGGAATGTTTTTGGGTGGATGGCCCATGCCCGTTACGGAATGGATGCGCATGAGCTTGCTGAAATGCTTGTCCGGCACGGGACCGCATCGGACATAGGATCCGCTCTGGATGCGGTCCATGTCCTGCATAGAGGACTGCGGGAGTTCCTGACCGAGCGGGAGGGCAGGATCGATTTCTTCTACGACAGTTTCCGGGAAGCAGCCATCAGAAGATATACGCAGGACAAACCATCCGAAGCATGGCACAGCGAACTGGCGGCTTTTCTTGCCGGGAAAGATTTTGCGGATCCTCACCGGCTGCTGGAACAGGCTTACCAGCTGGTTCGTTCAGGGCAGGAGAACGCTTATCTGGATTATGTGATGGATATCCGTTACTTACGCTCACAGCTTGCCCGGGGCGGTGTGCAGGCCCTTCAGAAGGATTATGCGCTGATGGAAACGCCGGAGACCGGAAGGATGAGTGCTTTTCTGAGCCTGTGCGGCACTGTTCTTCTGCATCGGCCGGATCAGCTGATGCCCAGACTTGCAGGGCACCTTTCCGGCTGCGGCCTGCCCAGAGTACAGAAGCTTCTGTCCGACGCGGAACAGAGCGAGAGCGGCCGGTGGCTGAAACCCCTGCTTCCGTGTTTTGAAGAGCCCGTGGGCAGGGACGACCGGATGATCGTGACCCGGGAGTCCATGCAGGTCTGCGTTGCCCTGCTGCGGGAGGATACGCTTGCGGCTGCCATTGTAGATGGAAGCATGGTCAGCGTCTGGAATCTGGAGAATAACAGCGTGGAAATGAAGATTCCGGCGGACAAGGGCAGGAGATTTATCTGCCTTTCCGCTGCGGACAACGGGAGAAAGCTGGTGGTCAGTTCGGCGGACGCCGAGTCCTGGGGCGGATGCAGGATCCATGTGTTTGAGACGGAAGGGTTCCGCTGTATCCTTACGTTCCCGATCATCGGTGCGGGTACATCCTACTATTATTACGGGATTTTCCATATGCGCCCGCACCGCTTTATGGTGGAAGGAGACGTGCTGGCCCTGCCGGATGAAGCACATCTGATCGCGGCTTACAGCCTGACGGACGGACACCGGATCGCTGCTCAGAAATACCGATGGAATGCGCAGCAGGTCGTCCTGTCTGAAAACGGCCTTCTGGCAGCAGTGAATATTCATCCCCAGAATGCGGAAAAGGCTTATGACACTTACGCTTTTCAGCGGATCGCAAATCCTGCGTATCTCTTCAGACTGGATCAGACGGAGGGATCCATCACGCCTTATGGAAAGCCTGTGGGCGAATGGAAGAGCTCCGTGGAGACGGCGGCTCTTTCTCCGGACGGACGTCTCCTGGCCGGGTCGGATCTGCTGAGAGTCTGCGTGTACCGTACGGATACGGGAGAGAAGGTGTTTGAGCTTCCTGACAGAGAGATAAATGTGCTTTCTTTCCTGAAGAAAAAGAATCTTCTGCTGGTCGCAGGACAGTCTTTCAGTCTGTACGACACGGAAGATTTTCATCTGGTAAAAGAGATCCGGGGGCTTGGACGCTGCCACGGCATCGCTTTTTCAGCCGATGAAAGCTTTGCGGCGCTGCGGGTGGATGAACGGAAGATCCGGGTGGTCTCTCTGGAGGAGGAAGATCAGTCCGGCAGTCTTGCAGGTGTTCCGGCGCCCATCCGAAGCACGGCTCTTTCCGAGGACGGCGCCTATGTGCTGGCTTCCTGCTATGACAACATGGTTCAGTCGGGAAAGGAAAGGACCTTTGGCCTGAGTGAGGACCCCAGGCTGTATGTCCTGGAACGGGAGACCGGCTTTGTAAAAAACCAGCTGCGGTGTAAAGGCAGAAACAACTGGGACTTTACTTTTGTGATGCCGGACGGAAGCGGCGCGGCCTCCACACAGTTCCAGGACAAAGACTGGTATATCTATAAGTACTGGGCGCTGCCGAAAGGAGAGCTCCTGGAAAATGAAGAACTGTATGTGGAAAAGTTCAGCCAGAAAAAGACACGTTCCTATGATCTGCCCGATGCCATCTGTTTTTCGGCTGACCGGCAGCACGTGATCATTCGGGACAGCTCATATCAGCCTGTCTGTGTTTACAGGACAAAGACCGGCCGTTTTCTGGGGAAGGTGACGCTGAAGCTCCCCGTTTCGGGCCTCAAAAAACTGTTCGCAAAAAAGGCAGAACTGGAGATGCACATGGGAGACGCTTACTTTGACGTGGCGGACGGGGGAGAATCGCTGTATGTCTTTTTCGGGGATTATCAAAAACCGCGGGTGGAAAAGTACGATATCAGGAAGGATAAGCTGATCTTCTCAAGACCGCTTTCCGGAACCAATCCATGTAGACTCGTCCATACAAATTATGAAAACCACTTCTGCAGGGTGGTGGACAACGGCAGCAGGATGGTGGTCGTTCTGGAAGAGGGCGCGGCGGTGATATCGCTTGCCACAGGCTCTGTCGTTTTCTATCTGGACAAGAGGGAGGCAGGCTGTTCGGACGATGATTATTTTGCCGCCTGTTCCGCGGACGGCCGTTTCCTTGCCATTTCCGGTAAGGAAGATTATAAGGACGTCAACTGGAAGCTGCAGCTCTATGATATCGAATCCGAATCTCTTCTTGCGGAATTTGTCGCGGATGGGGAGATCGGTGAGATCTGTTTTGAAGAGGATCAGCAGACCATTCTGTTCGGGATGGGAAACGGCCGGATCTGCCGTCTCCGCCTCATTTGACATGGTGCCTTTTTACCGCTTTTGTCAATGAAGAGAAAGAGGTTGTACAGTATAATGAATACAGATCCCACAGACTGATTCTGACAGAAAGGAGATCATCATGGGACTTTTTGGCTTATTCGGAAAAAACAAAGGAAGCGGAGGAAAAGGAAAGCCCAAAGGAGAATATGCGTTTGTTTTTATCTGCCGCGGCCCTGACCCGAGCGGACTGACCAATATCCTCCAGGGTATAGGCATGACAGGAGACGGCCTCTATGAAGCCATGCAGCACTTCGGATATACGGGGTCCAGGGATCATGTGATCATGTACGGCCCGAACTGGAATGATACTGTTTACAGCTCCTGGCTGGTCAAGGGTCCTGGCGAAGCGGACGACCTGATCGGCAAGATGAAGGCTAAGCTTCGCGCGGATGGCTACAGCTACAACGGCGAGAACATCAAAACGGCGCGCTATGCTGAAGAGACCTCCTACGCGCAGATGGGTTTCTTTATGGCTTATGTGTTTATCACCGTATGACCCTGTGAGAAGGAGGGATACCGATGGGACTGTTTTCCAGAGCGAAAAACAAAAAAGGACAGAATTACGCGTTCCTGTTCATCTGCCATGGACCATTTTCATCGTTTGGTGAAAAATGCACGTTTATAGGAAGAAATGATGAGAACCTGAAAAAGTATGTCGCCCAATGGGGATATAATGTTCCGGAGAAGAACATCTACGTGTACTCTGAGGACTGGAACGACACCTATTACAGCTCCCTGGAGCTGCAGATGCCGGGAGAGTATGATGACATGATCGGAAAGGTTAAAAAGAAACTGAAAGACGAAGGGTTTGAGTTTGACTTCACCAAAGCTTTCATCGGAAAAGTTGCTTTTGCGGCCGGAACATCCTATGACATGAAAAACCTGTTTCTGGTGACCGTCATTTTTTCCTGAGACATCTGACCGCCAGGCTGTAAAGGAGAGAAAATATGGGGCTGTTTTCCAGATTCAAATCCAAACCGAAACTTTATGACAAGACACTGGTGCTCTTCATCCCGATCTTTTCGGACATTAATCCGGAATTCGCCCGGATGGTGGATAACGGAGGCAGGGCAAAGGCTTCGGAGGTCGCCATGAACGAAGACCTTCTGGCCATGATCATCAGAAATCATTTCTATGAAGATTTCCGTCCCCCCGTCAAATGGAATGTTCACTATAATGTGGTGGTCTATCCAAATATGACTTCAGACCAGAAGCGTGAGCTCCAGTTCTGGAATGACAACAACGGACAGATCAAGGACAGGGGCAGGTACTCTCAGATGTGCAGCGATCTCCGTACGGTCGCCAAAGAACAGATGCTGAAAGCCTTCCCGGACTATGACCGTGATCGATTCGAAGACGGTTTTGAAAACATCTGCTTCGATTACGATGCCGAAAAAGGCATGATCATCTGCAGCTTTGTGCTGAAACAGTTCATGCCTGTTGTCGATTAGATCCCGAAAGACACTTTCCGGCGTGCGGAGTGGAGCCCCGTCAGGAGAACAATGAAGAATAATGAGTGGCCGGATACCGTCAGCTGAGGGATCAGCTGGCGGTTTTTTGCGCGATTCGGCCGTCAGAGCCATAACTTTCATACAGGATGTTGCGGGACAGGTGAAAAGGATGTATGATAAAGAAGAAGTATAATCGAAAAGTACCGGATCAAAAAGATTATCATAATAGGAGATTATATTGATGAATAAGGATGTCAAAAGACAGAACTGGATCGGGTTTATCCTCCTGTGTGCCCTGGGGTTATTGATGAACTTCGGCGGGGCCCGTCTTTGTTCCGCCACGGGTCTCCCGCTTTATCTGGATACGTCCGGCACCATCTTTGCAGCCGTGCTGGGCGGTTATCTTCCCGGCATCACGGTCGGCTTCCTCAGCAACGTGGTAAACGGGATCGTGGATTACAGCTCGTTGTATTACAGCTCCCTGAATGTGCTGATCGCTGTCACTGCAGCATACTTCTCGCGGAAAGGGTATCTGAAAAAGATAAGCGGGATCCTGCTCTCGATCGTAACGTTTTCCCTCATCGGCGGGGCGCTGGGATCTGTCATGACATGGCTCCTGTACGGTTTTGATTTCGGGACGGGCGTTTCAGCCCCTCTGGTGCACAGGATCTTCGACAAAGGGATCCTGAACGCGTTCTGGTCGCAGTTTGCAGGCGACATGATCATAGACCTTCTGGATAAAACGGTTTCTGTTCTGTTCGCTGCGATCATCATCCGGCTTCTGCCGGACGAGCTGGAAGAAAAACTCTGCTTTTATGGATGGAAGCAGACGCCTCTCACACGCAGCGAAGCAGACAGAACCAGAAAATGCGATACCCGCAGATGGTCCCTCAGGTCCAAGCTCCTGTTTCTGATCGGCATTGCCACTACGCTGGTGGCGGTCGTCATCACCTGGATCGCCGTGCTCCTCTACCATAATTCGATCGTGGACCAGTCGACAAAGCTCGCCTATGCCGCGACCAACATCATCTCGTCAAACATCGATCCCGCCCGCGTAGGGGAATATCTGGCAAAAGGGGAAGATGCCACAGACTATAAAGCGGTGAAAAAACGTATCGCCGCCATTCTGGAGAGCACTCCGGATATTGAATATGTATATGTCTATAAAATCCTGCCGGACGGCTGCCACGTGGTCTTTGACATAGACACGGAGGAAGTAAAGGGCTCCCCCGTAGGCACGGTCATTCCTTTTGACGAATCCTTTGAATCCCATATCCAGACGCTTCTCTCCGGCGGAATGATCGAGCCTGTGGTCTCAAATGATTCATACGGATGGCTGCTGACAGTCTATCAGCCGATCGTGGATGCGGCGGGAGAGTGCCAGTGCTACGCCGGCGTGGACGTATCCATGAGCAAGCTGACCGAACACGAATACATGTTCTTTGCAAGGATCATTTCCTTGTTTATCGGATTCTTCATCCTGATCATCGCTTTCGGCGTCTGGTTCGCGGAATATCATGTGATCTATCCCATCAACTCGATGTCTGTCGCGACGGATTCCTTTGCCTACAATACGGAGGACGTCCGGCATGAAAGCCTCGACAGGATCCGCAATCTGAAGATCTGCACAGGCGATGAGATCGAAAAACTGTATCACTCCGTGGAAAAGACAACAGAGGATACGATGCGCTACATCGAGGAAGCAAATCATAAAAACGAAGTGATCAACAAGATGCAGAACGGCCTGATCATGGTTCTGGCGGATCTGGTGGAAAGCCGGGACCAGTATACCGGAGACCACGTGCGTAAGACGGCTGTATATGCACAGATCATCATGAACCAGCTGAAAAAGGAAGGAGTCTATACTGACCAGCTCACGGAGGAGTTCATGCAGGACGTCGTGAATTCAGCCCCGCTGCACGATCTGGGAAAGATCCAGGTGCCGGACGCGATCCTCAACAAGCCCGGTCGGCTGACAGACGAGGAATTTGACCTGATGAAAGGCCATGCGCCTGCGGGCGGCGAGATCATCCAGGAAGCGATCGGCGCCATCTCGGAGGATGGGAATTCCGGTTACCTGAAGGAGGCCCGAAACCTGGCCAGATATCACCATGAAAAATGGGACGGAACCGGATATCCCGACGGGATCGCCGGTGAAGATATACCGCTTTCGGCCAGGATCATGGCGGTGGCGGACGTCTATGACGCCCTTGTATCCAAACGCAGCTACAAGGACAGCTTTCCGTTTGAAAAGGCAATGGACATTATCCGGCAGGGTTCCGGTACGCATTTTGACCCGGCGGTAGCCCAGGCTTTCCTGGATGCGGAAGAGGAGGTACGTAAAGTGTCCGGAAACTGAGCCGGCAATAAAAATAAAAAAACCTATTGACTTTTCTCCGGAAAAAGGTTATTATGTGTGAGCAGTCAAAAATGACTGGGAAATGCAGGAGTGGCGGAATTGGCAGACGCGCAGGCTTCAGGTGCCTGTGGTCGCAAGATCGTGTGGGTTCAAGTCCCATCTCCTGCATTTTTATTTTGCC
>CAMOQF010000007.1 GCA_946622645.1 uncultured Blautia sp.
ACAAACCTCGCGTTTTCCTCGATGAACTCGCGGCGGGGATCTACTTTATCGCCCATGAGAGTGGTAAAAGTAAGATCGATCTCGGAGGCGGCTTCTTCATCCATGGTGACGCGCAGGAGGATCCTGCGTTCCGGATCCATGGTGGTCTCCCACAGCTGATCCGCATCCATCTCGCCCAGACCTTTGTATCGCTGGATCTTATTGTTGTTGTCGCGGCCGATCTCGGTGAGGATCCGGTTCAGTTCGTTGTCATCGTAGGCATACCAGACCTTCCGGTTCTTTTCGATCTTGTAAAGAGGCGGCTGCGCCAGATACACATAGCCCTGCTTGATCAGTTCCGGCATGAACCGGTACAGGAAGGTGAGCATCAGTGTGGCGATATGGGCGCCGTCCACGTCCGCATCCGTCATGATGATGATCTTGTGATAACGGAGCTTGGAAATATCGAAATCGTCGTGGATGCCGGTCCCGAAGGCGGTGATCATGGCTTTGATCTCCGCGTTGCCGTAGATCCGGTCCAGACGGGCTTTTTCCACGTTGAGGATCTTTCCGCGGAGCGGAAGGATGGCCTGCGTCGCACGGTTGCGGGCGCTCTTGGCGCTGCCGCCGGCCGAATCGCCCTCCACGATGTAGATCTCGCAGTTTTCCGGGTTTTTGTCGGTGCAGTCCGCAAGCTTGCCGGGCAGCGACATGCCGTCCAGCGCCGATTTACGCCGGGTCAGCTCTCTGGCCTTGCGGGCGGCCTCCCTGGCTCTCTGGGCCAGGACGGATTTTTCCACGATGGCTTTTGCCACGGAGGGATTTTTTTCAAGGTAGATCTCCAGCTTCTGGCTCACCACGTTGTCCACGGCCGTACGGGCTTCGGAATTGCCGAGCTTGATCTTGGTCTGGGATTCAAACTGGGGATCTTCGATCTTGACGCTGATGATGGCGGTCAGGCCTTCACGGATGTCTTCGCCGGAAAGGTTCGGCTCGCTGTCCTTCAGCAGTTTGTTTTTGCGCGCGTAGTCGTTAAAGGTCTTGGTGATGGCGTTCCGGAAGCCCACCATGTGGGTGCCGCCCTCGGTGGTGTTGATGTTGTTGACAAAGCCGTAGCAGTTTTCCTGATAGGAATCGTTGTGCTGCATGGCCACTTCCACCGCGACGCCGTCCTTTTCGCCTTCGCAGAAGATGATCTCTGGATAGAGGGGCTCCTTGCTCCGGTTGAGGTACTGGACAAACTCCACGATGCCGCCGCTGTAGCAGAAGGTCCTCTCCTGCTCCCGGTCCTCCCGCTCGTCCTTCAGATGGATCTGGAGGCCTTTGGTGAGGAAGGCCATCTCTCTCAGGCGCTGTTTAAGGACGTCGTAGTCAAAATTCATGTCCTCGAACACTTCGCTGTCCGCGAGGAACGACACCTGTGTGCCGGTCTTTTCCGGATCGCATTCGCCGATGACCTTGAGCTTGTAGACGGTCTGTCCTCTCTCATATCTCTGGCGGTAGATCTTCCCTTCGTGGAAGATCGTGACCTCCAGCCACTCGGACAGGGCGTTGACGACCGAAGCGCCTACGCCGTGCAGGCCGCCGGCTACCTTGTATCCCCCGCCGCCGAACTTGCCGCCGGCGTGGAGCACAGTAAAGACGACCTCCACGGCGGGCAGGCCCGCTTTATGGTTGATGCCCACGGGAATGCCGCGGCCGTTGTCGATAACGGTCACGGAATTATCCTTGTTGATGATCACCTGAATGTCCGTGCAGACGCCAGCCAGCGCCTCGTCCACGGAATTGTCTACGATTTCATATACAAGATGATGCAGCCCTTTTACGGAAGTGCTGCCGATATACATGCCGGGTCTTTTGCGGACGGCCTCCAGCCCTTCCAGGATCTGGATCTGATCCGCGCCGTATTCCATCACTTCGTTGTTGTTCATATTTTCTTCCATATGGATTCTCCTGAAGTATTTGTCCGAAATTTTCCCTTCCTTATTATAACATGAAAAGTGTCTTTTCTCCATTAGAAAAAGCATCCCGAAAGATGCTTTTTTAGGTAATATTCAACAAAAACGCGTAGATTTCACGCCGCGAAACCCCTCTGTCCCGGGCCGCGAGCCGCATGGCTTCTTTCCTGGAATTGCCCTGCTCCTCGTACATCCGCACGTGATCCTCGATGGAGATCTCTTCCCAGGACTTCTGCTCCTCCTTCTGCAGGGCGTCGAAGCTTGTCCCCTCGATCACCAGCACGCATTCTCCCAGAGGTTTTTCCTCCTTGTAACGCTCCTCCAGGGCCGCGAGGGAAGAAGACAGTACCGTCTCATGTTTTTTGGTCAGTTCCCGCAGCAGGACCGCCTTCCGGTCCCCCAGGGCTTCGGTGAGCTCCGAGAGCGTCTTTGAAAGCCGGTGAGGCGCCTCATAGAGGACGATGGTGCGGGTCTCCTGTTTCAACGACTCCAGGATCTGCATCCGCTCTTTTTTCTCTGACGGAAGAAACGCTTCAAACGCGAACCGCCGGGTGGAAAGCCCGGACATGGTAAGCGCGGTCACGCAGGCTGCAGGGCCCGGCACGGCGCTCACTTCGATGCCGGCCTCATGGCACATGCGTACCAGCTCTTCCCCCGGATCCGAAATGCCGGGGGTGCCCGCGTCCGTGATCAGAGCGACGGTGGTGCCGGAAAGCATTTTTTCCACCAGGACCTGCCCTTTCTCTATTTTGTTGTATTCATGGTAGCTGGTCATGGGCGTGTGGATATCAAAATGGGTCAGAAGCTTGCGGCTGTTGCGGGTGTCTTCCGCCGCGATCAGGTCCGCTTCCTTCAAAATACGAAGGACCCGCAGGGTGATATCCTCCAGATTGCCGATGGGCGTCGCGCACAGATACAGTTTTCCTGTCATGCTGTCTCCTTATTCCGAAGTATGAAAGAAACTTTCATACCCTTTTATGAAAATACCCTTGCAGGCATTCTCATGGCACTAAATGATAGATCTCCAGAATATCCCGGGTGTAGACGCCGGGGGCTTCGTAGACGATCAGGGGACGTTCCACCGTGATACGGGGATTTCCTCCTTTGCAGGCTTCGATCAGCACCATGTTCGGCTCCCGGTCGACGTAAGGGTATACCAGCTGCATACGCTTGGGCTCCAGGCGTGCTTTTTGCAGCTGCAGAAAGATCTCTGCCAGGCGGAAGGGTCTGTGTACCAGATAGAATCTTCCCCGGTCCTTTAAGACCCTGGAGGCCTGCGAAACGACGTCCTCCAGCGTACAGCAGATCTCGTGCCGGGCGATGGCCTTGGTGAGGGAAGGATTTTTAAGCCCATGGGTTCCGATCATGTAGGGAGGGTTGCTGGTCACCACGTCAAAAACGCCTTTTCCGAAAATCGTGTCCGCCTTTTTCAGATCCCCGCAGACGATATCGATCCTGTCCTCCAGGCCGTTATATTGTACGCTGCGGCGCGCCATGTAGGAGAGCTCCTCCTGGATCTCCAGTCCGGTAAAATGAGATCCCTCCGTCCTGACAGAAAGAAGAACGGGAATGATTCCCGTTCCTGTTCCCAGATCCAGCGCCGTCTCTCCTGCCTTGACTTTTGCAAAGTCCGAAAGGAGCACGGCGTCCATCCCAAAGCAGAATCTGTCCGGGTCCTGAATGATAAAGGCTCCGTTCTGCAGATCGTCAATCCTCTCGTTTTTCCTGAGGAGCGTCTTTGTCCTGCTTTTTACCGGCGTTTTTCTTTTTGTCTCCTCTTCGGCGGTCCCGTTTTTTTCCATTCGGTTTTTTGGATCCATCCTTCTTGTCTTCCTGCGGAGTCTCTTCCGTCTCTTTGTCTTCCTGCGGCTGGTCCGCCGGCTTTTTCTCAGTCTGCTTTTTGTTTTCTTCTTTCCTGCCGGAAGGCTCCTTCTCGTCGTTCTCCTGGTTTTTGCCTTTTTTGCGCCTCTGGCGGAACTTCAGCTCCTCCACGGGGTATTCCTGGATCTCTTTTTCGTCGTTTTCTTCTATCACCACGCGCACGGTCTGCCGAAGAACGTTCACGCTCTGTACCGAGCCGTTCTTGCCGTCCGGCGTCGTGACGGTGTCTCCGAGGCCGGGCAGCTTTTTGTTCAGTTCTTCGTACGTTTCCTGCTCGTTTTTAAGGCAGCACATCAGTCTGCCGCAGACGCCCGAGATCTTGGTCTGATTCAGGGAAAGGTTCTGTTCCTTGGCCATCTTGATCGAGACGGGCACAAACTCCGACAGATAACTGTGACAGCAAAGGCTCCTGCCGCAGATCCCGATGCCGCCCAGGATCTTGGTCTCGTCCCGGACGCCGATCTGGCGGAGCTCGATGCGGGTCTTGAAGATCGACGCAAGGTCCTTCACCAGCTGGCGGAAGTCGATGCGGCTGTCCGCCGTAAAGTAAAACAGCACTTTGTTGTTGTCAAAGGTGTATTCCGCGTCGATCAGCTTCATTTCGAGGTTGTGTTCACGGATCTTCTGCTGGCATACCTTGAAGGCTTCTCTTTCCTTCAGACGGTTTGCTTTTTCCCGTTCCGTATCCTCCGGCGTGGCCATCCGCAGTACTTCCTTCAGGGGATGGACCACCTCCTGCTCGGGGACTTCCTTGGGAGGCATGACCACCTTGCCGTATTCCACCCCGCGGGCTGTTTCCACGATCACGTGGTCGTACAGACGCATCTCTATATCCTTGGGGTCAAAATAATAGATCTTTCCGACGTTCCGAAAACGGACTCCAACTACTTTTGCCATTCATGCCTCCTGTTATGTTCGCTCCCGGATGGTCAGGAACAGCAGCTCCAGCGCCAGTTCCGGATTTACATTTGCTTTCAGACGGACTTTTGTCTTTTCAATGCCTTCCAGGATCTTTTCCAGATTTTCGTAGGAACGTTCACCCGCCTGTTCCCGGATAAACGTGATCTCCGTCTTGAAGACCAGATGATCGATCTCCTGGGTGGCTTTGAACATCAGGACGTCCCTGAACCAGAACTGGAAGATATCCAGGTGTTCTTCTATCTTTGTCCGGTCCGCACAGAGAGAGCGGATGTATTCCGTCATCTCGGCGACTTCCATATTGCCGGAATATTTGAGAATACGGAGCGCGTGCTGCGTAAGGTCGGTAAACTCCTGACTGGTGGCGGCCGCCTTGGCCCTTCCGACGCTCCCGTGGGCAAACGACACATCGATGTCGGCCCTGTAATCCGGCACATGCAGATGTTCCATGAGATACTGTTTGATCAGACGGTCGTCCACGACCTTCAGATCCAGCCGTATGCAGCGCGACCGGATGGTCGGAAGAAGGCTTTCGATGCTGTTGGTCAGAAGAAGGATCACCGCATATTCCGGCGGCTCTTCGATGGTCTTTAACAGCGCGTTCTGAGCCTGTGCGTTCAACATCTCCGCGTCCGGGATGATATAGATCTTATACGGACTTTCGTAAGGCCGGATCGCCACATCGTGAATGACCTGTTCCCTGATCTCGGAGATGGAGATCAGGCCGGGTTTTTCATGGATCACGGTCCGGATGTCGGGATGATTGTTTCCGATGGCTTTTTTGCACGATTCGCACACCATGCAGGGACGATCCCCGGTGCTCCTGCACTGCAGTCCTGCCGCAAAAGCGGAAGCGATCGTTTTCTTGCCTGCGCCTGCCGCGCCGGTGATGATGTAGGAATGCGAAACATTGCCGTTTTGTATGGTGTTTTTCAGATGACGAATGATCTCGTCATGGCCTATCATCTGCTGAAAACTGATCACGTAAAATCACCCCTTTCTTGTCTTATGGTATCATATTTACACTCTTTTGTCTATTGAAGGGAACTCATGTACAGCAGGATCTCCTCGATACAGTCCTGCAGAGTTCCTTCATTCTTAAAGCGGCGCCAGATGCCGGCTTTCAGGATATTCTCTTCGGAAAAGTCCTTCTGGTCCGCCAGAAAACGCCGGCAGAGTTCTTCATATTTCGGATCCTCCTGGTCCAGTTCACGCTTGAGGGCGTACCCCAGCCTTTTACCGTCTTCCACTTCCAGGTAGAGGGGACAGATCTTTTCCCTGCCGTAATATTCCGACAGTTTTACGAAGGATTCCAGGGTCCCGATACCGATATAATCGTATTTTTCAAGATCCATCTGACCGTCGTCCACGGTAAAATACGTCCAGGGTCCGTGGACCGTCTGATATTCCCGGTATTCGATCACTTTTCCTTCCTGTCTGTATTTATCCAGGGCTTCCTGATCTACAAAAAAGTATTCTCTGCCGTTCTCTTCGCCGGAGCGCTGCGGGCGGGTCGTATACAGGACCAGCCTTTTCAGAGGAATATTCTTGTTCTCCAGAAGAGCTGCGTATACATGATCTTTGCCTGTCGCGCTCTTGCCCATCAGATAAAATAATCTTCCCATAGTAATTTGTTCCTTTCAGCGGACACGGATCCTTCCATCAGTCGATCACATCTATGGATCTGCAGTCCATATCCTTTAATCCGACAAGTTTGATGTCTTTTTGGATGTATCTTCTCATATTTTGGAGGAATTGTCCAGTAATGCGTTCTCCGGGGACCAGGAGGGGAGTCCCGGGCGGATAAGGCACGACAAATTCGGCGGAGACCCGGCCCTCGCTCTCAAGAACGGGAACGCTTCCTGCAGGAGAATCCATAGCCTCTGCGATGGACAGGACCTGCTCCGGGAGCTCAAAGGAGATCCAGGCTGTCCGGTCCTCCTCCGCGGCCTTATGCGGAACGGTTTTGTCCAGCTCCTGTATCGCGTTCACCAGGCGGTCCATGCCTTCGGGCGTATCGCCTATGGATGTGAGGGCCACGACGTAGGAAGGAACCGCCATTTCAAGGTGCAGACGGTAATCCCTGCACAGACGGTCAAACAGAACCGGACCGGACATTTCCGTCTGTCCGCAGGAGATCAGAAGCTTTGACCGGTCAAAGGCATAGACCTGTTCCGGCCATCTCTCGTGCGGGTCGACCAGGACAAGCGAGTCCGTTTCCGACAGCCTCTTCCTCGTCTGTTCCAGAAGAGAAACAAATTCCGGGAATATCCCGGCTCCTTTCTGTGAGAGAAGATCCATACACCAATCCAGGCTTGCCATCAGTATGTACGAAGGGCTGCTGGTCTGAAAAACCGACAGCTGCCGCTGTATGCCATCCGGATCCACGCGGTCCGTGCACACATGAAGAAGAGCGGTCTGGGTAAGGCTCGCCAGGGTCTTATGAATGCTGTGGATCACGATATCCGCGCCGCACCGGACGGCCGACGTCGGAAAATACTCCGAAAATACAAAATGGGCTCCGTGGGCTTCGTCCACGATCAGGACCGCGCCGGCCCGGTGGACGATCTCCGCGATCCGCCTGATATCGCTCACTACGCCGTCGTATGTGGGAGACGTGATCAGGACGGTTTTGATATCCGGATCCCGCGCGAGGGCCTTTTCCACATCCGCAGGATCTATGGAGCCGTTCACTTCCATCCCGGGAATTCCGGCCGGAACCAGATAGACCGGGCGAAGATCCTTGAGATAAAGGGCGTGATACACGCTTCTGTGGCTGTTGCGGGCGATCAGGATCTTATCTCCCCGCCCGGTACACGACAGGATCGCTGAGAGGATCATTCCCGTGCTGCCGTTGATGCCCAGAAATGATTTCCGGACGCCAAACAGAGCAGCCGCTCTGTCGGCCGCTGCCTGAATGATTCCTTCGGGATGATGCAGGTCGTCAAAGCCCGTGATCTCCGTGATGTCCTGCCGATACGGCAGAAATCCTGCCATCAGAGCCGGATTTCTTTTATGTCCCGGCATATGAAAGGGATAGATGTCCTCCTCGTCATAGACCGAAAGCTTCTGGTACAGATGTTCCATAAAGGCCGGCTCCTTACATCTTAAAACGGTAGCCGACGCCCCAGATCGTCTCGATATACTGCGGTTTGGCTGTGTTGAATTCGATCTTCTCCCGGATCTTTTTGATATGGACGGTCACCGTGGCGATGTCCCCGACCGATTCCATATCCCAGATCTCCCGGAAAAGTTCCTCCTTGGTATATACATGGTTCGGGTTCTCCGCCAGGAACGTCAGAAGATCAAACTCCTTGGTGGTGAAGGAAACCTCTTCCCCGTTCACCCAGACCCTTCGGTCCGTCTTGTCGATCCGGATCCCTCGGATCTCCACGATGTCTCTTTTCTGCACCGAAGAACCCACCAGACGGTTATACCGGTCCAGATGGGCCTTGACCCTGGCCACCAGCTCGCTGGGGCTGAATGGTTTTGTCATGTAATCGTCCGCTCCAAGGCCCAGTCCGCGGATCTTGTCGATATCGTCCTTCTTGGCGGAAACCATGATGATGGGAATGTTCTTTTCCTCCCGCACCATCCGGCAGATCTCAAAGCCGTCCACCTCCGGAAGCATCAGATCCAGAATGATCAGGTCAAATTCCTCCTTGATAGCCTTCAAAAGGCCCTGATCTCCCCGGTTTGCGATCTCCACCTCATAGCCGGAAAGCTCCAGATAGTCTTTCTCAAGCTCCGCGATGGCCTCTTCATCTTCTATGATCAGTATTTTGCTCATTGACAGGAACCTCCTGATACTTTCTTAACACAAAACAGACGACCGTTCCTTCTCCCAGATGGCTGGTCGCCCAGACCTTGCCGCCGTGGTCTTCGATGATCTTCCGGACGATGGAAAGACCGATCCCGCTCCCGCCCTTCGCGGAATTGCGCGAGATGTCCGTCCGGTAAAAACGGTCAAAGATATTCGCGATATCCTTGTTTCCGATCCCTTTTCCGTTGTCCTCGATCTCGATCTGGATAAAATCGCCCACATCCTTCACCCGCATCCGGATGATGCCGTGGGGCTTGTCCATATATTTGATACAGTTGCTGATCAGGTTGTTGATGACCCTCTTGATCTGTTCGGCGTCGGCTATGACGATCACATCCGGCTCTACCGTGTTGGAGTACAGAAATTCAAACCCCTTTGTCTCCAGTTCCAGGCCCACCTCCGAGGCGCAGTCGGAAAAATAGTCCTCCACGCGGATCTTGCTGAAGGTGTAGGGGATCCGGTTAGTGTCGATCTTGGAATAAAAGGTCAGCTCATTGATCAGATGATCCATCTCTGTGGTCTTGTTGTAGATGGTCTTGATATAGCGGTCCATCTTTTCCGGCGTGTCCGCCACGCCGTCCATGATCCCTTCGACATACCCCTTGACGGCGGTGATCGGGGTCTTCAGATCGTGGGAAATATTGCTGATCAGCTCTTTGTTTTCCTTGTCGAGCAGCAGTTTTTCCTCCGCGGATTCCTTCAGGCGCACGCGCATCTCGTCAAAGTCCCGGGTAAGCTCCGAAAATTCGTCCTCCCCGGAAGTATTCAGCTGAAAATCCAGGTTTCCTTCCTTGATCTCCTGCGTCGCCCTCCGAAGCCGGTTTACAGGCCCGTGGATGCTGCGGTACAGCCAGACGCCCACACAGGCCGCCGTGACCATCAGCGTGATGGTGGTCAGCAGGAACATCTCTCTTCCGCCCATTTTTTCGGGAAATGCAAACAACGCAGCTGCCAGAAGCAGCTGCGGTATTACAATGATCATTGCAAAGCCCGTTATGATCTTTTCTCTGATCTTCATGTCAGGTGATCCTCATATGAGAACTGTTTCTAAAAGCAGAATCACGGATCGTTCCGGTTTTTGCGTCCCTGACCCTGCACGTCATGCAAGATAGGTCTTCAGAATATCCGCCTTGTCGGTCTTCTCCCAGGGAAGATCCGCGTCCGTCCTGCCGAAATGGCCGTAAGCCGCCGTCTGTTTATAGATGGGCTTTCTCAGATCCAGCATCTTGATGATGCCGGCGGGACGCAGGTCAAAGTTCTCCCGGATAATCTCCACAAGCCTGGTCTCCGGCAGACGTCCTGTCCCGAAAGTATCCACATGGACCGATGTAGGACGGGCAACGCCGATCGCGTAAGAAAGCTGGATCTCGCACTTGTCCGCCAGACCTGCGGCAACAAGGTTCTTTGCCACATATCTGGCAGCGTAGGCTGCTGAACGGTCCACCTTGGTGCAGTCTTTTCCGGAAAAAGCGCCGCCGCCGTGCCGTCCGGTTCCGCCGTAGGTATCCACGATGATCTTTCTGCCGGTCAGGCCGCTGTCGCCGTGAGGCCCGCCGATCACGAATCTGCCGGTCGGGTTGATCAGATAGCGGGTCTCTTCATCCACCATGTCTGCCGGGACGATCGCGTCGATCACGTATTTGCGGACATCCTGGTGGATCTGCTCCTGGGTGATATCCGGATCATGCTGCGTAGAGCAGACGATCGTATCGATACGGATGGGCTTTCCATCCTCGGAATATTCCACGGATACCTGCGTTTTTCCATCCGGCCGCAGATAGGGCAGGATCTTTTCCTTCCGGACCTTTGCAAGCTGCTGCGCAAGCTTGTTGGCCATGTTGATGGCGTAAGGCATGTACTCTTCGGTTTCGTTGGTGGCATAGCCGAACTGAATGCCCTGATCACCGGCGCCGATCGCTTCCAGTTCATCCTCGGCCATGGTGTTTTCCTTGGCTTCCAGGGCTTTGTCCACGCCCAGGGCGATGTCCGCGGACTGCTTGTCCAGGATCGTCATGACGGCGCAGGTATCGGCGTCGAAACCGTACGCTGCATTGTCGTACCCGATCTCGCGGATGGTGTTTCGCACCACTTTCTGATAATCGATGCTGGCGAGAGAGGAGATTTCTCCCATGATCAGCACCAGTCCTGTCGTGACAGCCGTCTCACAGGCCACACGGCACATGGGATCCTTTTCGATCAAAGCGTCCAGGATGGCGTCGGAGATGGCGTCGCACATTTTGTCAGGATGCCCTTCTGTTACAGATTCTGAAGTAAAGATGTTTTTTTCCATTTGATTCCTTTCTGTCCTTTTCCTCAGAATTTGCAGATACAGGAAAAGCAGTCCCGACAATAAGGACTGCTTTTACATCTCTGCAATCCTTTTATTGTTCGATCTCTCGCTCAGGTTTAGCACCTTCCTGCACAACAGGGGTTGCCGTGGTTTCATCGATCCTATGTATCTCCGCCACTCTGAATAAAAGGCATTTTGTTTATGAAATTGTTGTTATCCTACCTGCAGACAGAATTTCTGGATCTCTCTTTCGGAAGAGACCTTCTCGATCTCGGCGCCGAGAAGCTTCAGCTTTCCTTCGAAATCCTCGTATCCTCTCTGAATGTATACGATGTCATCCACGATGGTGATCCCTTCGGCCGCCAGTCCGGCGATCACAAGGGCCGCGCCTGCCCGGAGGTCCGGAGCAGACACTCTGGCGCCTGTCAGCTTTTCCACCCCATCGATGATGGCGGAATTGCCTTTGACCTTGATGGAAGCGCCCATGCGGGACAGTTCATCCGCATATTTGAAACGGTTCTCGAAAATGCTCTCTGTCACGATGCTGGTGCCTTCGGCAATGGCAAGCGTGACGGTGATCTGCGGCTGCATATCCGTGGGATAGCCCGGATAAGGAAGGGTCTTCACATTGGTCCTGCGGAGCCTTCTTGCACAACGGACACGTACGGCGTCGTCAAACTCTTCTACCTCGCATCCGATCTCGATCAGCTTGGCTGTGGTGGCCTCCAGGTGCTTGGGGATCACGTTTTTCACCGTGACGTCCCCGCCCGTTGCCGCAGCGGCAAACATAAAGGTACCTGCCTCGATCTGGTCCGGAATGATGGAATATTCTGTCTTGTGCAGTTTTTCCACCCCTTTGATGCGGATCACGTCCGTGCCGGCTCCCTTGATGTTGGCGCCCATACTGTTCAGAAAGTTTGCGACGTCTACCACATGAGGCTCTTTGGCCGCGTTTTCGATGATGGTACGTCCAGGCGCCATGGCGGCCGCCATCATGATATTGATGGTCGCGCCTACGCTCACGACGTCCAGATAGATGTGGCTGCCATGCAGATTTTCCGCTTTGGCTACGATGGCGCCGTGCAGGATATCCACGTCCGCGCCCAGGGCACGGAAGCCTTTCAGATGCTGGTCGATGGGCCTGCTGCCGATATTGCAGCCGCCGGGAAGCGGTACCTCCGCGTGCTTGTATTTGCCGAGAAGAGCTCCCAGCAGATAATACGAAGCGCGGATCTTTTTGATATATTCATAATCGACGCTGACGCCGCCTATGGTAGAACCGTTGATCCGTACCGTGGAGCGGGAGGTCCGTTCCACCATGGCACCGATACCTGCAATGGCTTCCAGAAGGACGTTGATGTCTCTTACGTCCGGAAGGTTTTCTATCTTGATGGTCTCATCCGACATGATCGCTGCAGCCAGGATTGCAAGCGCAGCGTTCTTCGCGCCGGCTATCTCCACTTCCCCTACCAGTGGAATACCGCCTTTTATCACATATTGTTCCATAAAACACCTCTGTTAGCGTTCCCCTTTTCCGGCCATACTCCCAAAAGACCGGTCGACAGTCAGTCAAAACAGCTTTGACATTGTAGCACATACAAATGTCCGGGTCAAAGGTTTTTTTCAGTTTTTTTCGCTGCAGGCGCTGATCTTTCCGATGTTATGTCTACCTGCTCAGCACATTTTAGCATATTCCGGGCGCTTCTGCAATCCCTTTATAACGACTTATAAATGAAAATGCCAAAAGGCCTTAAGAGGCCGGACGGTCCGGATCACCGGCCGTCCTGTCTGGTATAGGTTTCGCCGTCCCAGTGAAGATAAGCCATCTCCTGCGGAATCTCTCTGCCGTAAATATCCGTCATGATGTAACGGACAGCATAATCCCCCTCCGGAAGCGGAACCTCTTCTACCTCAATGAACTTGTGCATCGACAGATCACCGCTGTATTGATAATATGCTTCTTCCGTCTTCTGCTCTCTGTACGTTTCTCTGTCTACATATTTCGGGTCTTTTGTCACTTCATCGCTATCCTGATAAGGTTCTTCCTCTTCCTCCTCTCTGTAGACAGGATAGCACAGATGGTACTCCCTTCCCAGATAATCACCCATACAGGATACGTTCCGGTTCGGTACGCCTGTATCATTATCATATCCGCTCCAGATCCCATAGACGATATAAGCGTCATTATCTGCCTGATATTCACTGGTCATTTCCGGTCTGAAATAGCTGCAGCGGAGATTATACGTATCCTGCTGCATCCGGAAGGGAATATTGTACAGGATCTCTTCCTGATTGGCCCGAACCAGTTCTATGTCACAGAGCTCACCATCGATCGACGGCCAGAGCGACGGCCAGTCTGCCAGATAAATGATCTTTCCGGCGTCTTCGTTTCTTTCCTCGCGGCACTCATCCTTTCCCAGACGGACGTATGCTTCGCTTCTTTCGTCATATCTGTACCATTCATAATACTGCGTGGTACCCAGCGAGATCTCATTGTCCATGTCGATCGCGGCTCCGGGAAAGCCATCGCTCTCCACAAGCTCCACATCCATATTATAAAAATCGTTCTGCAACATATTTTCCATGTGCGGAGCTGTTTCATAAACATAATCCGGCGCCGTCCAGTCACTGATCGCATCCAGAAAAGCAAGATAGTACGGGCTTTTACAGTTCCGGGCATAAATGTCCAGATCCTCCGAGTCCATGATGGCAGCATAGCAGAAGGACAGACCGGTGGATTCTGCCCTGTCCTTTCCCCGGACACAGTATTTCACGCAGTTGCTGAGAGCATTCTGCGCCTGGGCTCTGACGTTCAGAGGGATCAGAGTGGTAATTTCATCAACATACATGATACTGCCGATATCGAGCATTCTTGCCTGCTCTGTTCCGTATACTTCCGCGTTCTGCATGATCCTTCCCATATAAGACAGGATCTCCGGAAAATTCAGGAATCCGTTATCCACATGGTTATACATCAGGTCAAAGATCTCTGTAATATCCTTGACATAAGAAAGATCAAGGACGGAATAAGTCAGCAGATCAAAGGCTTCCGTGTTCTCCATCTCGGCGTATTTGCGCATCGTCAGATCGCAGAAACAGGTGCCGAACTGCAGCCCGTTCCGCAGCGGATTCAGATACAGTTCCTTGAGCCAGCTTCCGAAAGCGCTGCCATAGCCCGAGGTAACCTCCTCGGAAGCTACCATATAAGAAGCGTAAGGCGCGACGGCCTGGGCTGCCTCCAGACAGGACATCATGCAGGCGTCCATGATCACGGTCTCAAAATGGACCCCTCCACCGGCCAGCGCCTGATCCAGCTCGTCAAGATACATCATGTCCTTGTCGAACAGTTCGTCGATAAAAATGCCTTTGGCTCCGCCGCCGCCGTGATCCCAGAGGACCAAAGCGTATTTCTGGGCAGGGCAGGTCCTGGCTGACCACTGTATAAAGTCAGCCAGGGTTTCCGGTTCTGACATACTCGCAAGAGGCACTTCTTCCATAAGAGTAAACGGACTTTCATCCGAATCCTTGGCGACAGGCTGAAAACTCCAGCGCTGAAGCGCATCCGAAGAGATGTCAATACCCAGATCTTTTTTTGCATGCCATTCTTTACATCCGCCGGTCTGGAACACGACATTCACATGGTTATGATAAGGATCCTGTACAGGATAATTCGTACCATGTTTCTGATTAAGGAATTCCTCGATCGTGATTTCCGGATGGATCCCCGCCATCTCCTTCAGATTATAGGTTGCCATCCCGTGGAGAGATTCCAGGTCCGATCCGCAGAAATAGATCATAACTGTCCAGTCGGCCATCTCTTCGGACGCGGTCTCTTCCGCCGAAACCGGAAGAGACTGCATCCAGATCAGTGCAAACAGCAAAAATCCGAATATTATTCTGTGAAATCCTTGCTTTTTTTTCATATCAGAAAGTTTCCTTTTCATTTTTCAATTTCTCCGTCTTATCTATAAATGCTGAAAAAGAACGATCTTTCCAGAGATAGTACTTTTTTTCAGATGGGTATAGTTATGTTCTATTATAACATTTTCCGGAATCTATCACAATATTTTTATATAAGACAAAAAAAGAAGGATGTGAAGAAACAGGGCTTAAAACCTGCATTCTTCACATCCCCCTTCAGGGATATTCTTTACAGTTTTATATTGGCAAAAAGTGAAGCGAGAGAAGTGGTCGCCTGCTCTTTGGATTCCGGAAGGGTAAAGGTCTCTTCCCGGATCTCTTCAGCAGGAGCATCCTCCAGAGCCTTCATGCTGAGGCTGATCTTTCCGTCTTTGATCGCCGTGATCTTGACCTTGACTTTGTCGCCTACAGAAAGAACTTCCGAAGGCTTGGCGATCCTTTTCTGGCTGATCTGAGAGATATGGACCAGTCCGGAAAGTCCGTTGCCGAGATTTACAAACGCTCCGTAGGGCTGCAGGGTCTCCACGGTTCCTTCCGTCACGAGTCCGATCTGCAGGTTGGAGATCCGGTTCTTTCTCTCTTCTTCTTCTTTTTGTCTCAGAACCTCCCTTGCGGAAAGGATCAGGCGGTTCTTTTCTTTATCCACGTCAAAGACCTGGACCTGAATATGCTTGTTCAGATAATCGTTGGTGTCCTCTACATAGGACAGTGAAAGCTTGGAAGCCGGAATGAATCCTCTGACATCCTCGACATAAGCGACCACACCGCCCTTCACGGCTCCTTTCACGACGACATCCAGGATTTCTTTGGATTCCTTCAGCGCGGCAAGCTTCTGCCAGCTCAGGACATCGTTGGCTTCCACCTTGGAGAGAAGAATGTTGCCGTGTCCGTCATCCGTCTTGACGACGGTTGCGGATACTTCATCGCCGATCTGTACGGATTCCTTCAGGTTAAAGCCGGGTTCTCTGCTGTAATCTGCAGCAGGAATAACGCCTTCCGCGTAGTACTTGAGATCCAGGATCACTCCGTTTTCATCCACACTGATGACGGTTCCTGTCAGGATATCGCCTTCCTCGATTTTCTTGAACGAAGCGTCCAGTTCCTTTTCATAATCTTTCATTGTCTCTGACATGTGTTTTCTCCTTCCCTGTACATGCTGTTTTGGATGATCCGTTCGCCGGGACCGATCCTGTTCTGCTGCGTCTATTGTATCATCATCTTTTGATTCTGTAAACGAGGAGTGCCCCGGCAGTGGTTTGCCGGGGCATTATTATGAAAAAAATGGTCTTGGAATGAAACCATTAAAAAGTCTGTTCTCTTTTGATAGACTCTAAGATACCATACTATTATGAACAAAAAATGAACGTCAAGTAAACAATTCGTATATTTTTGGATTTTTTGTATAGTTTTTATTGACAGAACCGGTCATTATTATAAATTATCATGAAAATGAAATATTCATAATTTATTTACATTGTCCTCATTATTTACTCATATTTACCGGTTACACTGATAGTGTATAGAAATAATTCGCCAACATTATTTTTATACTTCTTTTTCATAAGTTGGCTGTCAGACAGCCAACTCTCCTTCCTTTTAAAAAGACCGGACAGAGATTTACTCTGCCCGGTCTTTTATACTATATTGTCTACTCAAAGCATCGGAAAGCTCTGCAAATTGATTCAGAGACAACGCTTCTCCCCTGACTGTGAGGGGCAGACCGCATTCAACGATCGCTTTTTCAACCTCTTCCCTCCCAAACGGAAGAAAAGCTGCGTTTTTGATTCCGTTTACCAGCGTCTTTCTTCTTTGATTAAAAGACGCTTTGATGATGGAAAATAAAAGTCCTTCATCACGGACATCAACTGACGGTCTTTCGTTTCTTGTGAGCGTGATCACCGTGCTGTCTACATTCGGTCTCGGCATAAAACAGTTTTTCGGCACATTTGCTTTGATCTCGGCAGATGCATAATATCGGACTGCCAGCGAGAGCGCTCCGTATTCCGGCGTTCCCGGTTCTGCCAGGATCCTCTCTGCTACTTCCTTCTGGATCATCACCGTGATACTGTGTATGGGAAGCTTTTTTTCCAGAAGCTCCATGATGATCGGAGTTGTAATATAATAAGGAAGATTTGCAACGATCCTGACCAGTTTTCCTTCTCCTTTTTCCCGGAGGACGGATTCCAGATCCATCTTCAGGATATCTTCATTGATCACCGTCACATTATCCCAGGGAGCCAGAGTCTCCTGCAGGATGGGGATCAGCTTTTTATCGATCTCCACCGCCAGGACCTCGCAGGCGTCCCTGGCCAGATACTGGGTCAGTGTCCCTATTCCGGGACCTATTTCGATCACCAGATCTTCTTTTGTCACCGCTGCGGCACGGACGATCTTTTCCAGCACATGAGGATCGATCAGAAAATTCTGGCCGAACCTTTTCTGGAAAACAAAATCGTACTTTCTCAGAATCTCCGCAGTACTCTTCGCATTTCCAAGATAAGGCTCGGCCATGACAGGTTCCTTTCAGTTTTATCTTTTATCTGATCGCAAAATCTTTTTCAAACAACATGATATATCCGTCCGCATCCATTCTCTTTTTGGAGGTCTTTTTGCGGAACAGCTTCAATCCGCCCTGGGAGCGGAGGATGGCGTCGTCGATGATATTCTTCACCGCGCCGATGTTCATTGGCATATCTTCCTTCTGATTGAGACCGATCAGATTGTAGAGAGCCAGCATGCCCATATTATCGATCTTATATCCGTTTTCCATCGCATAGACCTTGGCAAAATACGCAAGCTCGTCATTTGTGAAAACAGGGATATTGATGATCGAGGTAAACTTCTTTGCGAGCTTAGGATACCGGGCGATCATCTTTCTCATGCCGATCTTGTCATCCTCCAGGATGAAGATCATGCCGTCGGTATCTCTTTCCATCGCTCTGTTCAACGCATCCGCCGTTTTCTGATCCAGCTGATTGGCTTTCTCGATCACCAGAAAACCTCCGGCAAGCTTTTCGACGATCCTGTCGATATTTTTCCCGTTGATCTGTTCCGCAAACACATATGCCACTTTGGATGCTTCCAGATGCAGCTCCTTGCAGATCGCAGGGATCAGCCCGGATATCAGCCTGGTCTTTCCGGTCTCCACGCCGCCCATCACGATCACATTTCCCGTGCGGGAGGTCTGGTCCGAGGCGCCTTCCTGAACGTCTATCAGCGTATTCAGGATCTGTTCCTTCATTCCGGGAACCTTCACAAAATAGGAGAAAAGCTTTGTCTCCTCATCGCGAAGTTTGTTTTCCCTCGGAATGATGTCCACGACGTTTTTCTGCGGCGGATTCTTGGAATCGATGAATTTTTCCAGTCTTTCTTCTTCCGAAAGATCATCATCATCTTCTTCTTCGTATTCTTCTTCCGGTTCCTCTTCTTTGTATTCTTCTTCCATCAGGATATCTTCATCCTGATAGGATTCTTCTGTAAAGAGATCCTTCTTTTCAAGCGGCTTGGGAAGAATGCTCTTGTCTTCCACTTCCTCCAGGTTGATCTCATCCGTTTTCAGATCCGGGAACTCCAGATCAGGAACCGATTCTTCAAAGTCTTCTTCATCCGTTTCTTCGGCTATGGCTTCTTCTACGGAGATTTCTTCTCCCTCTCCGGATTCTTCGGAGAGATCTTCTCCCTCCTCCGGTTCTTCTTCGGATTCAGGTTCCGGTTCAGGTTCATCCGGAATATCGATTCCCTGCGCGCTCGCGGCCGCCAGGATCGTATCTTCCAGATTAAACTTCTCTTCCGGTTCTTCAAAAGCGGTTTCTTCATCCGCAAATACGGTCTTCTCTTCTTTTTCTTCCGGAACCGGTTCGCTTTCCGGCTCTTCAGGTTCTTCGAACTCTTCCTCCGGTTCTTCTTCCTCTTCCAGCTGTGTTTCTTCTATGTGAGGGAAGTCTTCGTCTTCTTTTTCAGCAGCTTTTTTGCTGGAAGACCAGAAGGAAAAACCTTTTCTCTTTCTTGCGAGGGTGCTTGACACCTCTCCTTCCGTTTCGAGTTCCGGAACCTGGGAGATATCGATGTCTGCGTCTTCCCCTTCCAGAGCGTTTTCTTCGCTTTCTTCTCCTTCTTCGGTCTTATATTCCGCATCTTCGGAGGAAGGCCCGATCTCTTTCCGGATGCCGCCGAACAGATCGCGGATCCCTTTGCTGATCTTTTCCTGGAGCGTCTCTGCATCCTGCAGATCGCGCTCGTTCTTGATCAGGATACTGTCGATCTGCGGATTGTCGCGGTCTTCTTCCAGATCAGGAGATTCTTCAGCAGACGGAACTGCCTCCTCCTCTGTATCGGCCGTCTCTTCTCCGGTTTCTGCTTCTTTCTCTTCGGAAGAAGAACCCTCTGCTGTTTCTTCTGCAGGTTTCTTCTCTTCCTTTTCTTCTTTTTTACTGACGACAGGAAGGATCTGTTCCTCGTATTTTTCCTTTTCCTTCTCAGTAAGCGTGCCCATTTTGGATTTCAGATCGAGGGCTTTGACGATATAATTGCCCTCGCTGAACCAGAGGATCATTTCATCGCAGATTTCCTGGCACTTATCCTTCTGACCGGATTTATAATAAAGATTCGCAAGCTCATAAGACCATTTTTCGGTGAATTCTTTTTCTTTATAATCTTCCAGGACCCGGATCTGCTCTTCCACGGGAGCGTTCTTCGCCTTCAGGATCTTGTATTTCAGAATGTAGGAATTGCTGTCATGAGGAGCGACCACGCAGAATTCGTCATAATAATCCTCCGCGTCTTCGATATCTCCTGTTTTCAGACAGATTTCGACCAGCCGGTACAGAATATTCTTTCCGATCGGGGATCTGTGATAGGCAAGCCTGAATATCTCCTTACTGTCTTCATATT
Source organism: uncultured Blautia sp. (assembly GCA_946622645.1). GTDB lineage: Bacteria > Bacillota > Clostridia > Lachnospirales > Lachnospiraceae > Blautia_A. The sequence goes on from CAMOQF010000007.1 coordinate 19,661, forward strand.
TTTTGTTGGCAGCATAGATCTCACCCACAACGCAGAGAGTCCGGACGTTTTTGACCCGGCGCCAGTCGATGGAATCGACTACGTCCATGGCTCCTTTATAATCCTTGGTCTCCACCAGGCGGTTGATCTCTTCCAGTTTGATTCTGAATTCTTCCTTATCCAAAACATTCACCAGCTTTCTGTGTCTTATAAGCTATTACACCACATTTAAGTCTATCATACGAATAAAGCATTGTCAAAGACCTCTGACGGTTCCTTTTACAACATGAAACACTTTGTTGATCTTGAATTGATGGTCGATAAAATCATCCAGTCCTGTACATGTGATAATGGTTTGAATATCATGTATGCTGTTCAGCAGATAATTCTGACGTCCGCTGTCAAGCTCCGACAGAACATCGTCCAGCAGAAGGACAGGTTCATCATGGATCCTCTGTCTGACCAGGTAGATTTCTGACAGCTTAAGAGACAGCGCTGCGGTCCGCTGCTGTCCTTGAGAACCATATTTTCGGATATCGATTCCGTCCACCATCACGCAGATATCATCCCGGTGCGGTCCTGTGGAGGAAGTCTTCAGCCGCAGGTCCCTGTCGCGGTTTTCGAACAGAGCGCTTTTCAACATCTCCTCCGTGACGTCGGGTTCATAAAACAGCCGCAGTTCTTCCAGACCGCCCGTCAGATTTTTGTGGATATCGCAGGCGATCTCCTGAAGCTCCTCTATAAACTCTCTTCTTTTACGGATGATCCTTTCTCCGTATGCGCTCATCTGTTCATCCCATACGTCTAACGTAGAATAGAGCGTATCATTGAAGCGGATCTCCCTTAAGAGAGCATTCCTCTGATTCACGATATGATTGTATGCTGAAAGGTCGGAGACATACAGCTGATCCAACTGGCAGAGTTCCATGTCCGTAAATCTTCTTCTCTCGGCAGGACCGTTTTTGATAATGCTCAGGTCTTCCGGAGAAAAAAGGACCACATGGACGATCCCGATCAGCTCCTTGGCCTTTTTGATCGGCATCCCGTTGATGGCCACCCCTTTGGGCTTGTTCTTTTTGAGATGCATGTCGATCTTGTAAGGGACATCCTTTTTTTCTATGAGCAGGCGGATGTGCGATTCCTCTTCGTGGAACCGGATCATGTCTTTATCCTTTGAACCTCTGTGCGACTTGCTGGTAGAAGCAAGGCAGACCGCTTCCAGGATATTGGTTTTTCCCTGCGCGTTGTCTCCATACAGTATATTGGTGCCCTGATCAAAATTCAGTTCCAGAAACTCATAGTTTCTGTAATTTTTCAGCTGAATGGAATCAATATACATAGAGTCACCTGGTCACGGTGATCTCTTGCCCGTTGTAAGAGATCACGTCTCCCGGATAGACCTTTCTTCCCCTTCGAAGATCGGTCTCCTGGTTTACCTGCACCTGACCGTCCTGGATCACCAGCTTGGCTTCTACGCCGTCCTGCACCACGCCGGCCAGCTTAAGCGCCTGGCCGAGCTTTATAAAATCATCTCTCAGTTTAATTTCCATCGAGAAGGAACACCTCTTCTTTCCGTCTGATCATCTGTATTGGTTCTGGTTTATATTGACAGGAAGGACCAGATAAGTATAAGTCTCTTCTTCATCCTTGATAAAACAAGGAGCCTTGGTATTCATCATGTAGAGACTCACTTTTTCATCGTCGATGACTCTGAGCGCGTCCAGCATAAACTTCGGATTAAAGCCGATCAGGATATCTTTTCCTTCTTTTTCGACAAAAAGCTCTTCTTTCATGGAACCGAGGGAGGAATCGATCTTCATCTCCATCTGATTGTCCTTCAGGTCGACGACGATCGGTTTTTTATCCCCTTCTTTTACCAGAAGGGTTCCTCTGTCGATACATTCCATCAACTCTCTCTTGTTGACGGTCACTTTTACTTCATAGTCCTTGGAAAGCATGTGATCCACTCTGAAATAGTCACCCTCGATCAGGCGGGATACGACCATAGTCTGGTCAAATTCAAACATGATGTGATTTTTGGTAAAATAAATGCTCACCTGGTCGTCCATCTCTCCGGAAAGGATCTTGCTGATCTCGCTCAAGGTCTTTCCGGGAACCACTACCTTGACGTCCTCGTATTCTTTTTTAAGAGCGCATCTGCGGATGGATATACGATGACCGTCCAGGGAGACCATCCTGAGAGAATTTTCCTTGATCTCGATCAACTCGCCCGTCATCATGGGATTGTTTTCGTTGACGGCGATGGAAAAGATCGTCTGCCGGATCATCTCTTTCAAGGTATACTGCGAGATCGTGAGAGACTGGTCTCTTTCGATCATCGGAAGATAGGAAAAATCTTCTCCCGATTTGCCCGGGATCTTGAAATTGGCTTTTTCACAGGAGATGGTGAGCGTATAATTCTGGTCGCTTTCTATGGTGACGTCATTGTCCGGAAGCCGGCGGATGATTTCGTAGAATATCTTCGCATCGATCGCAACGATGCCCTTTTCCAGGATCATACCCTCCACGATCGTTTCGATCCCCAGCTCTGTATCGTTGGAGATGAACTTGATCTGGCTGGCGGAAGCGTCCACCAGAATGCATTCCAGGATAGGCATGGTCGTTTTGGACGGAACGGCCTTCAGAGAGATGTTTATGCTTTTTAACAGACTGTTTTTAGAACATACAAGCTTCATGCTGCTAAGACTCCTTTTTTGAACAAAAGATGAAAGAACATTCTGCTCTCTTATAAAGATATTTATAAAACAAATCAGTATTCTTCTTAATAGGGGGTGTGAAATTGTGGAAAACCTCTTTTTCCTGCGGAAATCAGCGGGATTTTCCTGTGGATAACCGGTGTAAGAAAAGGTTTATGAAACTGTGATAAATGTCGAAAACTGTCGATAACTTTTCCGCGTGTTATCCGGTGATGTTGTTTATAATGATGTGGACGGTATTTTTCATGCTCTCGTCCGTATTGATATCGTTGGCAATTTTTCTGCACGCGTACAGGACGGTGCTGTGGTCTTTGCCGAAATGACTTCCGATCGTTCCGTATACTTCTCCCGTGATCTCTCTGCACACATACATGGCGACCTGCCTGGGAACAGCTATATTGGAAGTTTTTCTGGTTCCTTTGATGTCTGTCACGGATATCCCGTAGTACTGGGCGATATAGGCGATGATGTCTTCGATGGTCGGGATCTTCTTTTCGTTTGGATGGGTGAAATCCTTCACTACTTCTTCAGCGAGTTCCATGGAGATATCTTTTTTCTCCAGCCTTGATTTGGCAAGGATCTTGTTGAAGGCGCCTTCCAGTTCCCGGATATTCGATTTGATGTTGTTGGCGATGTACTGCAGGATCTCGTCTCCGATCTCGCAGCCTTCCAGTTCTTCCTTTTTATGAAGGATCGCCATCCGGGTCTCATAGTCCGGTGAGGAAATATCCGCGATCAGGCCCATCTCAAAACGGGAGCGGAACCGCTCGTCCAGTGTCTCCATGTCCTTCGGACGTTTATCGGATGAAATGATGATCTGTTTTTTGGCCTGGTGAAGCGTGTTGAAGGTGTGGAAGAATTCTTCCTGCGTGGATTCTTTTCCTATTATAAATTGTATGTCGTCTATGAGAAGGACATCGATGTTGCGGTATTTGTTTCTGAAATTGTTCCATTCAGAAGGATTGTTTCCGCTGCGGATGATCTGGATCAGTTCATTGGTGAAGTCTTCGCTGGTTACATAGAGAACCTTTTTGTTGTCGTTATGTTCCAGAATATAATGCGCGATGGAATGCATCAGATGCGTTTTTCCAAGACCGGCGCCTCCCCAGATGAAAAGAGGATTGAAGTTTTCGCCGGGCGCTTCCGCTACCGCAAAGGCCGCTGCCTGTGCAAGACGGTTGTTGCTTCCGATGACGAAGGTGTCGAAGGTATATTTTGGATTCAGATTGGCTTCTTTGAATCTGGCGTGCAGAAGAGGGTTTTCTACAGGAATCTCTTTTTCCTTCTTCCGTGCGGAAGCATCTTCCAGTGAAAACTTTACTTCACAGCTGTCCATACCCGTCAGGATACAGATCGTCACCTGCAGGGGCAGGGAATAATTCTTTTCTATATAATTGACGCCCATGGATCCAAGCTCGGAAGGAACCGTCACCTGAACGGTATTTCCTTCTACAGAGCCAATCTTCAGAGGCTGCAGGAATGTCCTGAAAGGTACATCCCTCACGGCATATTCTTCTCTTACTGATTCTATGATCAGATCCCAGTTTTCAGTTACTTTATCCATTTTTATCTCCGTTTATCTGTTTGCGTTTTGTCCCACATACAATATTATAATAAATCTGTCGATTTATCAACGCTAACAACAGGAAATCTTATGCACTTCGGGTGGATAAAAGGGTGTGAAAAGAGGTGGATCGAGGTGAAAAATAACGTTTTGTTAACATAAAACAAAACGTTTATCCACACAATGTCTGCAGGAAGTGAAAAAAGAATTCACATGGCCTGATCAGGATAAACCGTGCAGATTGTGGATAACTGTGGTAAAAAAGGGGAGTTTTTGACAGGTTATCCACAAGTTATGCACAAATTGTGGAATAGTTACGTAAACGAAAACTTATTAAAAAGGGCTTGTGAAAAAATTTTTTTTCTGCTATGATGGCAGATACAAACAGATACAGAAAGCATCTGACAGAAAGAGGAGAAGATCGAACCTGACTGAAAGAGGGCTGACAGACCGTACAAGATCAGTGCGCCCTTTTTGGGCGCATTTTTTATGGATCCGGACTTTTTCTGTCTGATCAGAAGATCGGAGGAAACCGCTATGTGCACTGCATCAAGGGTGGCTGTCATCGGGATCATCGTCGAAAAAAAGGATCACGTACAACTGCTGAACGAACTGTTGTCGGAATACGGCGAATATGTGATTGGAAGAATGGGCATTCCTTACAAAGAGAAAAACATCAACATCATCTCTGTCGCGGTGGACGCTCCCCAGGATGTCATCAATTCCCTTGGAGGAAAAATAGGAAAGCTGGACGGTGTTTCCGCTAAGATTTCCTATGGAAATGTGTGAAAAAAATGAATACAAAAGACAAGTGTATAACACTTCTGGAACAGCTGGAAAAACAGACGGTCCTTTCCAAAGAGGAGTATCTTTTCCTGATCAGACACAAAGAAGACTGTATGGAAGAGCTGTCCCGCATGGCTTCAGACGTCCGGGACAGGGTCTATGGGAAAAAGATATATATCCGCGGACTGATCGAGTTTTCTAATTACTGTAAAAACGACTGTCTTTACTGCGGGATCCGGAAGAGCAATCATAAAGCCGAAAGATACAGGCTTACAAAAGAACAGATCCTCGACTGTGCGGATCAGGGACATGCGCTCGGCTTCAGGACTTTTGTCCTGCAGGGAGGCGAGGATCCCTGGTTTACCGATGAGCGGATGGCGGACATCGTACGGGAGCTCAAAAAAAGATATCCGGACTGCGCCGTCACGCTCTCTCTCGGAGAAAGATCGGAGGAAAGCTACCGGATCCTGAAGGAAGCCGGTGCGGACCGGTACCTTCTGCGGCATGAAACGGCAGATCCGGATCATTACCGGAAGCTGCATCCGCAGACGATGGACTGGAAGCATCGCGTCAACTGTCTGTATTCACTGAAAAGACTGGGATATCAGGTAGGTGCCGGCTTCATGACCGGATCTCCGTTTCAGACGGAGGAGGATCTGGCGGAAGAGCTTCTGTTTCTGAAAGAGCTCTCTCCTCAGATGTGCGGGATCGGTCCTTTTATACCACATCAGGATACGCCCTTTCGGGAGAATCCGGCAGGAAGCGTGGAGACGACCCTCTTCATGCTGGGGCTGATCAGGCTCACGCTTCCGGATGTGCTTCTTCCGGCTACTACAGCCCTTGGAACGCTGGATCCGCAAGGCCGTGAAAAAGGAATCTCCTTTGGGGCCAACGTCCTGATGCCGAATCTGTCCCCTTCGGATGTAAAAAAGAAATATCTGCTGTACGACAACAAGATCTGCACGGGGGACGAAGCCGCCCGCTGCATCGAATGTTTAAAAGCAAGAATCAAAAAGACCGGCTGCGAGATCGTGACAGACCGGGGTGATCATAAAGGAGGATATCACAATGTATAAATATGATCCAAAATCGCTGAAGGCAGAAGAGTTCATAAATGATGAAGAGATCCAGGCGACTCTGGCCTACGCGGATGAAAACAAAGACAATCTGGAGCTGGTCGACCAGATCCTGGAAAAAGCAAAACTCCGGAAAGGCCTCTCCCACCGGGAAGCGAGCGTCCTTCTTGCCTGTGAAGACGAAAAGAAGAATGCGGAGATCTATGATCTGGCTGAACAGATCAAAAAAGACTTTTACGGGACCAGGATCGTCATGTTTGCGCCTCTGTATCTGTCCAACTACTGCGTAAACGGATGTCTTTACTGTCCTTACCACGCCATCAACAAGACCATCCCGCGCAAAAAGCTCACCCAGGAGGAAGTCCGTCAGGAAGTGATCGCGCTGCAGGATATGGGACACAAGAGACTGGCAATCGAATCCGGCGAGGATCCCATAAACAATCCGATCGAATACATTCTGGAATGCATCAAGACGATCTATTCCGTCAAACATAAAAACGGCGCGATCCGCCGTGTCAACGTAAACATCGCGGCGACGACCGTGGAAAACTACCGCAAGCTGAAGGAAGCCGGCATCGGGACTTACATCCTGTTCCAGGAAACCTATCACAAAGACAGCTATGAAGTGCTTCATCCCACAGGACCCAAGCATAATTACGCCTATCACACCGAGGCCATGGACCGCGCGATGGAAGGCGGGATCGACGACGTCGGGATCGGCGTTTTGTTCGGACTGGACAAATACCGCTACGAATTTGCAGGTCTTCTGATGCATGCCGAGCATCTGGAAGCCGTTCACGGCGTCGGTCCGCACACCATCAGCGTGCCCAGAGTCAAAAAAGCGGATGATATCGATCCCACCGCCTTTGACAATTCGCTGAGCGACGAGATGTTCTGCAAGATCGCGGCCTGCATCCGTATCGCCGTTCCCTACACCGGCATGATCATCTCCACCCGTGAAACGCCGGAAGTCAGAGAAAAGATCATCCGCCTGGGCGTGAGCCAGATCAGCGGCGGCTCCAGGACAAGCGTGGGCGGCTATACCGAAGAAGAAAGACCGCATGATACCGAGCAGTTTGACGTTTCCGACCATCGTACCCTCGATGAAGTAGTTAACTGGCTGATGAGAGCCGGCTATATTCCTTCCTTCTGCACCGCCTGCTACCGGGAAGGACGTGTGGGAGACCGCTTCATGTCTCTTTGCAAATCCGGCCAGATCCAGAACTGCTGCCATCCCAACGCTCTGATGACCCTCAAAGAATATCTGGTGGACTATGCTTCGGAAGATACCAGAAAGATCGGAGAAGCGCTGATCGAAAAAGAGATCGAAAATATCGGCAAGGATTCCATCAAAGAAGTGGTCCGGAAGGAACTGAAAAAGATCGAAGGCGGAAAGAGAGATATCTATTTCTGATTCTAAGGAGAAAACATGAGCCTTAATGAAACAGCCTCCGGCGACCGGATCCATATCGGATTTTTCGGTCTTCGAAACGCAGGAAAAAGCAGCCTTGTAAACGCCGTCACTTCCCAGCAGCTGTCCGTCGTAAGCTCTGTCAAAGGGACCACCACCGACGCCGTGAGAAAATCCATGGAGCTTCTCCCTCTCGGACCGGTCGTGATCATCGACACGCCGGGACTGGATGACAGCGGGGAGCTGGGGGAAAAAAGAGTCAAAGCCGCCGCGCAGATCCTGCAGAGCTGCGATATCGCCGTGCTGGTGACCGTGTGCGGTGAAAAAAGAGATCCAAAGGAAGAAGAACTGATCTCTCTCTTTCAAAAAAGAAACATTCCCTGGCTGCTTGTCAAAAATAAAAAGGACCTTTGTTCTGACGAACCGGACAGCGAGGATGACAACTCGATCCGTGTATCCGCGCTGACCGGCGAAGGGATCAGGGAATTGAAAGAAAAACTGTCCCGTCTGTCTCCTGCTAAAAAAGAAGGACTTCTGCTTTCTGATCTGATGAAGGCGGGAGACACGGTGGTGCTGGTGACGCCTATCGATGCGAGCGCCCCCAAAAGCCGTATGATCCTTCCCCAGCAGATGCTGATCCGGGAGGTTCTGGACAATAACGGGATCGCAATGGTGACGAAAGAGACACAGCTTAAACAGACACTGGAGAATCTTCAGCATTCCGGCGTAAAGCCGGCCATCGTCGTCACCGACTCTCAGGTATTCGGCCTTGTAAAAGAGATCGTTCCGCGGGAGATTCCCCTGACGTCCTTCTCTATTCTGATGGCCAGATACAAAGGCTTTCTGACAGAAGCGGTCAAAGGCGCCCGCGCCATCGACGATCTGCCGGAAAACGCCGGGATCCTGATCAGCGAAGGATGCACCCATCACCGCCAGTGCGAAGATATCGGGACCGTCAAGCTTCCGGCGCTGCTCTCCCGCTATACCGGCCGGAAGTTCAGTCTTTCCTGGTCAAGCGGCCGTGAATTCCCGGAGGATCCGGGAAAGTACGGTCTCGTGATCCACTGCGGAGGCTGTATGCTGAACGCTGCCGAGATGCAGCATCGCATGCAGCTTGCTATAGAAAACGGTATTCCGTTTACCAATTACGGCATAGCCATCGCGCATATGAATGGCATCCTGGACCGCAGCACGGAGATGATTCCGGAGATTCAAATAAGTTAGTTGTGAATAACTACAAAAAAACGCCTGAATTCTCAGGCGTTTTTTGTTGATATTGGATCTGTATCCGTTGACAGCAAAAGGTCTCTTGTGTATAATTATTGAGGCGAAACTTCCCGTATGAGGGGGTAGTCTGCCCTTATGCGGACAGAAGTTTTTGAACTGTTGACCAAAGCAGAAAAAAAAAGAAACACCTGGAGGTTATTGAATGAAGAAAGTAGCCAGCAAAGTTCCCTTTAAAGGAACTGAGGAACAGGCACTCGCACTTCAGAAGGTCATCGATGAGAACAAGCATGACAAGAGCAACCTGATGGTCGTCATGCAGAAGGCTCAGGACATCTATGGATACCTTCCCTACGAAGTACAGATTGCCATCGCTGAGGGAATGGACGTTCCCTTCGAGAAGGTTTACGGCGTATCGACCTTCTATGCACAGTTTGCCCTTTCACCGAAAGGGGAATACAATATTTCGGTATGTCTTGGCACAGCATGCTATGTCAAGGGATCAGGAGATATTTTCCAGAGACTCCAGGAAAAACTGGGGATCGGCCCGGATGAGTGCACCGCGGACGGAAAATTCTCTCTCACTGCAGCAAGATGCGTAGGCGCCTGCGGTCTTGCACCGGTTATGATGGTAAACGACGATGTTTACGGCAGGATCACAGTAGACGATGTAGACAACATTCTCGGCAAATACGCTGAATAACGAAAGGGCCTGAACGGATGAAGATCAGCACTGTAAAAGAGCTTTTAAACGCCCGGGTGCTCTGTGGTGAAGAAGAGCTGAACAGGCACGTGTATTCCGCCTGCGGCTGCGACATGATGAGCGATGTCCTTGCCTATGTAAAGGATCAGGCGGTACTGCTTACCGGTCTGGTCAATCCTCAGGTGGTAAGAACGGCAGAGATGATGGATATGGTATGCATCGTCTTTGTCAGGTCCAAACAGCCGACGGAGGCCATACTGACGCTGGCCAGGAATTCGGGAATAGTCGTGATGGCTACCGATATGCGGCTCTACGAGGCCTGTGGAAGGCTCTATTCCAACGGGCTTCAAAAGGAAGAAGTCCAGAATGTCTGAACCTCTGGTTTTCCACTACGAGGTGGACGGGTCTGATTTTACTTCAGCCGGGACCGCGTCAGTTGCTGTCAAAAAAAGTCTGCGACAGCTGGGTCTTCCTTCTGAGGTGATCAGAAAGCTTTCCATCGCCATGTATGAAGGCGAGATCAATATGGTGATCCATGCCAACGGGGGCACCGCCGACGTGATCGTGACCGAAGATCATGTCGACATTGTCTTAAAGGACAACGGCCCTGGTATACCGGATGTCGAAAAAGCCATGCAGGAGGGTTACTCCACCGCGACGGCAGAGATCCATTCTCTGGGCTTCGGTGCCGGTATGGGCCTTCCCAACATGAAGCGCTATTCGGACGAAATGTCCATAGAGACAGAGCTCGGCGTCGGGACCACCATAAGAATGAGAATCAACATGGCATGATTCAAAAAAGGATCGTAAAAGTGCCGGGCACTGCAGCGGTCCGTGAATCGACAGACAAAGACAAGAAAAGGAGGAGACATGGATTCATACGAACATTCCGTGCTGCTGGATCATCAGAAATGTACAGGATGTACGACCTGCCTCCATCATTGCCCTACAGAAGCCATCAGGATCAAAAACAGCAGCGCCGTCATCAACCAGGACCGCTGCATAGACTGCGGGGAATGCATCCGCATCTGTCCCAATCACGCCAAGCGCGCCGAGACGGACAGCATCGATGTCATGAAGCGTTTCCGCTACAGGATCGCGCTTCCGGCTCCCAGCCTCTACGGTCAGTTCAACAACATGGACGACGTAGACTATATCCTGAACGGACTCAAAAAGATCGGTTTTCATGACGTATATGAAGTGGCCAAAGCCGCTGAGCTGGTTTCGGCCTACACCAGAAAGTACATGAAAGCCGACGGGATCGCCCGTCCGCTCATCAGCTCCGCCTGTCCCGCGGTGCTCCGGCTTATTTCTCTGGTCTACCCCTCTCTGGAGGATCATGTGCTTCACATGCTCCCGCCCATGGAGGTGGCTGCGGACCTTGCAAGAAAAAAAGCCAAAGAAGAACACCCGGAACTGGAAGACTCGGATATCGGCGTCTGCTTTATCTCGCCCTGTCCTTCCAAGATGAGCTACGTGCACAACAATTTCGGGGAATACAAAAGCAAAGTGGATGCTGTGGTAGCCATCAGCGATGTGTACTTCCGCCTCCTGGACGTCATGAAACGTGACGAAATCATGGAAAACCTGTCGGAGACAGGAATGAACGGTATCATCTGGGCCGAAAGCGGCGGCGAATCCACCGCCATCCTCAACGAGGATTATCTGGCCGCGGATGGGATCGACAATGTCCGGATGGTGCTGGAGGAGATCGAAAACGGCAATATCCAGCATGTCAAATTTGTAGAACTGAATGCCTGTCCCGGCGGTTGTGTGGGAGGAGTCCTTACGGTACAGAATCCCTTCATTGCAAAGAGCAGACTGCGGGCCATCAGCCGATGTCTGCCGATGGCAGTTAACTTTCCGGATAAGGATGAACAGTATATCCCGGATAATTTCCTGTTTGGCGAAATGCCGGCGTACGTACCCATGTCGAGGCTCAGCAGCAATATCGGCGAATCCATGCGGATGATGGCCGATATTCAGCGGATCAGGGGTATGCTTCCCGGGATCGACTGCGGCGCCTGCGGTGCTCCGAACTGCAGAGCTCATGCGGAGGATATCGTGCGGCAGGGCATCAAAGAGGTCTCCTGCCCCATCCTGATTGCAAGAGGAGAAACAGGGAAATGAAAGTTTCCGATCTTTTAAACAATGGCTTTTTGGAGATCACCCTTCCCGACGGAGATCGGGAGATAGACGGTGTTTATATCGGGGATCTGCTGAGCTGGGTCATGGGAAGGGCTTCCCAGGACAATGCCTGGATCACCATCATGTCAAACATCAATGTGATCGCGGTGGCGACTCTGGCGGACACAGCCTGCGTGATCCTTGCGGAAGACGTGGATCTTCCCGAGGATGTAAAAGCCCAGGCCGAAATAAAGGACATCAACGTTCTCAAAAGTCCGCTCCCCATCTACGAAACAGCCGTAAGGCTTCATGAGCTTCTGTCATGAGCCGTTACACATATGACCTGCACGTACATTCCTGTCTTTCGCCCTGCGCGGACAACGACAATACGCCAAACAACCTGGCCGGAATGGCCGTGCTGAACAATATTCAGATCCTGGCCCTGACAGATCACAACAGCTGCAGGAACTGTCCCGCGTTTTTCACCGCGTGCAAACGGTACGGCATCATCCCCATACCGGGCATGGAGCTCACCACGTCGGAGGATATCCACGTCGTCTGCCTCTTCCCGGAGCTGGAGGATGCGCTGCGGTTCAATGACGAGGTGGATACATACCGGATCCGGTTTCCCAACAACAAAGAGATCTTCGGGGATCAGCTGATCCTGGACGGCGAGGATGAAGTGATCGGCGAAGAGCCCGACTTTCTCACCAACGCCACCAACATCTCTTATGAAGATGTTCCCGGGATCGTTGAAAAATACGGAGGCGTCTGCTACCCGGCGCATATCGACCGCCAGGCAAACGGCGTCATCGCCGTGCTCGGCACTCTTCCGCCGGAACCGGACTATCCGGCCGTGGAGCTGCACTTTCAAAAAAACATCGAGGAATATACAAAGGAATACCATCTGGAAGACAAACTGGTCCTGGTGAGCTCGGACGCCCACTATCTGCAGGACCTGCGGGAAGACAACGAGTCTCTTGAAATTCCGGATGAGCCTTATTCCGGAGCGCTGGTCAGACACAATCTGATCCGGATCATCAAGGGAGAAAAGCTGTGAAGGAACTGTCGCTTAATATTCTGGATATCACCGAAAATTCCGTGAAAGCCGGCGCGGCCCTCACCTCCATCCTCGTCGATGAGGAGGGCAATACACTGAAGCTTACCATAGAGGACAACGGATCGGGCATGTCCGAAGAAGTTTTGAAAGGCGTCACGGATCCGTTTTATACCACCCGGACCACCCGCAAGGTGGGCATGGGCCTTCCGCTCTTAAAGCTGGCGGCCGAACAGACGGGGGGTTATATGACGGTGCAGTCCAAAACCCGCGAAGCCGATCCGGAGGATCACGGAACCAAAGTGGAAGCCCTGTTTTATCAGGACAGTATTGATTTTACCCCCCTGGGAGATGTGGTATCAACCATCTGCACATTGATCCAGGGGCATCCGGATACGGATTTTTACTTTCGACACAAAATCCGGAAGCCGGATAAAGACGTTCTTGTGGAAATGGACACACGACAGATACGGGAAGTTTTGGACGGTGTTCCACTGAACGAATATGAAGTCATCAAGTGGATCGAGGAATACTTGAATGAACAGTATACCGGTCCTCATGATACAGAATAAAATTAGGAGGTTGACTTATGAAATCTTTGGCGGAACTTCAGAAAATCAAAGCCAGGATGCAGGACAAGGTTGTTCTTCGCGAGGGCTCGGGCGATGTCCGTGTAGTCGTGGGTATGGCCACATGCGGGATCGCTGCAGGCGCGAGACCCGTGCTGAACGAGTTTGTAAAAGATGTCAATGAGGAGAATCTTTCCGACAAGGTGACAGTCTCTCAGACCGGATGCATCGGTATCTGTCAGTATGAGCCTGTCGTTGAGATCTTCGAGGCAGGAAAAGAAAAAGTTACCTATGTAAAGATGACGGCGGATAAGGCTAAAGAAGTCGTCGAGAAGCACCTGAAGGGCGGCCAGGTCGTGGAACAGTACACGATCGGCGCATATCAGTCTTAACGGAGGTACACTGAGCTATGATAAGATCACAGGTACTTATCTGCGGCGGTACCGGCTGTACGTCATCCGGCAGCCCCAAGATCCGCGCGGAATTCGAAAAACAGATTCAGAATTATGACCTGCAGGATGAGATCAAGCTGGTCCAGACCGGATGTTTCGGACTTTGCTCCTTAGGCCCGGTCGTGATCGTCTATCCGGACGGCACTTTCTACAGCCGCGTCACCGAAGCGGATGTTCCCGAGATCGTCGAAGAGCATCTGTTAAAAGGACGTCCGGTTGATCGTCTGGTGTACAACGACACCGATGCAGCTCCGACAGACACACATACCGAGACCGCTCTTTCCGAGACCCGCTTCTACAAAGCGCAGAAGAGAGTCGCTCTTAGGAACTGCGGTGTGATCGATCCTGAAAACATCGAAGAATACATTGCCATGGACGGCTATGCCGCTCTGGGCAAAGCCCTTACGGAAATGACTCCGGAAGACGTTATCAAATGCGTTACGGATTCCGGATTAAGAGGCAGAGGCGGCGGCGGATTCCCCACCGGACGTAAGTGGGCTCTCTGCGCTCCCAACAAAGCGCCTCAGAAATATGTAGTCTGCAACGCCGACGAAGGTGACCCGGGCGCATTCATGGATCGTTCCGTTTTGGAAGGCGATCCCCACGCCATCATCGAGGCCATGGCCATTGCCGGTTACGCCATCGGCGCTACCAAAGGCTATGTCTATGTACGTGCAGAATATCCCATCGCCGTCAAACGTCTTGCCATCGCCATCGGCCAGGCCAGAGAGTACGGCCTTCTGGGTGAAAACATTTTTGACTCCGGCTTCAGCTTTGATCTGCAGATCCGCCTCGGCGCAGGCGCATTCGTCTGCGGTGAAGAGACAGCTCTGATGACCTCCATCGAGGGCAACAGAGGCGAGCCTCGTCCCCGTCCGCCTTATCCGGCAGTCAAGGGTCTGTACGGCTCTCCCACCGTTGAAAACAACGTTGAGACCTTCGCGAACATCCCGCAGATCATCCTGAAAGGTGCGGAATGGTTTGCATCCATGGGTACCGAAAAGTCCAAAGGAACCAAGGTCTTCGCGCTCGGCGGCAAGATCAACAACACCGGTCTTGTGGAAATTCCCATGGGCACCACGCTCCGCGAGATCATCGAGGACATCGGCGGCGGTATCCCGAACGGCAAGAAGTTCAAAGCTGCTCAGACCGGCGGTCCTTCCGGCGGATGTATTCCGGAGTCCCTGATCGATACGCCTGTCGATTATGATAACCTGACAGCCATCGGCTGCATGATGGGTTCCGGCGGTCTTATCATCATGGATGAAGACACCTGTATGGTCGATATGGCCAAGTTCTTCCTTGACTTCACGGTAGACGAGTCCTGCGGTAAATGTACGCCCTGCCGTGTCGGCATGAAGAGACTGATGGAGATGCTCGAAAAGATCACCAAGGGTCAGGGTACCCTGGAAGATCTGGACAAGATCGAACAGCTCTGCTATTACATCAAAGAGAACTCTCTCTGCGGTCTGGGACAGACAGCTCCCAACCCGGTGCTTGCAACGCTGAAATTCTTCCGTGACGAATATGTCGCTCACGTGGTCGACAAGAAGTGTCCGGCCGGCGTATGTAAGGATCTGCTGTCCTTCAGCATTGACAAAGAAAAATGTATCGGCTGCGGTCTCTGCGCAAGAAACTGCCCGGTCAACACCATTACCCGCACAGATTATATCGCACCCGGACATAAACTGGCCTCCTTCGAGATCCACCAGGATAAGTGTGTCAAGTGCGGAGCCTGCATGGCCAACTGTAAGTTCAAGGCCATCAGTAAACAGTAAGAAGGGAGCCGGATAAGAATGGAAAAAATGATTAATTTAACGATTAACGGTATTCCTGTCAGCGTTCCGGAGAATACTACCATCCTTGAAGCGGCCCGTCAGTCGGGAGTGGAGATCCCCACCCTGTGCTTCATGAAAGACAAGAACGAGATCGGTGCCTGCCGTATCTGTGTAGTAGAGGCAAACGGCCGTATAGTTACATCCTGCGTATTCCCGGTAGCGGAAGGAATGGATGTCCGCACCAATACCGCAAGGGTTCAGAAAGCAAGAAAGACCACTCTGGAACTTATGCTTTCCGTACATCAGAAAGAGTGCCTGTCCTGCGTACGTTCCACCAACTGCGAACTGCAGAAACTCTGCAGAGAGTACGGCGTGGACGAGCATGCGTTTGAAGGCTTCCGCCCGATCTACGAGCTGGATACCTCCATGCCGCATCTGGTCAGAGACAACAACAAATGTATCCTTTGCCGCCGCTGCGTGGCAGCCTGCAACGAACAGTTTGTATCCGTCCTGGGTGCCAATGACCGTGGTATCGATACCTACATCGGCCAGGCCTTCGGCATGTCCCTGGTAAATACGCCCTGTATCGCCTGCGGTCAGTGTACGGTTGTATGTCCCACAGGCGCTCTGATGGAAAAGGACGACACCGATAAGGTATGGGCTGCTCTGGCAGATCCCTCCAAGAAGGTCATCGTGCAGACCGCTCCCGCAGTCCGCGCCACCCTGGGCGAATGCTTCGGCATGGCTCCCGGAACCAACGTGGAAGGCAAAATGGCCGCTGCTCTTCGTCGTCTGGGCTTCTACAAAGTCTTTGATACCGACGCAGGTGCCGACCTGACTATCGTAGAAGAAGCAAACGAGCTGGTAGAGCGCATGAACAACGGCGGTGTTCTTCCCATGATCACCTCCTGCTCACCCGGCTGGGTCAAATTCTGCGAGACCTATTACGGCGATCTGACCCCGCATCTGTCCACCTGCAAGTCTCCGCACACCATGATGGGTGCCGTGATCAAGACCTACTGGGCAGAAAAAGAAGGCATCGATCCCAAGGATATCGTAGTGGTTTCCGTGATGCCCTGTACCGCCAAGAAGTTCGAGATCGGACGCGATGACGAAGATGCTTCCGGATATCCGGATGTCGACGTTGTGATCACCACCAGAGAACTTGGCCGCATGATCGATCGTGCAGGTATCCAGTTCACTGCCCTTCCGGATGAAGAATTTGACAGCCCGCTCTCCGAGGACACCGGCGCAGCCGTTATCTTCGGCGCTACCGGCGGCGTTATGGAGGCAGCTCTCCGTACCGCAAACGACTGGCTCACCGGCAAGGATAACACAGATGTAGACTTCCATGCAGTCCGTGGTACCGCAGGCCTCAAGCAGGCAGAAGTCGACATCGCAGGCACAAAGATCAAGGTAGCCGTAGGAAGCGGCGCTGCAGCAGCAAAAGTCATCATGGACAAGCTTGCAGCCGGCAATCCTGAAGGCTGGGCCTTCATCGAGATCATGGGATGCCCCGGCGGCTGCGTAAACGGCGGCGGACAGCCCTATCAGCCGCAGTATGTGCGTGACACCGTAGACCTGAAGGCGGTTCGTGCAAAAGCCCTGTATGATCAGGACCAGGCCATGACCCTCCGCAAGTCTCACGAGTCACCCTTCATCAAGACTCTGTATTCCGAGTGGTATACCGAAGGCTTCGGAAAAGGCAAAGCACATCACGATCTGCACACCTCCTATGTCAAACGTGATAAATTTGTCAAATAATAAAGACATATAAATCATGGAAAGCTGCCGCCGTAAAAAGCGGCAGCTTTTTTGCTGCTGTTCAATGAAGGATGCAAGACCCAAACGCCTGCGGTTATGGCGTGAACAGCAATTATTTGTATGATTTTCCTTGACTAATGGAAGGAAAATGCATATAATTGATATGATGTTCTTTTGAGATAGGGAGATACAAGAATATAAATAAGGAGGTGTTTTGCTATGAAAATGACATTTCAGCCGAAAAAAAGATCCAGAGCAAAAGTACACGGATTCAGAGCCCGCATGAGCACCAAGGGCGGACGCAAGGTTCTGGCGGCAAGAAGATTAAAAGGAAGAAAGCAGCTTTCAGCTTAAACCATAAAGACCGCATATCCATGTGGTCTTTTCTTCTATACAGTTTTAGGACAGGTTCCTATGATTTTTTCAGAATCACTTAAAAAAAACAAAGATTTTCAAACAGTCTATCAAGATGGAACATCGCAGGCTAATCGGTATCTGGTGATGTATGTACTGTCAAATCAGTACAATAAGAATCGTCTGGGAATACAGGTAAGCAAAAAAGTAGGAAACAGTGTGGTACGCCACAGAATCACCAGATTGATCAGAGAAGCATACCGGCTGCACGAGGAGGACTATCAGAAAGGTCTGGATATCGTAGTGATCGCAAGACCTTCCGCAAAAGACAGAAGTTATTTCGAGATCGAAAGCGCTCTCCTCCACCTTTCTAACAAACATAAGATCTGCCGGCAGAAAGGATAGATGAGTTTCGTGGCAAAAAAAGCTTTGATAAAACTGATCCTTCTCTATCAGAAATATATTTCACCGATGAAAAGGACAAAATGTCCCTATATTCCCACTTGTTCTCAATATGGATTGGAAGCAGTTCAAAAATACGGCGCAGTAAAAGGCGGTCTTCTGGCTGTCTGGAGGATCCTGCGGTGCAATCCCTTCTCCCACGGAGGGTATGACCCGGTGCCGTAAAGACTGAATCAGAGTATTCCATTTCAGGAGGAATCAAACTTGGATATTTTATTAGCAACAAAGAGCAGCACGCCGATCATCGGACAGATCGCTTCCCTCATGGGCTTTATCATGGATGGGATCTACAGATTCTTAAATCTCTTCGGGATTCATAATCTGGGTCTGTGCATCATCATCTTCAGTATTATTATCTATCTTCTGATGACGCCGCTGCAGATCAAACAGCAGAAATTCTCAAAACTGAGTGCCATCATGCAGCCGGAGATCCAGGCTGTACAGAAAAAATATAAAGGCAAACGCGATCAGGAATCCATGCAGAAGATGAACGAGGAGACGCAGGCCATCTACCAGAAATATGGCACCTCTCCCACCGGCAGCTGTCTGCAGCTTGCCATCCAGTTTCCTATTCTGATGGCTTTGTGGCAGGTTATCTACCGTATCCCGGCCTATGTCGGCAGCGTAAAGGATATCTTTACCGATCTGGTCACCGGGATCACCAATATCAGCGGCTATACGGAGATCGTACAGCAGTTCATGACGGATAATAAGATAAACCGTGTGAGCCTGATCCTGGAGGACGGTGTCGCCACCAAAAACTCCATCATCGATTTCCTGTACGCGCTGACCACAGAACAGTGGGAAAGCCTGAAAAACGTGAGTGAATTTTCGGGACTCACTTCTACCATCACAAAAACGGCCGGCGAGATCTCTCCGATGCAGAGCTTCTTAAAGCTGAACATCGCCAACCAGCCTCTCGCGTACATTATGGACTTTATCCAGGGGAACGGACCGCTCTTACTTGCGATCATCGCTCTTTTGATTCCGCTCCTTTCCTGGGCGACACAGGTAGCCAACATCAAGCTTATGCCGCAGCCCAGCGCCAACAACGATGACGCCAGCGCCATGGGCAATTCCATGAAGACCATGAACACCATCATGCCCATCATGTCGGCAGTCTTCTGTTTCACATTCCCCGTTGGTATGGGTATCTACTGGATTGCCAGCGCCGTGGTGCGAAGTGTGCAGCAGGTGGTGATCAACCGTCGTCTGGACAAGATCGATATGGACGATCTGATCAACGAAAACCTGAAAAAGATGGAAGCCAAAAGAGCCAAAAAAGGCCTTCCCTCACAGAAGATCACTACTCAGGCGCATCAGAGCGTACGGAATATAGACAAAGGCAGCAGCAAAGCCAATGAAAGCACCAAAGCCAAACAGGTGAATGACGCGTACGAAAAAGCCAGATCGGCCAAACCGGGCAGCATCACAGCCAGAGCCAACATGGTGCGTGATTTTGAAGAGAGAAATAAAAAGAAGTGAGGAAACACCATGGACGAATACAGACAGTTTTCTGCCAAAAATAAAAATGAGGCCATCACCAAGGCCGTCATCGAGCTGGGAGCCGCAAGCTCCGAGCTGGATATTGTCGTGATCTCCGAAGGCAGCGCCGGCTTCTTCGGCTTTGGAGCAAAGCCTGCTGTCATCAAAGCGCGCAGAAAGACCGAGAGCGCCGAAGAACAGGAGATCAAAGACATTGTCGGCAGCGTAAGCCTTGATTCCATAAAGAGCGCCGGCAAAAAGGATTCCGGCAAAAACAAAAAGCCTGCAAAAGACAACAAGCCAAAAGAAAAGAAAGCTCCGGAACCGGCCCCTGTAAAAGAAGAAGCAGCTGAAGAAGCCGCCGAAAAGCCTGCAGAGGAAAAACCGGCCCAGGAAAAAGCACCCAAGGAAAAACGTCCCAAAGAAAAGGCCAAAGCCGAAAAGAAGGAAAAGGCCACCAAAGAAGAAAAGGCGGAAGAGCCTGCGGAAGAGAAGCCTGTTCATCAGAGCAAGCCGATCGAGATCATCAAGGATGAAGCCGTGATCCAGGAAGTGGAACAGAAAGCGGCCGCCTTCTTAAAGGAGATCTTCGACGCCATGGATCTCGGCGAAGTCGAGATCAAATCAGTCTACAACCGTGAAGACGGAAGCCTGGAAGTGGATTTTGAAGGCGACGACATGGGCGTTCTGATCGGCAAAAGAGGCCAGACGCTCGACAGTCTTCAGTATCTGACCAGCCTTGTGGTCAATCAGGGCAAGGAAAACTATATCCGTGTCAAGCTTGACACAGAAGACTATCGCAGACGCAGAAAAGACACGCTGGAAAACCTGGCAAAGGGCATCGCTTACAAAGTGAAAAAGACCCGCCGTCCGGTAGTTCTCGAGCCCATGAATCCTTATGAAAGAAGGATCATCCATTCTGCCCTGCAGAGCAACAAGTTTGTAGAGACCATCAGCGAAGGGGAAGAGCCCTACCGCCACATCGTCGTCAGACTGAAGAGAAATTAAGGGGCGCTTTCAGCGGACGAAAGTATACAGTATACGACGGACGGGAAGCTGCCTTCGGAATGCAGGCTTGCAGCGGACGGAAATAAATTAGTATACGACGGACGGGATGCTGCCTTCGGAATGCAGGCTTGCAGCGGACGGAAATAAATTAGTATACGACGGACGGGAAGCTGCCTTCGGAATGCAGGCTTGCAGCGGACGGAAATAAATTAGTATACGACGGA
>CAMOQF010000008.1 GCA_946622645.1 uncultured Blautia sp.
GCGATATTCTCCCCGGTCTTTCCGGAGGTTCCGTCGCTCACGATCATGCCGGTGTACATCAGCTCGTCGCCGTAGAACCCTTTTTCACCGTTCACGCTGTACATGGTGTCCGGATCAAGGCCGGACAGTGCGATCCTGGAGAAATGCCAGTTCGCGCGGCTCAGGGTCCGGTAGAAGCCGACCAGCGCTTCCTGCCTGTCTTCGCTCACCACCATCCAGGCGGACTCATTGTGTTTGAAGGGAGAACGCAGCCGGTAGAAGGTTCCGAACTGGATGAGACGGCGGTGCTCCTTCATAAAGGCGGTATATTCGCAGACCTGCGCCTGCTCTTCTTCCGAAAGCCGGTTCAGATCCAGCTCGTAGCCGTAGGTGCCGAAGAAGGCAACCTCCGCGCGCATCTTGAGCGGCGTGACGCGGTTCAGCTGATGGTTGGGGACCGCCGAAACATGGCTGCCCATGCTGACCACGGGATAGCAGTAGGAAGAACCGTACTGGATCCGTACCCTCTCCACCGCATCGGTGTCGTCGCTGGTCCAGGCCTGCGGAGCGTAATACAGCATGCCCGGGTCAAATCTGGCGCCGCCGCCTGCGCAGGATTCGAACAGGATGTGCGGGAATTCCCTGATCAGCCTTTCATACAGGTCGTAAACGCCCAGAATATGTCTGTGGAAGATCTCGCCCTGTCTGTCCGGTTCCGCTGCCACGCTGTAGCAGTCTGTCACGCTGCGGTTCATATCCCATTTGATATAGGAAACTTTGGAGGTGCGGAGGATCTCCGAGATCATGCCGTGGATATGGTCCACGACCTCGCGGCGTGAGAAATCCAGCACCAGCTGGTTGCGGCTGAGCGACGGAGCTCTGTCCGGCACGTGCAGGCACCAGTCCGGATGCTCTCTGTAGAGGTCCGAATCCGGGTTGACCATCTCCGGCTCGATCCACAGGCCGAAGGAAAGCCCGAGGGCTTCCACTTTTTCGGAAAGACCCTGGATGCCTCCCGGAAGCAGCTCTTTCGCCGCGTACCAGTCGCCGAGTCCCGCATGGTCGTCACGGCGTCCGCCGAACCAGCCGTCGTCCAGGACAAACAGCTCTACGCCGCATTCCTTTGCTTTTTTCGCGATCGCGAGGAGCTTCTCTTCGTTGAAATCAAAGTAGGTGGCTTCCCAGTTGTTGATGAGGATGGGACGTTCTTTGTCACGCCATACGCCGCGGGCCAGACGTTCCCTGTACAGCTTGTGGTAGATCTGGGAAAGGCCGTTCAGACCGCTCCTTGTATAGACCATCACGGCCTCCGGGGTCTGGAAGGATTCGCCTGCCGAGAGCTTCCAGGAGAACCAGGTCGGATTGATGCCCACCAGGATACGGGTCACACGGTAGGGATCCACCTGGGCGCTGATGGAGAAGTTGCCGCTGTATACAAAGGAAAAACCGATGCATTCGCCCGAAAACTCGTTGGCTGTCGGTCTTTTCAGGATCACAAAGGGATTCTGCTGGTGCGAAGAGTGTCCGCGGAGACTCTCCACCGCGGTCGTACCGATATCCAGCCTTCTCTCCACCGGGCGGCGTTCCCGCGCCCAGGAGCCTGAAAACTGGATCCAGTCATAATGGCAGTCCGGCAGATCCAGGCAGAGGCTCATGGCCTTCTCGATCTGTACGCTCTTCTGTGAGTGGTTGACGATCTTTGCGGAGCGGGCGATGATCCCCTGGTCAGCAAAGAGCGTATAGTACAGCTGCAGCTCCATGTCGACCACCGGATCCGTCATGTGGATCACCAGGGTCTGCGCTTCGCTGTCATCCTCCGTATAGGTAGCCGGCAGGCCTTCAAGGGCCGGTTTTCCGGGGAGGATCTCGTGGGACTCGTACCTGAATTTGGTCACGCGGCTTCCGTTTTCCTGCAGGATTTCCAGAGCGCCGTGGCGGAAATCACCCGTCCCGTAGGAAGGATACTCGAGCTTGACATGCTCCGGGGAGATCCCGAAGGCGCCTTCCTGCGGGAAAGCGCTGTGCGAACGGACGGCTCCCTCCAGAAGATAGCCGAAGTCCTCTTTGTCATGGATCTTCCGTCCGAAATACAGCTGGCCGAGCTGTCCCGTAGGCAGAATGCACATGACGTAGCTCACCTGGTCGTTCTGTAGATGAAAGGTTTTGTTTTTTTCATGGAAATAAATGTTCATTCGGTCCTCCTTTTGGGGATGTCATATCTTCAGTTGCTCTTTTTCGGTGGGGCGGGCAAAATAAAAGCCCTGTGCTTTTTCACAGCCGATATTCCTGAGAAACGCTGCCTGTTCCTCGTTCTCGACCCCCTCGATCAGGGAGACGGCCGAAATGTCACGGGACATGTGGACCACGTTCTCAATGATGCTGCGGGCTCTCTCGCTTCCCGCAAAGTCTTCCAGGAACTCCATGTCGATCTTCAGCATGTCAAACGCGAAATCCTTCAGCACATTGAGGGAGGAAAAGCCGCTGCCAAAATCATCCAGCCAGATCCTGAAGCCGTTCTCTTTGAGCGCTGTCAGATCGTTGAAAAGGGACGTCGGGTTCTTCATGACCGAGGTCTCGGTCAGTTCCACGTTCAGAAGGTGATGGGGGATCTTATTCTCATCCGCCGCTCTCGCAAAGAGTGCCGGAACATCGCACAGCTCAAAATCAAGGCGCGACAGATTGATCGATACAGGGACCTCTCTGTCTCCTGCGTCCATCCGGTTTTTGAGCATCCGGGCGGTCTCGGTCAGGATGTATTCATCCAGGATGTGGATCAGGTGGTATTCCTCCAGGATCGGGATAAACTCCGAAGGCCTGATCAGGCCGGCTTCCTCATCCTTCCAGCGGGCGAGCGCCTCCATGGCGTAGATCTCATTATTGTCCAGGGAGACCACCGGCTGGTATAACGGCTGTATGCTGCCGTCCCGGAGCGCTTTATCCAGGTGGCTTACGATATAACTTTTTCTTTTCAGCTGCATCTCCAGATCCTTGTCGTAGACCCGGATGCCGTCCGAGAGAAAGCCTGTGGAATGGCGGCAGGCCACCCTTGCGCGGTCGATCGCAATGTTGATGTCCGGTTCATCCGGCTTTACGGGATAGAAACCGGCCCGCAGCCGCTGCAGATGGGTCTCCTCCGGACGCAGCGCCTCGAAAAGGTAGGGATAAGCTTCCTCGCACACGTCCAGGGGGCTGAACACGATAAAATGGTCGTCCGAGATGCGGGCGGCCGGGCGTCCCAGGAATTCCTTCTGCAGGGCGTTTCCCAGATCCTTCAGCACCCTGTCGCCGCATTCAAGACCGTACCCCTCGTTGTACGTCCTGAAATTGACAATGTTCAGAAAAAGGATGCCGGCGCCGCGCAGGGCGTCTCCCTCTCTCAGAGAAAGGACGTTTTCGCGGAAGCTGTAGACGTTCTGCATGCCTGTCATGACGTCCGACTGGGAATACTCCTCCAGGGCCGCATACGCCTTGTTCAGGTTTTCTGACTGGAGCGCTTCTCTCCGGCGCACCGAATAGTTGGCGAGAGCGCACATCGTGACGCAGATCCACATGACAAAGAAATTGATCTGCGTCGCCAGGGTCGGCGTCGTATCTTTGGCGGCGTCCACCTGTACCATGACGAAATACATGGCCGCGAATGAGATCACGGACAGAAACAGTACCGTCAGGGGCCTCCAGTGCAGCAGGCAGAGGGCAAAGATCAGCATGGAAACAAAGGTGAAGATCTGCTCGCCCTTCCGGTAGTCGCTGGTACAGATATAGATGCCGAAGGCGATGGCCACCATGGCGAAGATCCAGCTGATGGTCACGGTCCTCTTATGATTGTTTTTGTTTTTCCGGATGCAGTGGATGGAGTGCACCAGCTGGATCACAGCCATCGCGAGGAGGGACAGGTAGGCCGCAAGATGGCCTACGATCCACTCGGTCGTTCTGGTGGGATCGTTCCGCAGGATCGTGAACAGGTTGTAGAGCATCCAGACTTCCAGCGTTATGATGACGGCGGACATGTAGACCGCCGACCGCATGTTCCCGAAGTCGAAATAGTTGATATAATACTGGCTTCCTTTATCAATGCCAAGCCATGCACGTATTCTCTGGAACACGGCTCTGCCTCCTTCCCCTGGAAACCGGATGAGTCTTAAGGACCGGTGCTGCCTTTTTGTTTATGCTTTCTCTTCCTGCGGCTCTTCCTTCCGGATCGCTTTTGTGCGGATCTCTTCACAGATCATGTCGATGAATTCCTGCAGCGGTTTGGTTCCTTCGTCGCCTGCGAAACGGCTCCGGACGGAGACCTTGCCTTCTTCCTCTTCCTTGGCGCCCACGATCAGCATGTAGGGGATCTTGTCCATGCGGGCTTCCCGGATCTTGTATCCGATCTTTTCGGAGCGGGTATCCACCTGGACATCCACGCCGTTCTTTCTGAGCTCTTTGAAGACGGACTGCGCATAATCGATGTATTTTTCGGAGATGGGCAGAATGCGGACCTGCTCCGCGCAGAGCCAGGTCGGGAACTTGCCCGCGTATTTTTCGATCAGCCAGGCCAGCGTTCTCTCATAGCATCCCATGGAGGTCCTGTGGATGATATACGGACGCTTTTTGTTGCCGTCCTTGTCGATATAAGTCATGTCATAACGTTCAGCCAGGAACATATCCAGCTGGACTGTGATCATGGTGTCTTCCTTGCCGTAGACGTTCTTGGCCTGGATGTCCAGCTTGGGGCCGTAGAAGGCGGCTTCGCCGTCGGCTTCCGTGTACTCGAGGCCGATCTCGTCCAGGATGGTCTTCATGGCTGCCTGAACTCTGTCCCATTCCTCCGCTGTTCCAAGGTATTTGTCGGCGTTGTTGGGATCCCATTTGGAGAAGCGGTAGGTCACGTCCTCCTCAAGACCCAGGGTGGACAGGCAGTAGCGGGCAAGGCTTACGCAGTTCTTGAACTCCTGGTCGATCTGTTCCGGCGTACACACCAGGTGTCCTTCGGAGATCGTAAACTGACGCACACGTGTCAGGCCGTGCATCTCGCCGG
Source organism: uncultured Blautia sp. (assembly GCA_946622645.1). Classification (GTDB taxonomy): domain Bacteria; phylum Bacillota; class Clostridia; order Lachnospirales; family Lachnospiraceae; genus Blautia_A. The sequence goes on from CAMOQF010000008.1 coordinate 5,003, forward strand.
AATCCTCGTTCCGGAAGAGCGTGGACGTTTCGCCCATGCGGTACGGCAGATCGCGGTAGCTCTTCTGGCGCGCTTTGTACACATAATACTGGAAAGGACAGGTCATGGGACGAAGGGCGTACACGTTGCTGTCCGCGTCCTTTTCGATCATGGCCAGGTCTTCCACGCCATGGATTTCACGGCCGGCGTCGGCTGCGTTGTTCAGATCTTCCTTGTTTTCATAACCGAAGACGAACATGCCGTCCTTGTAGTGATACCAGTGGTCGGAGATCTTATACAGGGTGGATTTTGCCATCAGAGGCGTCCTGGTGCGGACATAGCCCCATTCGTAATCCTCCAGGTCCTCGATCCAGCGCTGCATCTTCTGGATCATCTTGGTGCCCTTGGGCATGAAGAGCGGCAGGCCCTGACCGATGACATCCACCGTCGTGAACAGATCCATCTCGCGGCCCAGCTTATTGTGGTCGCGGTTTTTGATGTCGGCGAGATAAGCCAGGTATTCTTCCAGGTCTTCTTTTTTGTTGAAGGCCGTCCCGTAGATCCTGGTGAGCATCTTGTTGTGCTCGTCTCCTCTCCAGTAAGCGCCGGAGGAAGAAGTCAGCTTGAACGCCTTGATGGGGCGGGTGCTCATCAGATGGGGCCCTGCGCAGAGATCCACAAACTCGCCCTGTTTATAGAAGGAGATGGTCTCTCCTTCGGGAAGATCGTTGATCAGCTCGACTTTGTAGGGCTCGTTCCGTTCCGTCATCAGCTGGATGGCCTCTTCTCTGGAAAGCGTGAAGAATTCCAGACGGTCTCCCTTTTTGATGATCTTTTTCATCTCTTTTTCGATCTCGTCCAGCGCGGCCCTGTCCAGAGACGGCATGTCGAAATCATAGTAATAGCCGTCCGCGATGGCCGGTCCGATGGTCAGCTTTGCGTCCGGATAGAGGTTTTTGACCGCTTCCGCGAGCACGTGGGAGCAGGTATGGCGGTAAGCCTTCTTCCCTTCGTCGCTGTCAAAGGTCAGGATATTCAGGGAACAGTCCTTGTCCACGATGGTGCGAAGGTCGACGACCTTTCCGTCCACCTCGGCGACACAGGCGGCTCGTGCGAGCCCTTCGCTTATGTCCCGGGCAATGTCATAGGCCGACATGGCTTCGGCGTATTCTTTCCGGCTTCCGTCTTTCAGTGTGATGATCATGTGTTTTCCTCCTCTGTGTATGGATTCAGCGGTTCTCTTCAAAAGAAAAGCGTCCTCTCCTGAAGCTCCGCTGTCGGTTTCAGAAGGGACGCATACGTACGTATCCGCGGTTCCACCCATCTTTCCGGGAGAAAGGTCCCGGCACTCATTCTGGCTTTTAACGCGGCCGGCGGGCAGGATTGGTGCCGCTCGGAGATGGTCTTCAGATCACTTCAGCCTGAGCCGCTCGCAGCAAAACGCGCCTCTCTCTGGGAAGCCTCCCGTGTCCTACTCTTCTCGTCATCGCTTTGTACTGGTATCATATCATCTCCGGTTATAAAAAGCAAGGGGGATTGTGCCCTCGCAGACATTTATCCTTCCGCGCGCCGGCGTTCTTATGCTTGCCGTTTAAATAACATTATAGTATGATAAAGATATCTTATTTACAAGTGGAGACAATATTATGGCTTATGAAGTGTTGCTGGCAATTTCGGTGATCCTGTCCCTGATCTATGTCATCACATGGCACAGACATTTCAACGTCTTTTTTTCGCTGATCTTTTTTGTGATCCCCGTCGCCGAGACCGGTTTTGTCATGATCGGCCGCTCCAGATCTCTGGAGGAAGCCGTCCTTGCCCACAAAGTCGTCTATCTGGCGGGGACTTTTCTGCCCCTGTTCTTCATGCTGACCATCCTGGAGCTGTGCCGGTTCTACCTGAAAAAGCGGACTATCTTCATCCTGTTTGCTTTCTGTACGGCGATCTATTTTTCTGTCCTGTCGATCGGGTATGAGCCCTGGTTCTACAAGAGCGTGGATTTCGCCGTAATAGGAGGCAGAGGAGCCCTTGTAAACCGGGAATACGGGTTCTGCCATGCTCTTTTCTATCTGATGCTGGCCGTTTTTTCGATCGTCAGCCTCACGGTGATCATCTACAGCTTTGTCGAAAAGACCGAAGTCTCCCACAAGATCGCGACCCTGCTGTTCATCCCGGGCGGTTCTTCCATCCTGGTCTTTTTCGGAGGCAAGATCGCGTTGGAAAACGTCGAGGTGATCGCCTACGTCTATCCGTTCATCCAGCTTTCTTACCTGATCATCGTCTATCGGATATGTTTCTACGATATCGACGAATCCGTGGTGGATTCCATGGTGCAGACAGGCGACACCGGTTATCTGTCGATCGATTTTAAATACCGGTATCTCGGAAGCAACGAGACCGTCAAGACTATCTTCCCGGAGCTGAGCTCTTTTCCCGTAGATAAGCCGATCCGGGAAGACGAAAAACTATCCGGGACTCTCCTGCACTGGGCGGAGGATTTTCGTCTGAACGAAGAAAAAAACCTGCTCCACTATGAAAGCGGCGACAAGGTCTATATGGTCAACATCCGCTATCTCTATGTAGCCAACATAAGGAGCGGTTTCCAGTTTTTCTTTGTAGACGATACCGATGACTACAAGTATATCGCCCTTCTTGACAAGTACAACACCGAACTGGAAGAAGAGGTCGCCAAAAAGACCGCAAACATCGTGGAGATGCATGACAAACTGATCATGAGTCTTGCCATGATGGTTGAAAGCCGGGACAATTCCACCGGCGGGCACATCATGAGGACCAGCGAAGTGGTCCGCATCCTCATGGACGAGATCCGGAAGGACAATCCGTGGCATCTGACTGATTCCTTCTGTAAAAACATGATCAAAGCCGCTCCCATGCACGATCTGGGGAAGGTGGCCGTGGACGACGCGATCCTGCGCAAACCGGGCAGGTTCACCGAGGAAGAATATGAACAGATGAAGAAGCATGCGGCGGAAGGCGCCCGCATCGTCCACGAGGTCCTGAAGGACACGGACGACCAGGAGTTCCACCTGATCGCCGAAAACGTGGCGCACTACCATCATGAAAGGTGGGACGGTTCCGGCTATCCGGATCATCTGAAGGGGGAGGAGATCCCGCTGGAAGCCCGGATCATGGCGGTGGCGGACGTGTACGACGCCCTCGTCAGCAAACGTGTCTACAAAGAAAAAATGTCCTTCGAAAAAGCCGACGCGATCATCATGGACAGCATGGGAAAACATTTCGACAAGCGGCTTGAAAAATACTATGCCGCCGCCCGTCCGAGGCTCGAGGCCTACTACCGCGCCCAGGAATAACGCCTGTCGGAGATCCGGACAAAGCAGAACAAAAAAACAGGACCGGAACACTGAAACAGGAACAGTGCTCCGGTCTTTCATTTTAAGTGATGATCATGGTTCCAGAATGGTGATGGAATAGGACGTCCCGTCCACCTCCAGTTCTTTTACGGTCTCATCCGCCGTAAAGATCTCTTCTTCGATGTAGGAGATCTTGTCCGGAGTCTTTCCTGCCTCCAGGTTCCGGATGATCTCCTCGACAAGCGGCCCCTGCTCGGGATTGCACTGCGCTATGCAGGCGATCTTGCCGCTTTGCACGCTCTTCAGGGCTTCCGGGTTGACTCCGTCAAAGGAGATGACCAGGATCTCTCCCGAGGCGATGTCGAGCCCGGTCTTGTATCCTGCTTCTTCGATGGCCTCGATGGCGCCCAGGGCGGAATTGTCGTTCTCGCAGTAGACAACGTTTATGTTGTCATACTTCCGCAGAAGGGCCTGCATGGCCTCTCTTCCCTTGGCCTGGGTGAAGTCTCCCGTCACTTCGGCCATCAGGTCCCAGCCGTTTTTCCGGGCAGCGTCCGAAAGGCCTTTGGTCCGCCCGATCTGCGCGGAGGCGCCGAGGGTCCCCTGGATGTTCACGATGTGAAGATCCTCCGGAGCGATCCCTTTGGCCTCGGTGTACTGCTTCAGCCACTCCGCAGCCTTTTTTCCTTCCAGCTCAAAGTCCGACCCGACCCGGCATGTGAACAGACTGTCGTCGGACACATCCACCTTGCGGTCTACGATGATCACGGGAATGCCCGCGTCACGCGCTTCCTGCAGGACTGTGTCCCACCCGGTCTCGGTCACGGGCGCCAGCACAATGTAATCCACGCCGCGCTGCACAAAGATCCGGATCGCCTTGATCTGGTTTGCCTGCTTCTGCTGCCCGTCCTCGAACACCAGCTCATATCCGTTTTCCGGGGTGAAGGTCGATTCCATGGATGCCGTGTTGGCGCTTCTCCAGTCGGACTCGGCGCCCAGCTGGGAAAAGCCCACCACGATCCTTTTCGTCTCCTCTTCCGCCTCCGGGCCGGTTTTTCCTTCTCCCGAAGCGCTCCCGCTGCAGGAGCAGAACGCCAGGCAGAAGAATACAAGGACCGCAGGAAGAACATATCTGATTTGTTTACGAATGGTTTTACGAATTGCCATCTCCGCCGCTCATCGCTTTCTTTTTCCAGGACATCAGAACGCTCTGGATCACAAGGAAAATGCAGAGCATTCCAGCCACTGTGATCCCGGTCCACCAGGCTTTGTCAAAGCCGGCCGAGGTCACGATGTTCTTGATCGTCGACAGGGAAAGGACGCCGAAAAGGGTCCCCAGCACATTGCCGACACCGCCTGTCAGCATGGTGCCTCCGATGATGGAGGAGGCGATGGCTTCCATCTCCATGCCCTGGGCATGGGAGGCGGAGCCGCTTCCCACATGCATAAAATACACAAAACCGCCGATGCCTGCCAGAATGCTGCAGATCAGATGCGAATAAAACCTTGTTCTCTTGACGTTGATGCCCAGCATCAGCGCGCTCTGGCGGGAACCGCCGACCGCGTAGAAGTTTCTGCCTTGTCTGGTCCAGCGAAGGACGATGAAGAAGACAAGGACGACCACAAGGGCGACCACCACGCCGATCTCGACATAGGCGTTCACGAACGCGCCTTTTTTGTTGACGGAACCGAGACCCGGGATATAGAGCCTGGTTTCCTTCAGGGCTTTGAAGCCTTCATGCGCCACGTTGAAAGGCTTGGTGTTCACGATGGTGGTCATGCCTCTTGCGAAGAACATGCCTGCCAGCGAAACGATGAAGGGCTGGATGTCCAGATAGGCCACGAGGAAGCCCTGTACCAGACCGAAGGCAAGACCGATGCCGAGGGCGATCAGGACCGCCGTGAACACGCTGCCGTTCTGATAATCCAGATGCACCGCGCAGCTCATGCTGACCAGCGCGGCCACGCCGCCGACCGAGATATCGATGCCGCCGGTGATCATGACGATCGACATTCCGCACGCGGAGATGATGAGCGCCGCCTGGTTATTCAGGATGTTGCAGAAGGTCTGGGGTTTCAGGAAACCGGAGCCCATGAACGCGATGGCGCTGATGTACATCGCGAAGAACACGATGATGGTGATGGTCAGAAGAAGGTTCGTGTCCGACATCTTCCGGATGCGGTCTCCTAAACCGCCGCTTTTCTTTTTGGACATATCAGGCGACCCCCCTTCTCGTTGTTTTCAGCTTTTTGCTTCTCTTGGAGAAGAATTCCCGCACGGTAGGAGCCGAAAGCACCACCAGCAGGATGACGACTACCGCTTTGTAGGCGGGGAGCGCGTCTGCCGGGACCTTCATACGATACAGGGTCGTGGTCAGGTACTGAATGACGTAGGCGCCGAGGATGGAGGCTGCCATGCTGAATTTGCCGCCGGAGAGAGCGTTCCCGCCCAGGGCGACCGCGAGGATCGCGTCCATCTCGATATCCTTTGCGATGACCGAGTAGTTGATGGAGGAGATACGGCTGACCTTGATCAGGCCGCAGACCGCCACACAGACGCCCAGGATCACGAAGGTCATGAATTTGATGGTGACCGGGTTTAAGCCGATCAGTTTGGAAGCGTTCTCGTTGATGCCGACCGACTGGGTGTAAAGGCCCAGGTTCGTAAATTTCATCACAAGGAAGATGACGATCACACAGACAACCGCGATCAGGAACGGCGTGGGGACCGCGATCCCCGGGATGAAGCCGCCGAAGTAGCTGAATTCGATATCCTTGATGATGGGAAGCTCGTTGTTGTTGATCCAGGCCGCGATGGAACGGCCCGCCGTGAACAGGATCAGGGTCGCGACCATGGGCTGGATCTTGAAGTAGGCGACCAGGATGCCGTTGAAAGCGCCGCAGGCCATAGCGGCCAGAATGCCGACCAGGAAGGCCAGGATGATGGGCGCCTGCATGGTTTCCGGATGGGGGTTGTCCCCGCAGAGGATCTTCAGGATGGCGCTGCCCGCGATGGCGATGGTGGCGCCCACGCTGATGTCCTGTCCGCCGGAAGCGGCCGTGACGAGCGTCATGCCGATGGCCAGGATCGCCAGCTCCGAACCGTTGTCCAGAATGGTGATCAGGTTGCCGGAAAGAACGGCGTTGCCCAGGTTGTTTTCCTCCAGACGGATGTTAAAGAAGGAGGGGCCTATGATCAGGTTGAAGATCGTAAGCAGCAGGATCGCGATCACGGGGATCATCATCTGGCTCCGGAAGAGGTCGCTGATCTGAAATGATTTTTTTGCTTTCGGGCTCATGACTTCGCTTCACCTCCTGCTATGGTGCTCATGATCTTGTTCTGTGTCAGGTCCTCGCCGGAAAGCTCTCCTACCACCTGACGGTCACGCATGACGATCAGACGGGAGCAGGTACGCAGCATCTCGTCCGTCTCGGAAGAGATGAAGGTGACGCTCTTTCCTTCGGCCGCCAGCTGCAAGACCAGCTTCTGGATATCCACCTTGGTGCCGACGTCGATGCCGCGGGTGGGTTCATCCAGGATCAGATAATCCGGGTTGGCCAGCAGCCATCTGGCCACGATGACCTTCTGCTGGTTGCCGCCGGACAGAGACTTGATCGGCGTATCCGCGGACGCGGTCTTGATGTCCAGGAGCTTGATGTATTCATCCGCGAACTTGTAGGTCTGGCTTTTGCTGAAGGGCTTGAAAAAGCCTTTCAGGTTCTGCAGCGCCAGGATGATGTTTTCACGGACGGAAAGGTCTCCGATGATGCCGTCGCGCTTACGATCCTCTGGAAGGTAGGCGATGCCGTTCTTCATGGCTTCGATGGGCTTATGGATATGGACTTCTTTTCCGTTCTTTTTGACTTTCCCGTGGAGGACGCGGTCCGCGCCGAAGATCGCGCGCACGCACTCGCTGCGGCCGGATCCCAGAAGGCCTGTAAAGCCGTTGACTTCTCCCTTGTTGATATGGAAGTTGAAGGGGCGGATGCCTGCGTTGGACTGCAATCCCTCAGCTTCATAGACGACTTCGGATCTGTCCGATGTGTAGGTGCCCTGCTCACCCTTGATGTCCGAGAGATCGTCCATCTCTTTGCCGAGCATCTTGGCCACCAGCTGGACTCTGGGGAGGTCTTTGATCTCATATTCTCCGACCAGCTTGCCGTCGCGGAGAACGGTGATCTTGTCACAGACTTCATAGACCTGATCCAGGAAGTGCGTGACAAAGATGATGCCGACGCCTTTGTTTTTCAGGTCTCTCATCAGGTTGAACAGCTTTTTCACTTCCTGTTCGTCCAGAGAGGAGGTCGGTTCGTCCAGGATCAGGACTTTGCATTCCATGTCCACCGCGCGGGCGATGGCGATCATCTGCTGTACGGCCAGGGAGCAGCTGCCCAGCTGCTGATTTGCTTTTGCGGGTATATCGAGAGACTGCAGGATACGGTTGGTATCCGCATTCATTTTTTTCCAGTTCAAGCCTGCTCCGCTCCCGCGGCCGATGAACATGTTCTCGGCGACCGACAGGTTGGGGCAGAGGGTAATTTCCTGATACACGGTGCTGATGCCCAGCTTCTGGGCTTCCTGCGGAGAATGGACCGTCACCGGGCCTTCGTGTCCGGCCAGATAGGCCTCTCCGTTGTCTTTGTCATAGACGCCGGTGATGACTTTAATGAGGGTGGATTTTCCGGCGCCGTTTTCACCCATCAGGGCGTGGATCTCACCTTCACAGAGCGTAAAATCAACGTTCTGCAGAGCCCGTACGCCGGGGAAGGTCTTGCTGATATTCTTCATCTCCAGTACGGCGTGTTCTTTCACTGTCTTATACCTCTTTCAGATGCGAAACTTCTCTTCTTTAGAAAAGCGCAGCACAGGCGTAGAAGAATTACGCTGCACCGCGCTTTATTAACTGTTATGAATTACTGTTCCACTGATTATCAGATGCCGTAGTTGTCAACATCTTCCTGGGTGATGGTGGAAGCGTCAAAGCCTTTTTCTTCCATGATGACGACCTTTTCGCCGATCTCTTCGCCAGCTTCGAGCTTTTTGATGATCTCATCGATGTAGGAAGCCTGGAAGGGGTTGCACTGTCCGTCATAGTTCCAGTTGCCTGCCAGCAGCTCTTCAAGAGCCCACTTGTTGCAGTCGAAGCCCATTACGATGACGTCGCCGTCTACGCCGTGGCTGATGTTTGCTTTGTCCAGAGCAGCGACAGCGCCTTTAGCCATGTCGTCGTTCTCTGCATAGATTACGTTGAAGGATTCGCCGGAGTCGATGACGGACTGCACGATCTGCTGTGCTTTTTCAGCGTTCCATTCAGCGGTCTGCTGGGTAACGATGTTTACGTTGTCCTCTTCTGCGAAGGTGTCGACAGCCGCGCTTCTGCCCTGCTGTGCAGCGGAGCCCATAACGCCCTGGATGTGGATGATGTTGTACTCGTCAAGTCCCTGAGAAGACAGCCAGTCAATAGCGGTGGTGCCTTCCCGTGCCATATCGGATACGATGGAAGCAACATACAGATCTTCCGGAGCATCGATGGTACGGTCGAACAGGATCACGGAAACGCCTGCATCCTGTGCATCCTGCAGAACGCCTTCCCAGCCGGCTGTGTCAGCTGCGGAAAGAAGCAGATAGTCAACTTCGTCCTGGATGAACTTCTGAGCGGCTGCGATCTGCTCGTCGTTCTTCAGGCTGTATGCGAACTCAGCTTCATAGCCGTTCTCTTCGCAGAACATTTTCTGAAGGTCTGCGTCGTTGGCGGTACGATAGCCGGACTCATTGGGGTCGTTGTTGATGATGCCGACCTTGATCAGGCCGTCTTCTGCGTTGACCATTGCGGTGCTGCAGATAGCCAGAGCTGCTGCGGAAATGATTGTTGCCAGAACTCTTTTCTTCATTTTGTTTCCTCCTTAAAAAAGCGAAACCGTTTTCTTTGATGATATGATTGTATCCCCCCGAAAGCAAAAAATCCATCCAGATACTTCTGAGAACGGTTGAAAATCTTTGGCTTTCCAACGCTCTTTCAGGCTCCGGGTGGATTTTTTTATGATGAAGGGTGATTTTTTTATGAAGGCTGATTTTCGGTCGTGCAGGGGAGGTGAATGGTCACGGAAGTGCCTTCCCGGTCCACGCTTTCGATGGTGATCCCGCTGTTTTCTCCGAAGTTCAGGCGGAGGCGTTCGTTTACGTTGTAGAGGCCGTAGATCTCGGTCTCGGCCGGGGCTTTTTTCCGGATCCCTTCGGTCACCTGGCGCAGCCGTTCCTCCGTCATGCCGATCCCGTCGTCCTCCACGCGGATGAGAAAGCTGTCCTTCTCCGGAACGCCGATGATCCGGATGTGGCCTACGCCCCGTTTGTTTTTCACCCCGTGGTACAGGGCGTTTTCAACAAGAGGCTGGATGGTGAGCTTGGGGATCTGGTAGGGATAGAGTTCCTCCGGCACGTCGATCACATATTCCATGATGTCCTGGTACCGGACCTGCTGGATCTCCAGGTAACTGCGGACGTGGGTCAGTTCCTCACGGACCGAGACGATATCCCGGCCCTGGTTCAGCGAGGTGCGGAAGAAGTCCGACAGGCTGCCCACCATGCGGACGACGGTCTCCTGGTCGCCGGATTCCGCAAGCCAGACGATAGCGTCGAGCGTATTGTACAGAAAGTGCGGATTGATCTGCGACTGCAGGAGCTGAAATTCTGCCTTCCGCAGACGGACCTGTTCGGTGGTGACCTGGCTCAGAAGGTCGTTGATCTTGTCGATCATGACGTTCATGGAATCGCCGAGAGCCCCCACCTCGTCGGTAGTGTTCACCTCGGCCCGGACTGAAAAGTCCCCTTTTGCCACCTGCTCGGTCACCTTCCCAAGCTGCCGGATGGGACTCGTGATGCTCTTTGGAATAATATAGGAAAGAAGCAGGAGCAGCACGCCCAGCAGGACCAGAACGATGAGGGAAGCCAGCACCATGTTGGTGAAGACCTCCTGGTAGCGGGTCCTGGATTCCTGCAGATCCCGGAGCTCGTAGTAGATATACTCGAAGATGGTCTCCTTCACCAGGCTGGTCACGATCTGGACGTCGTTTTCCCAGATCTCGATATTGTCCTCGTAACGGTTGCCTTCCTTCAGGTTCTCTTCGATCCGTTCCTTGTAGGTGCCCAGATTGGTCAGATACTTTTCGGCGCTGGAGAGCCTCGCCAGATTTTCACGGGTGTCGGTCATGGACTGCAGCCTCGCCACCACACGGTTGGCGTCGTCCAGCATGGAGGAGAGCATGGACTCTTCCTGCGTCTTGTTTCCCACGATCAGAAGATAGGCTTCGTAGTCAAAATCCTCCTGGAAGTCCAGGCTGAATTCGCTGGCGGCCACGACGGAATTGATCATTTCCTCGTAGTGACGGTTGCTGCCCCACATATTATAGAGAGCAATGATCAGGAAGATCATCACCGGCAGGAGCAGGATCAGATAGGAGAACCTGATCTTGGCCGCCAGGGAGGATCCGCTGTACCATTCCCGTATCTTTTTCATCTCGTCATGTCTCCTGTGCGCTGTCTCCGCCCCTGTACTGCGTCGGGGTCATCCCCTGGGTCTTTTTGAAAAGGTAGGAAAAATAATGGGAATCCTTGTACCCGACCTCCGCGCTGATCTCGCTGCTCTTCTTGCTGGTGCATTTCAGGAGCTCCCGGGCCTTGTTCATGCGGTAATCCGTCAGATATCTGATGAAGGTCTGTCCGGTCTGCTGCGAGAAGATCATGCTGAAATGGTTGGGTGAAAAGTTGACGTGTGACGCGATCATGTTGAGGGTCAGGTCCTCGTTTGCGTAGTTTTCGGCGATATAGGCGAGGGATTCCGCCACCACGTCGCGGTACCGGTTGCCCGAGACCGTCTCCCGCTGCCGGACGGCCTCCTCCATGATGCGGATCACATAGCGCTGGGCCATCTCCTCGTTCTGGAAGACGCCGCTCGCCGGGTCGGGCTGTTCGATGCATTCCCGGGGCGCTCCGATCTCTTCCATGAAATCCGCGACGCAGAAGTACGAATCCATCACGATGTACTGGCGGAAAAGCCCCGAGCGCATCGCGGAGGCGTTGATCTCCTGGAAGAATTCTTCCACAAAGTACCCGGCTTCCTTCTGGTCGCCCACGCGGAGAAAGCTTTTGATTCCGTCGCGGTCGATCTGGCTGCTTTTGATGTGAGAAAGGTCGATCTCTTCCGAGGCCGCGTCCATTTGTCCCAGGAACAGGCGGTCGCTGTCCACGATCATGTTTTCTTCCACAAAGAAACGATGGGCAAAGCCTTTGCCGGCCTTCCGGAAGGATTCCGGCAGGGCGCTGATGCGGCTGACCGGCTGTCCTATGCCTCCGAAATACCGGATCTGGGGGTACGCCTTCAGCATGCGGACGATCTCGTCCAGCATTTCGGACTGCAGGCGGACCAGCTCCTCTTCGGAATCCGCCTGGAACAAGAGGGCTTTTCCCTCCAGTCCGCGGTCGAAGATCATGCAGTGCAGCTGATCGGCCTGTTCGGTCACGATCTTGTCCACAGCGACCACGCTGGGCGAATATTCATCCGCCGCATGGTGGATGGAGGTCGCCTTCAGGAGAACGATATTGTACCAGGCGGAGGAAAGAGGGATCGACAGTTCCCCGGAAAGCTCCAGGAGCTCCTGTACAGGCCGGTTCCCGGATACGAGCTCCTGAAAAAGGCGGTTCCGGTCGCGGATGGCCGTCTCCTCCTGTTCCAGGCGGTAGCGCTCCATGAGCTTCGAAAGCTCCTGTTCTCTTTCGATCTGGTCGGTCACCTTGTGGATGGCCTCCAGAAGCTGGGTGGAATTGATCGGTTTTAACAGATAGTCCGTCACCCCCAGCTGGATGGCGGTCTTGGCGTAGTCAAACTCGTTGAACCCGGAGAGGATGATGATCTTGATCTGGGGGAGATCCTTTTTGACCAGGCGGCAGAGCTCCAGCCCGTCCATGAAGGGCATGCGGATGTCCGTCAGAAGGATGTCCGGTTTTTCCTTCATGATCAGCGGATAGGCGACCTCGCCGTCGCTCGCTTCTCCCACCAGGTTTAAGCCTTCCCGTTCCCAGGGAATGCTGTTTACGATGCCTTTTCGGATGACGACTTCATCCTCTACAAGAAAGATTCTGTACACTTTTCTTCTCCTGTGCTACACTGAATAAAAAAAGAGGAGGCATTGCCATGTTCATCATAGGACTCTGCGGGGGAAGCTCCTCCGGCAAATCCACCGCCATCGAATACCTGCAGAAAAAATTCGGCGATCAGGCCGCGCTGATTGCTTTTGACAGCTACTACATCTCCCGTCCGGACCTCGTGTTCGAGGAAAGAAAGATGATCAACGTCGATGTCCCCGAAGCCATCGACAAAGATGAGATCCTGCAGAACATCCGGGCGCTCAAAAGAGGCGAGACCATCCAGCAGCCGGTCTATTCCTTCGAGACCTTCCTGCGGGAATCCGTGACCATCGAGACAGCCCCGGCCCCCATTCTGCTCGTGGACGGGATCTTCAGCTTCTATTTTGACGAGATCCGCGATCTCTTTGACCTGAAGGTCTTTATCGACGCGGATGTGGACGTCCGCCTCTCCCGCAGGATATTGCGGGACATGAATGTGCGGCACCGTCCGCTGGAATACATCATCGACCAGTATTTCGAGAAGGTCAAGCCCATGCACGAGGTCTATGTGGAACCCTACAAGAAATACGCCGACATCATCATTCCGCATAACCGGAACGACGACAACGACTTCCGCATCCTCGGGCATCTGGTGGAAACCTATCTTCGCAGAGGCGTGGAAGGCCGTCTGTAAAGGCGCTTCCCGTCAGATATGCATCCTCGGGCCTTCGAGGGACGTGAGCTTCTTCTGGCTGAACAGGAAGACCTTGTCCCCTTCCTTCAGGATCAGGCTTTCTCTCGGCACCATGGACACGCCGCTCCGTTTGACCATCACGACGAACTCCTGTCTGGAGATGTCAAGGTCCCCGATGGCAGCGCCGTTCCAGGGATGATCCTTCTTTAATATGATCTCTTTCAGCTCCGCCGGCTGTTCGTCGACCTGCGCTTCCGCGCCGATGATCAGCCGGTCGTTGTTTTTCAGCACGTCGCTCCCGTGGGGGACGATGGTCTCTCTGCCTCTCTGGATGGACGCGATCAGCATCCCCTGGGGAAAATGCAGGTCTTTGACGCTTTTTCCCACCCATTCGTCACGATTCTTTAAAACAACACGGATGAACCGGATGTCCGCCTCGACCGCCACGTCGCCCATGTCCTTCAGGCGCTGGTACTGTTCCACGAATCCGGCGGAAATGATACCGGTAGGGATGGCCACGATGCCGACCCCCAGGAAGGTGATAAAGATGCTGAAGACCCGGCCGAGGGGCGTGATCGCGTAGATGTCCCCGTAGCCCACCGTCAGAAGCGTCGACACCGACCACCAGATCCCTGAGAAAGCGTTCTCGAAAATGTCCGGCTGCGCGTTGTGCTCCAGGCTGTACATACACAGGCTGGACGCGATCATCAGCACGATGATGATGAACACGGAAGACAAAAGCTGCTGTTTTTTGCTGATGATGACTTCCGTGATCACGTTCAGCGAATCGTAATAGGCGTTGATCCGGAACAGGCGCATGATGCGCATCACCCGGAACATGCGGAAGGCCGCCGTCCCTGCCGGGAAAAAGACGGGCAGATAGTACGGCAGAAAGGACATGATATCCACGATGCCGGCGAAGGAAAGCACATACTTTAAGATGGCTTTCCACTCCGTCCGGTCCGGATAGAGGCATCTTGCGGACAGGATCCGGAGTACATAGTCCACGGCAAAGAAGAACACGGTCACCGCTTCGATCGCGGTCAGGACCGGCCCGTAGCGCTCGTTCAGGTTGTCAAAGGTGTTCATGATGGTGGCCGTCAAATTGACGAGGAGGGCGGCTGTGCTCAGCACATCGTAAAACTGATTTACCGGCTCGTCGATGATGCCCACCGATACCATCCGGAATATCTTTTCCTGTACCGCGTAAAAGCCTTTGTCCAGTATGCTTTTTTTTGCGTCCATGACATGCCTCCGGCTTCTTTAGTCTACTTGTCCTGCAGCTTCTGTACTTTTTCCATCGCCTCTTTGATCTTCTGCTTCTGTCTGCGGATCTTCTTCTGCTGCCTGTTGATCTTTCTGGTCTTTTTGTCCGGTTTTCCGAAAGCGTATCTTTTCACGTAGAACTTCAGGAATCTGAGGAACCCGATCATGAGCCATTTCCAGATCTGCTTCAGCAGGCGGACTGGCAGCAGCAGTATCTTTTTGATCTTTTCAGCCATATGCTTCTCCTTTGACCACTTCATCAAAGCTTTTTCTTTCCCTGCTGATTATAGCAGAATTCCCCCCGGTTCGCAATAAGGCAGGATTTGACAACCTTCCTGCGCCATGAGATAATGAAGGCGGAGGTGAGGACATGGCTTTGGAGCGTTTTGACAAGATCATCATAGGAGCGGGACTGTACGGCTTATACTCCGCTCTTTTTTGCTGTAAAAGAGGCCAGCATGTCCTTGTTCTGGAATGCGATCCGGCCCCTTTTGAGCGGGCTACCACGATCAACCAGGCGCGCGTGCATCAGGGCTATCACTATCCCAGATCACTCTCCACAGCGCTCAAATCCGCCGGGTACTTTGAACGCTTCTGCCGCGACTACCATTTCTGCGTCAACCAGTCGTTCGAGCAGATCTACGCCACCTCCGCCGCCTATTCCTGGACCGACGGAAAGCAGTTCAAAGCCTTCTGCGACGCGGCGGGCATCCCCTGCACGGAGCTGCATCCCGGCCGGTATTTTAAACCGGGCATGTGCGACGGGGCCTTCCTGACCAGGGAATACACCTACGATGCGGCCATCCTCCGGGATCATCTGCTGGAAGACCTCTCTCCGTACCGGAGTTCTGTCACGATCCTCTATAACAGCATGATCCGCGAAATACAGTCTCTGCCGGACGGCTTTGTCCTTTCATTCGAAGAAGCCGGTCCGGGCAGCGCCGGAAAACGCGCCGCGTCCGCTCCTTTTGTCCTGAACGCCGCCTACGCAGGCGTAAACCAGGTCCTGCGTCTCGCCGGTTTTCCGCCGTTTCCCATCAAGTATGAGCTCTGCGAGATCATCCTGTGCGAGACGGGCGATGCTCTGCGCTCCACCGGGATCACCGTCATGGACGGCCCCTTCTTTTCCATCATGCCCTACGGAAAGACAGGCCTCCACTCTCTGACCTCCGTGACCCGGACGCCCCATGAGGACTGTCATGAAACCCTGCCGGTCTTTTCCTGTCAGAACAGAAGCGGGGGAAGGTGTTCTCCCGAAAGCCTGTACAACTGCAGCCTCTGCCCTGCAAAGCCCGAAAGCGCATACCCCTATATGTCGCACCTTGCCCGCAAATACATGCGGGATGAATATGACTTCCGATATAAAGAATCCCTGTACTCCATGAAGCCGATCCTGACCAGCTCCGAGATCGATGATTCCCGGCCGACCGTCATCCGGCGAAACGGACCGGGCGGCTCCTTTGTGAGCGTGCTGTCCGGCAAGATCAACACTGTCTATGACCTGGACGAGGTATTAGAGTGATGGATAATAAAGAAACCAATTATGTCTCCTGCGTGATCTATGTACATAACGCCGCGGACCGTGTGGAAGACTTTCTCTCGTTCATCATCCGTGTGATGGAGGAGAACTTTCTGCATTCCGAGATCATCTGCGTGAACGACGCCTCGGAAGACGACAGTCTGTCCGCCATGAAAAAAGCGGCGGAGAAGGCCGTTCTCACTTCCGTCTCTGTCGTCAACATGAGCTGGTTCCACGGTCTGGAGCTTGCCATGAACGCCGGGACGGACCTTGCGATCGGCGATTTTGTGTTCGAGTTCGACAGCACATGCGCGGACTTTCCGCCTGAAACGATCATGGAGGTCTACCGCCGTTCGCTGGAAGGCTATGATATCGTGAGCGCGTCTCCCGACGTCAAGGAAAAGTTTTCCTCGCACCTGTTTTACAGGATCTTCGACCGTTATTCCACTCTTTCCACCCGGATGACGACCGAGCGCTTCCGGGTGCTGAGCCGGCGTGTCATCAACCGCATCAGCTCCATGAACAAATCCGTCCTGTACCGGAAAGCCCTGTACGCGGCGAGCGGGCTGAAGACCGACAATCTCCGCTACCGGCCTGTCCGTTCAGCCGCCTCTTCAACTATGGACGCGAATGAAAAGAACTATCGTTCCGGCCTGGCGGTGGATTCGCTCATCCTGTTTACCAACGTGGGCTACCGTTTCTCCATGACCATGACTCTGGTGATGATGCTGATCTCGGTCTTTGTGCTGGCCTACACCCTGATCACCTACTTTACATCGCACCCGGTCGAGGGGTGGACCACCACCATTCTGTTCCTGTCGGTCAGCTTTTTCGGCCTCTTCGCCATCCTGACCATCATCATCAAGTACCTGCAGCTTCTGATCGACATGATCTTCAAGCGCAGACGCTATTCCTTTGAAAGCATCGAAAAACTGACAAAGTAAAGAGGAGCCTCCTATGAACGCACTTGTGGGTTACACCGGATTTGTGGGCAGCAATCTGTACACGCCGGACCGTTTTGAAAAAGTGTATAATTCCAGAAATATCCGGGAAGCGTACGGGACCCGGCCGGACCTGCTCGTCTTCGCCGGTCTCCGGGCTGAAAAATACCTGGCCGACCACGAACCGGAGAAGGACATGGCACTGATCCGGGAGGCTGAACAGAATATCGAAAGGATCGATCCCCGGAAGCTGGTGCTGATCTCCACCATCGATGTGTTCAGGGATCCCCGCGGCAAGGACGAGACCTCCCCCGTCGAGACAGAAGGGCTCGCGCCCTACGGTTATGACCGGTACCGGCTGGAGCTGTGGGTCCGCTCCCGTTATCCGGACGCCCTGATCATCCGTCTGCCGGGCCTGTTCGGAAAAAACATCAAAAAGAATTTTATCTATGATTTTATCCAGAAGATCCCCTTCATGCTAAAGGAAAACAAGTTTGACGAACTGTCCGCCAGAGCGCCCGTTCTGAAGGAGTATTATCAGCCCCAGGGCAACGGCTTTTATAAAGCCGCCATTCCGGAAGACAAAAAAACGGAAGTCCGGGCTCTCTTTGAAGATCTCGGATTTACGGCTCTCAGCTTCACGGACAGCCGCAGCCGTTATCAGTTCTACGATCTTTCGCGTCTGTACGCGGACATGACAAGAGCGCTCGAAGCGGGTCTCGCCCTGTGGCACCCGGCCACGGAACCCGTCACGGCCGGTGAGCTGTATCATTTTCTCACCGGAAAAGAGTTTGTCAATCTCCTGCCCTCTCCCCCTGCCGACTATGATTACCGGACGGTCCATGACGGGCTCTTCGGCGGCCGGGGCGGCTATATCCGCAGCAGGCAGCAGGTGATGGAAGATGTGAGGAGGTTTGTGACAAAGTGAACACCGGCATCAAGAAAAAAACAGGCTCTGTCTTTATGATCCTGGTAAAGGCGCTGCTCTGCGTCCTCATCCTGGCCGTCATCGGAGGCGTCCTTGTCTCGGAAGGTTTCAAGCCCTATTACAGCACCAAGGACTTTGACGAGAAGAACCTCTTCACCGCCGGCAAAGCCGAATCTCTGGGGGATGCAAAGGAAGTCTCCCAGACTTTCTATACCCGGGGCATGTTCCTGAATCATGTTTCTGCCTACGTCGGAAAAACCTCCGGGGAAGTCATCGAAGTCTCGATCACGACCACCGACGGGCGTGTCCTCGATTCGGTCTCTCTGGATACGGCTGCACTGGCAGAAAATGCCTGGAACCGGATCCCCGGTCTTTCGCTCCCGGGGCTCGACCAGGACAACGCTCCTTATGTGATCGTCTTTTCTTCACCGCAGGGGCTTTCTCCCCTGATGCGAAGCACTGAAGAAGCTCCCGCATCCTTCGGAGAATGCGTTGTGGACCAGGCGGCATCGGAAGGCGCCCTCGCCCTCCAGTTTCAATATACGTACCGTTTTCTTTCACACAGCCGGATCTGCGAGCTGATGCTGAAGGTCTTCTTCGCAGCGCTTTTCGCCGTTATCCTGTGTTTTTCCGTCTGCAGGCTGGAAGATCTGTGGCCTCATTTCCATGCGGCCGACAAAAAGCGGGGACTGCCCGCCGCGCTTTTCTGCGCGGGCAATGTGACGCTTTTGTACGATCCGCTTGACGCGCCGAGTCTGGGGATCACCCGGTTTGCCAGGATCGTCGGGACCGCCTCAGCTTCCGACATAGACGTCTCCAGGAGGACCTCCAACTTTTCCCTCTGGTTCGTCCTGTTCGGGATCTCCCTGGCGCTTTTCTGGCTTTTCTTCTGTTATCTTTCGGACAGCGTCCGCGGAAAGGAAAATGAAAAAGTCTTTTCCTTCCTGCAGGATTTCTTTGTGCTGGCCGACTGTGTGCTGGTCCTTTCCTGCATCACCTATTTCAAAAAGGCAGAATCCCTGCCCACCGTCTATTCGTTCACATCCTGTGCGGTCCTCATGATCCTCTGGCTGACAGGGGCCTATCTGGCGCTGAAGCTTTCCCGGAGGGTCACCGCCGCGTTTTATATGAGGCTGCAGTTCACGGCGCTCTGCTTAAGCCTGCCCGCCGCCGTCGTCACCTCGATGGGCGAGGAAGGCCGCATGCTGCTCGGCTGGTGGTTTGTCCTGTCCGCCATGGTGATCGTGCTCTGCCGTCTCCTGCCCAGAAAGAAAGCGGAGCAGCGCTGTTCGGAAGCCGTAAAGCTGTTTTCGCTGTTCGCTGCCTTCCTGCCTCTTCTGACCTCGCTGTACATCGAGCTCATGCCCATCCTCAACCGGCACAGGATCTTCGTCGCTTCTCCGGCAAAATGGTACCTGGCCGCCATGGCCGCTTTCCTGGCTGTCTCCGTGCTTTTTTCGCTTCTGGTCTTTTTCAGAAGGATGACGGTCGGAAAGATCGCTCTTCTCGCCGTCCCGGTGTTCGTCTTCGGCGTCGGGATGCTGTCCCAGCAGCTGCCCGTGACGACCGTGCAGCCCACGAACATCTATGAGACCGCCAACTA
This sequence comes from uncultured Blautia sp., assembly GCA_946622645.1. Classification (GTDB taxonomy): domain Bacteria; phylum Bacillota; class Clostridia; order Lachnospirales; family Lachnospiraceae; genus Blautia_A. The sequence goes on from CAMOQF010000008.1 coordinate 24,386, forward strand.
CGGGGTCCTGATCAGCGACTTCCTGCAGCACGGCCGCATCCCGATCGTGGAACACTACGGCGGACACATGCTCTCCCATGTGCTTGAAGGCATTCTGTACGGCGTACTGAACAACGACGCAGCCAACGCTTTTGTCTCGCCTTACCGGGATCTGAACATGGTCTTTCTGGTCCTTTTCTTCTACTTCATGGTCCGGGAGATCTGGAACAAGGAGATTGCGCCTTTCGCCGCCCTCCTGTTCACCTACAACGTCTACTGGCTGTACTACGGCTGGGCCGTTCTGTGCTGCATCGCAGCTGCCGCCTATGTGAGGAAGAATACCTGGCTGCGGGCGGTCCTGTTGTGGGCCGCTTTCGCCTGGAGCGCTTTATACAGGCTCGATCTTGGCTTTGCCTCCGGGATCGCCCTGGTGGGATCGCTGGGCATCTGGATCATCTTCACGAAAAACAAGACCGCATTTAAACAGCTGCTCGTCACGATGCTGGGCTGGGCCGCAGCGGGCGGCCTTGGCTGGGTCCTGCTCTGTGTCCTCAAGGGCCTGAATCCACTGAACCGTCTGAAGGAGTTTCTCGAGATCAGCCTGTCCAACCAGAACTGGGCCATCAACACCATCGGAAGCACGGGCACCGCCCAGTTCAGCTTCTATTACCTGTTCCTTCCGTTTACGGTCATCATCTGCCTGATCGCCGCCGTCTTTTCCAGACGTATCCGGGAAAAGGCTGATCCTGCCGTGTATGTCCTCCTCCTGATGCTGGGCCTGTCCTATCTCGGCAATTTTTCAAGATCGCTGGTGCGGCATTCCCTGGCGGAGCTTCTCACCACCATCATCTCGTGGACCAGTTTTCTGTTCGTGGCGGCTTTCGTCGCCCTCTGGACCGAAAACCGCCGGTGGTTCCTGCCTGTCTTTATGTGCTTCATGCTCCTTGATACGCTTTTCCTGAAGTATGACAACTATGCCCAGACGTCCGTCACCGAACAGGCTGTCACCCGGCCTGCTTCCATCCTCGAAGACTGGAAGCCGCAGCGTTTTTCGGCCGAAGGCAGCCTGACCGTCTGGGAGCAGTATAAGACTGATCAGACCGTGGTGGAAAGAGTTCAGTTCCCCGAGGAGGAGACCGCCAGCGCCGACTGCTACCGGAAGGTCCTTGACGCGCTGCTTTCGGAAGAAGAAACCTTTGTCGACTTTACCAACAAGAGCCTCCTGTACAGCATTCTGGAAAGAGAAGACCCCGCCTACGTGTCGCAGTCTCCCATGCAGCTCTCCGGAGAGTTTTCGCAGGAGGAGTTCATCCGGCAGATCGAGGGCGTTCCCGTTGTGCTGATGCCCGCGAACGCCGACACGACCGGCCTCGGCTCCGGCCTGGACGGCATTTCAAATTCGTACCGTTATTACAAGATCTCCGAATACATTTACCAGAATTACACGCCGCTCTGCTGTTATGGCGACGCCTTCGCCGTCTGGTGCCTGAAAGACCGGACGGACGACTGTCGGGAAAAGCTGAAGCCTCTTCTGAGAGAGGCGGAAACACCGCTTGTATGGATCGACGCCGGCTATGACGGTCCCTATCAGACCAACGATCCGGAAACGCCGATCCGCTACCTGCCTCTGCTCCACGAATATCCCCTGCGGGCGCTTCCGCATCTCTGGGGCGAGACAGACGTAAGACACGCGTCTTCCAACAGCGTGATCGCGACTCTTACGGAGACGGAGGACGGCCTGTATGCGCTGGATGCGTCCGCCGCAGATAAGACCGACGGCAATTATCTGCTCCTTACCATGACATACGAAGGAAACGATCTGAACGGCCTGTACGAGGAAGAAGACGAATTTACGACCGCGACGCTTATGCTCGGCCATCTGAACAAAGACAGATTTACCGAAAAATGCCGCTATACCTTCACCGTGCCGGAGGGCACCCATCCCTACCTGATCCGCTGCAGCGCGGATTACAGCTGGTATCTGGACAACCTGAACGCCCTGCAGCTGGAGACGGAAGGAAAAGTCTACGACGTGTCCATCCGCCTGCTCTCGGGCGACTGACCGGACAGAGGAGATCCATCATGAAACGATCCATATCCAATATCGCCTGGACCGCGGAGGAAGACGCTCAGATGTTCCCGCTTCTCCGTGCTCTCGGGTTTGACGCTCTCGAGATCGCCCCCACCCGGGTGATCCCGGAAGGCCCTTACGAACGTCCGGAAGAGATCCGTTCTTTCAAAAAACAGCTCCGTACGGAGCACGGCCTAGCGATCTCCTCCATGCAGTCCATCTGGTACGGCCGGCCGGAGAAGATCTTCGGCACCGAAGAAGAAAGGCTGACCCTCCTGGACTACACAAAGCTTGCCATCGATTTTGCCGAAGCCGCCGGATGCCCCAACCTGGTGTTCGGCTGTCCCCGCAGCCGCGCTTTGCCGGAAGGAGCCGACCCGGAAAAATGCATTTCCGAGACCGCCGTTCCCTTCTTCCGTGAACTGGCGTCCTACGCGTACGGCCATCACACGGTGATCGCCATGGAGCCTAATCCGTCCATCTATCATACCAATTTCATCAACACTACCGAAGAAGCGCTCTCGCTGATCGAACAGGTGGATCATCCGGGCTTTCTGCTCAACCTGGATCTCGGCACGATGATCGAAAACGGCGAGGACGTCCGCATCCTGGCCGGAAAGGAGCATCTGATCCACCATGTCCACATCAGCGAACCCGGGCTTGTGCCCATACAGAAACGGCCGCTGCACCGTCAGCTCGCCGATCTGCTGCAGACATGCGGTTATCAGGGCTTTGTCTCCATCGAGGTCGGAAAAGCGGATACCGGCAATCCGGAGCGTCTGAAGCCCATGATGGAATATGTCAACGAACTTTTTGGATGAGGAAAAACCATGATCTATGAAAGACAGGAAGGCGTCCCCCGGTTTTCATGTACCGAGTACGCCGGAAAGACCAGAGACTATGTGGTCCTGATCCCCATCATCAACGAGGGGGACCGGATCCATAAAGAACTGCGCCGCGCAAAAAAGCACCGCATTTCCCAGTACGCCGATATCGTGATCTGCGACGGCGGCTCCACGGACGGATGTACGGAGGAAGGCAGGCTCCGCCGTCTGGAGGTCAACACCCTCCTGGTCAAGCAGGACGAAGGCCGGCAGGGCGCCCAGCTCCGCATGGGCATCTGGTGGGCGCTGCAGAGAGGCTACAAAGGGATCGTCACGATCGACGGCAACAACAAAGACAGCATCGAGGATGTACCCCGGTTCATCGAAAAGCTGGAGGAAGGCTACGACCTGGTCCAGGGCTCCCGCTTTGTGCCCGGCGGAAAAGCCGTCAACACGCCGCTTCTCCGGGCGGTCTCTGTCCGGCTGATCCACGCGCCCGTCATCTCACTCACGGCACATCAGCATTTCACCGACACCACCAACGCGTACCGCGCCTACTCCGCGCGGTATCTGCAGCATCCGGACGTGCAGCCTCTGCGGGACGTCTTTATGACCTATGAGCTTCTGGCCTACCTGTCGGTACGGGCGACCCAGCTCGGCCTGAAAGCCTGCGAGATCCCCGTGACCCGGGCCTACCCTCCAAAAGGAAAGACCCCCACCAAGATCAGCTTTTTCAAAGGAAACGCCGATCTGATGAGGATCCTCTTCAAAAACGCCCGGGGCGATTACGCCCCGCGGTAATACTATGTTCAGCACCCGAACAGGGCGGCTGTCTTCTCCATCTTGTCCGCGACCTTCACGCCGAACGGACATCTGCTCTCACATCCTCTGCAGCCTATGCACTCCGAAGCCGTATGCGCAAGCGCTTTGTAATGCTCCCGGATGCTCTCCGGAACGCTGCTCTGCGCCTCGGCCAGATCAGAAAGCTTGTTCACCATCGCGATATCGATATCCACAGGACATGGCTTGCAGTGTCCGCAGTATGTGCACTGGCCTGAGTAGGAATGCAGCGGCGCGGATGCAATGACGGAAGCATAGTCTTTTTCATCATCCGCCGCTTCTTCGTAATGCACCGCCTCATCCACCTGCTCTTTGGTGTCATACCCGCACAGGATGGAAGACACGCCCGGCCGGGTCAGCGCGTAATGGATCAGCTGGGACGGCGTAAAGGCGACGCCGAAGGGCGACTGTTCTTTGTTGAAAAGTCTTCCGCCGAAGAATCCCTTCATCACGGTGAGCCCGACATCGTGCTCTTCACACATCTGATAGAATCTGGCCCTTTCCGGATCGATGCCGGAATAGTCGTCCTTGTCATATCCCTCAAACATGGAATCCAGGTCTTCCGTGGCCGGTCTCATGTCGAAAGCGGGATTGATGCTGAACAGTATCATCTCGATAAATCCGGCCTCCACCGCCATCTGTCCGATCTTCGGGTTATGGGTGCTGAGCCCGATATGACGGATGGTCCCTTTTTCATGAAGCTCTCTTACATAGCCGATGAACTCACCGTTCATCACGGTATTCCATTCCTCCACGGAATCGATGTAATGGATCATGCCGAGATCCACATAGTCGGTCTGCAGTCTTGCGAGCAGGTCCTCAAATGCAGGGCGTACATGCTTCAGTTCCCGGTTCCGGACATACTGACCATTCTGCCAGGTGGAGCCGATATGGCCTTGAACGAACCATTCATCGCGGCACGCATGGATTGCCTTGCCGATAATATCCCTCGATTTCGGGTCCGGCATCCAGCAGTCAATGATATTGATGCCCTTTTCGTGGGCATACTTCATAAGCTCTACGGATTCTTCTTCCGGATGTCTCTCCAGCCATTCACCGCCGAATCCGATCTCACTGACCATGATCCCCGTTTTACCAAGTCTTCTGTAATTCATAAGCACCTCCTGCATACATGGCTCTTCCCGGAGCCTTTTTTTATTTTCTTCTGTTCCGCTCTCGTCCCGGGACAGCGTCCCGCGGTTTCACCTTCACTGGATTCTCTGCCGCTTCGGGGGCTTCCAGCCCTGCAGGGCTGCCTGGCCTTCCGGCGTCACGGGGCGGATCCATTTGCCCCGGAACAGATGCACCTGCATCAGGACATAGCGGATCGGCTCATCGACATAACAGAGGCCGAATACGACGAGGGTCGGCCATTTCAGCACAAAGCCGGACGTACAGACGCAGGGCAGCACGAGCAGCCACATGAAGACGATCTCCAGCACCGTCCCGTAGGTGGCGTCCCCGGCCGCGCGGAAGGTATCGTTCTGCGTCCAGTTGCCCATGCGGATGATCGCGACGATCAGATAGATCAGGATCATCCCAAAAGCATAGTGATAGCTGTCTCCTTTCATCCCCATCATCGTCAGGATGGGGGTATGAAGGGCGATCACCGCCGCTCCCAGAATGGCTATGAAGCCCTGGCACAGGTACACAAGCCTCCAGGCCCTGCCGTAGGCAACGTCCAGGTGGCCGGCGCCCACCTCCGTCCCCACCAGCACGGAGGACGCATTGGTAAAGCCGGCGAAGAAGCCGATCACAAGGCCTTCGATCGTGCGGAAGACCGCCAGCGCGGCGATCGCCTCCTCCGGCTGCCGGCCCAGGACGACGTTGATGATCATGTTGCCGGCGCCGATCAGTACCTCGTTGCAGATGATCGGGAAACATTTTTTTAAATAGATCCTGATAAAACCGTGCCCCCAGCGGAAGTGCCTGCGGACCGCCAGCAGATAGGGATGCCGGCTGATGCGGGCTCCGATGATGATCACGGCGCAGTTGACTGCCTGGGCGGACACGGTCGCGTACGCCGCGCCCCGGACGCCCATCGCCGGCGCGCCGAGATTGCCGAAGATCAGCACCCAGTTCAGGAACACATTGGTGATCACAGCCGCTATGCCGCCCCAGAGAGGGATCCGTACCCGCTCCGTACAGCGGAGCAATGCGGCCATGGCCATCGAAAGGACCATCAGCGGATAGGCAAAACCGGCGATGCGAAGATACTGCGTCCCGACCTGCCGGATCGATTCTTTATCGGTATACAGGCGCATGACGGTCTCCGGAAAAAGGACGCCCAGCATGCAGAAGATCAGGCTGACCGTCATCATGAAGGTCAGGGTCACGCCGTAGGACTTGTTGATGCCGTCGTCGTCCCTGGCTCCGAAATACTGGGCAATGAACAGCATGCCGCCGCCCACGAATCCCCAGTAACACGAGAACATCAGGGAGGAGAACTGGGCGCACAGGCCTACGGCGCCCACCTCCGTCCGGCCGAGGGATGCGATCATCATCGTATCCACCATGGAACCGGTGGTCGTCAGCAGATTCTGTAAAGCAACGGGGACCGCGATCACCGCGATTTTTTTCAGGAACGATTTCCATGGATAATCTGATCTGTACATTTCTTTTTGTTCTTTCTTTTAATGATTTTCAGTGCGGTATCCGTATGAGATCCTGTTATTCTTTAATGCAGGAGCCACAGAATATACCCCGTAACCCCCAGGAAGAACAGCAAGAGGGTCACGGCATACACGATCTTGATCGTCTTCTCCATAGAGATGACGCTTGTCTTTTCTGTCTTGTTCTTTTCGGCTGTACTCCGGAGGAAATCCGTCAGATTCCCCAGGAAAACGCCGTAAAGCAGGCTGAACCCTGCCGCGATAAAGAAGGAAAAGCTCACAGCTGTGGTCTCATTCTTTCCTCCCATGCGGATCAGGAGAAGGCCCGGTACACAGGAATACAGGAAGAAGACCGGTATCAGGAGATCGTTTATGATCCTGTACAGGTATTCCCTCTTCCATATCCTCTTTTCTGCCTGCAGGCCGCCCACTGCCATGAGGATCATGCCCAGAAGAAGAAGGATGATGATCCTTCCGGCGGAAAGACCCAGTCCCAGCAGCCAGGAAAGGAAGCTCCAGGGCTCCTTCCCATAGCTTGCAGCATACAGAAACTCTCCGAAACCGCCTTTGACCATGACAGCGGTGCAGGATACAAGAAGCGGCAGCAGGACCTGCGCGATACGCAGGATCTCCACGAACATGGGAGCCTCCAGCGGCTTCACCTGCCGCAGGGAAGGCGTTTTCTCAGCCTTGGGAGACCGGTCTTTCTGTCTCAGGGGCCCTTCTTTTACCACCCTCACGCGTTTCTCCGGAAGACTTTCCGGGTTCTTTTCATGGAATACCATGAATCTCCCGTCTTCTGTTCCGCAGTAGATCCATCCGTCCTGCACGGCAAGCGCGGTGATCTCGGAATCCGCGGATACCGAGCTGATCACCCGGCCGTCTGCTTCATTGAGCGTCAGAAGCAGCCGTCCTTCCACCGAAACATACAGTTTTCCCCCGATACAGACAACTGCGTTGGCTTTCCCCGGTAGCTCGTGTTCATACAGCCTTCGTGCTCTGTCCGGATCGATGCCGATCACCCTCCCGTCGGAAGTGCACACAGTGAGATAACCGCCCTCCGCCGTCTGCAGAAGTTCGATCTGCTGCCCGGTATCGATCCTGTCGATCGTCGTGATGCTGCCTTTGGCCGCCTGCACGATATTGATCCTTCCGGAAGAGCCTTCTATAAAAGCAAAGCGATCGTGGGGCAAAGCCGTAAGGCACTTTGCTTCCGGCATCTTCGTATCCACGTTCAGGCGTTCGTAGCCGTTGGCTTTCTCTGTAAAAACAGACCTGTCCAGATTCCCTCTGTGATAGTGAAAATGAAGCTTCCCGTATTTGTCAAGCGTCATCACACAGTTTTCTCCGGCGGCCATGGAACAGGCGCCGTCCGGCCCGTCCGAAGTATTGATGCCCAGCTGCAGCATCAACGACTGATACAAGGTGAACCATTTCTCCGCGTCCGGATCGTACCACTCGTTGACATGAGTGAAGGTGCCGATCCCAAAGCCGCCTTTCCAGGGAACCGCCAGACGGTAGTAGCCCAGATTTTCCGTGTGTCTGCTCCCGGAGGACAGCTCCAGGCGGATGTGGTCTCCGCTTGCAGAGGTTTTGTAGAATTCGGCGCTGCAGCCGGTCAGGACGGCCACATGGTTTCCCTGTACCGCGATGGATTCCACAGGCATGACGGTAACTTTCCGCTCTGAATTCTTCTGCGTCCCTTTATGGAAGCAGTAGATCAGTCCGTTTCCGCCGCCCGCAAACACGGCATCCTCCAGAGAAGCAAGGGCACGGACGTCGGAGCATTTCCAAGTATATGCAGGCGCTTTAGCGCCCTTCATCGGGAATACCGCTACCGAATAGGGCGTTCCGACGGCGACCTCGCTCCCTGTCTGGACCATGGCCCGGATGTACGGACCTTTTTTGATGGCGCTGTCAAAGATATCATCGTTCTCCCGGATGAATGTATAGCCATCTGTGTAGTCTGTCCACATATTTTCGCCCGTGGAAAGATTCCGGAAGAAGATCCGCGGGAAGAAGGCGGCGCCGGCCACCTGATCCCCGGAGAGGACCACTTTGTTGATATAGCCGCTGTGGGTCTTAAAGAGGAGCGTCTGTTTCCCGTCCTGTACGGATATTTTCTGATCCAGACCGCCGTACGCGATCCTGTCGCCGGACGCGGAGACGCCCAGGATGGGCCATCCGGACGTTTTTTTACCGGAAAGCAGCTTTCTTTCTCTGATGCTGACAATGGAAAGGCTGCCGTCTTCGGACCCTGCGGCGAGGCGGTCTCCCTGTACGGACAGGTCGTTGACGGGCACATCCCCCACCTTCACGGTATCCAGGACCGAGCCGCTCTGGGTATGCCAGAAGACGATCGTGCCGTCTGCGCAGCCTCCAAAAAGGATCCTGTCGTCCGACGCGAGGCACCGGATCTGTGTGTCTGTCTTTGTGATCTCCGACTTTTTCTCCCCGGTGGAGATATCGTAGATGGCGATGCAGCTGTATTCATCCACCGCTGCCAGGTCGCCCATATGGATGCAGAGAGAAACGATGGGCGCATCCCCGTGACGGATGACAAGGCTCCCCTCCTCCGGGGAAACCAGAGCCTGGTTGCAGGGAAGAAGGTGGTATTCTTCGTTCTCTTCTTCCAGGGTCATCAGCAGCTCGTCGATGTTGGGATCGGTATTCTGGCAGCCGAAAAGCCGCCCGCAGAGCTGGAAGGACAGCTGGGAGGGGTCTTTCTGCACGACGTCCGCCGAAAGCCTTAAAGCGCCTCCCACCTGCCGGCAGGAATCGTCATCCGTCAGCGCGTAATCCTCCAGGAGCGAACGCACCCCGCAGACCGCGATCTTTCTGCTGATAAACCGTTTATCCAGAAGAAGCGAGACAAACTCCTCCTCTTCTCCTGCCCGCTGCAGATGCCAGGGGTATTCATTGAACGCCCGTTCATCGCGCCCGGCGTATCCCTTGTCGCCTTCCGGATCCGCACAGGACAGGAACATGAAAGCGAGCGCCCGGTTCATGGCCGCTGCCATTTCCTGATACCGTTCTGCGGACACGAGGCGGAAGCTCTCGTGGAAAAAGTCCGAACGTTTTTCGCGGCGCGAAAGGAAGGGCCTCACCTGCCTGAGCAGCATGCGAAGCGCCGGGCGGACCTCCTCTTCGGGGTCTCCGGTCAGAAAGCGGATCGCGAGGAGCAGTTCCTCCTCGTCCAGTCCGCTCCGGGCGCAGGAAAGAAGGCCGAACACCGCCGCGCTTAACGGCATTCCCGTTATATCCGTCGATTCCCTCTCCAGTCTTTCCAGCACCTGCAGGAAAGCATCGCGGATAGAGCCGCCGTATTTCGCGATCTCGGAAGAAAGCTCTTCAAAATGCCCGAAGACCCGGAGTTCCGAGAGGATCAGGCTCACCATCAGGGGGGAATCGATCTTTTCGTGCTGTGAGATCAGAGAGATATGGTCCTCATCCAGCTTCTTCAGATACCGGGAGAGGAACCTGTCGATCATGCCCCGCTTGAAGGCCTCGTCGCAGGCTGTCTTAAGCGGCGTGATCTGAACGTTGCCGTAAAGCCTGATCCGCTCGACGGTCTCTTCCTCCAGCGCCTCGCTCTTGCAGGAGAGGATGATCTTAAGTCCCTGCGGAAGCGTCACGGGAAGAAGCTCCAGCAGACGGAGCCCGTCCTGGCACTGGTTCAGCGCGTCGATCAGCAGGATCGTCTTCTCCTGCGCGGCGATGCTGTAAAGACATTCGTCCAGCTTCTGAAACAGTTCTCTTTCCGTCGCAGGACAGGGAAGGCCGCATTCATGCAGGATGCTCTGCAGCAGCGGATACAGACTGCCGGACTGCGGCGAGACTCCGCAGAATCTGGCCAGCAGGCGCGCACGGCTTCCGGAAGGCGTTCCGCCTTTTGTATCCGCCGCCTTGTGAGACTCGGACGTATATTCGCGGACCGCGGCGCACAGAAGCGCTGTTTTGCCGGAGCCGCTTTTCCCGGTGATCAGCACCGCTTTCCGCCGGTCGGAGGAGAGATACTCTTTCAGGGCGTCCATATCCTCTTTCTGCGGATAGTAGGAATGCTCGTCCCTCCAGATATATTCCTCCTGGATGGAGGCGGCGTCGTCTCCCTCCGCTTCCGCGGCATGGTCCGGGAACTCCTCCAGGATCTGTTTTTTCAAAGCTTCCAGGATGATATCCTTCAGTTCTTTCCCTTCCGCCGTAAAATGTGAAAGCCTTCCCTCTTCCGGGTCATAGGCGCAGCGGTATTCGGCGGAAGGATAGCCGTTTCCGTCGATCACCCGGCGGAATTCCCGGATCTTTTCCAGGTTTTCCGGGCTGTCCAGGTAGACCCGTCTTTTCTCTTCCGGGACCCCCTCCAGATAATCGTCCTTCCGGAAAAGGAAAAACGCTCTCCGGCACGGAGGCTGTTTTAAAAGCGCCCCTTCATACAGACGGTTCATTGGGGCGATCAGGGCGTGTTCGATCTCCATCTCCGTGACGGACTGCTTTCCGATCATGGAATCGACCTGCGGGTACTCTTCCCAGGTCTCCGGGCTCACGTCCCCGGCAGAGGGGACCCAGCCTCTCCGCTGTGCAAGGAGGCATAAAAAGAAAGGCCTGCAGGAATCGATGTTGTGCAGACAGGCGGCCACGGTATTGTGGTTTTCAGAGTCCTCCGCGGTGATGCCCCAGCGAAGGTCGATGTCATACAGATGGAGCCTTCGTTTTTCGCACCAGGCCAGAAGCTCCGGAAAGACCTCCTTTACCAGATAGTCCCGCTCCGCATGCATATCCTGAAACGTACTGCTGATAAAGACCGCGACGGTTTTCCATTTTTTGTTCATCATGCTCCACCTCCGAGTCAGGAGAACGCTTTCTTTTCATGCGCCTGCTCACTGTATCTGGCTTCTTCGTAAGTTCTGTGCAGTTCTTCTGTATCCAGGCTCTCCGGGAACAGCGCCTTCCTTTCGATCTCGGACGGCGTCTCCGGATCCAGCACGCGCTCCTTCCGGTACCTGCGGATGGTCCGGATATACTGTCTCCGGATCCTGTCGCGCTCTGTACCGCCGACGAACGGAAGCTTCTTTTCTTTCTCCAGGCGGTAGACTTCGTCCGGCTCATCCAGCGGATCGGCGACATCGCCGTTTTCCTCAAAGCCCTCCCGGAAGGCCAGAAAATGTTCGTAGATCGTCCGCATGATCATGGTGAAGAAGAGAAGGCCGCAGAGAGCTCCGACGATCTCCCCAAGCGTATTGACCCAGGGAGGGACCTCTCTCGGTTCGTGGGGCCCGAATTCCTCCCAGACATCGTTTTCCATAAATTCAAATTCACCCATATCCGGCATCTCTTCCCACTCCCGCTCCGTACGGAGAGAACGCATGCTGTACCATCCCCTGGCGTCGTGGTATATCCGTTCCCGGCCAAGAAAGATCGACAAAAGCGAGACCGCCGTAAGAGCGATGACCACCAGAAGCAGCATCCCCCGCCGCATGGAGCGGATCTTCCCGACGGGAACATTTTTGACATCGCGCGTTCCGTCCAGGTACCGGTCGGTCTCATGAAGATCGTCGAACGCCACGGCCAGCAGAAGATACAAGGCTGCGCTGATCATGGCCAGATCGCAGGCCGCAGGACAGCCTGCGTAGAACGCGCCTGCCAGATAGATGATCACAAAGAGCAGCACAAAAACGGGTCTTGGCTTTTCAAGCATGTGCTCCTGCTCCGACCAGGTGACGTCGTTTTCCTCGATGGCCTTTTTTCGGCCTGCCTCCCGCAGGCGGATCGCCGCACACTCAAAGGAGATCAGAAAACAGGCTGTTCCCATCACGATCATGTAGGCAATGCCTAAGAGATCAGGCAGAAAATGGTCACGATAAACGTCTGCAAGCATCATTGTGCAGGCAAACGAGAGCCCCGTCACCAATAGATAAGTACCCAGATACCGGCAGGAACGGACCGCAATACGGCAGGTAAAGGAGACCAGCAGCAAAACGGCCCCGCCCAGCCAGAGCGGAACGACATACCGGTCCTCTCTGTCCTGCAGAAACATATAGCCTGCCGGACACAGGCTTGCGTAAAGCAGCACGGGATGTACACACAGAAGGATGGTTTTGACCTTTTCTTTCATGCGCGTCACCTCCCCAAAAGCGGCCACAGATCATAGTCTGTTCCAAGAGCGGGATCCATGGGACAGATACAAAGGACCTTTTCTCCCTGTGTGAAACAGTTCTGCAGAGCAGATGCGTTCTCACGTGTAAGCTCCTTTGAGATCAGCAGACAGATCCGCCCGCTGTCCTGTTCTGCCGTCCGGACCATCTCTTCAAAAGCGGTCGTATCGGTCTTTTCAAAGTCAGTGGTCAGAAAACGTTCCAGCATGGAAAGAGCGCCGGCCTTCCCGCCGGTCGTGAACTTCGCCGGCGGATCGGTATTGATATAAATATCCGTCTCCTGTGCCCGGGCATGCAGTAAAGCCGCAAGGCTTGCCGCGATGGAGACCGCCTGTTCCAGCAGGACCTCCTGACGGACGATCCTCTCCTCCCGGACGTCCAGAAAGATGCAGAACCGTTCCGCGCGGACGGAGGTGTAAGTGTTGACCATCAGGCTTCCCATCCGGGCGGAAGCTTTCCAGTTGATCGTCTTCATCGGATCCCGGATGGTGTAGTCCCGGATGGAAGCAAACGAGAAAGGATCCTCGATGTTCTTTCTGCGGCTCTCGATCTCCCCCAGGATGGTGTCGCACTGCTGCAGGATCTTCTGCACATTGACGCGCGCCGCATAGACGTAGAATTCCTCCGTCTGCGGATAATCCTCCCGGAACTGCTCCCGGTGCAGAAGCGAATAGCTTGTCAGAGACGACTGGCTGATGGTGTAGCGTCCTCTCTTCCGGCAGTCGATATGATAGGTGCGCCTGACCGCTTCCATGCCCCGAAGGGCAAAGACGTCCCTTTTATAATTGTAATCACTGATGATGATATTTTCGGTATTTTGAAAAAAGATGCCCTTCTCGATGCGGAAGGCAGCTTCCACCACCGGGAGGGGCAGTTTTTTCCGGTTTTCCACCACTTCGGTGAGGACGGACGTATCGCCGCGGTATACGGCGTCCTTCGAAAAACGGACCGTGAAGGAAAGATCTTTGTTCCATCGGTCCAGGACCAGCTTCTGCCAGGCCAGGAGAGCCGCCACCACCAGAAGTATCCATACAATGATCATGCTTTCCCCCAGTTTTCGGTGGGCACTCTGACACTGTCCAGCAGAGCGCGGATCTTACGTTTCCGGCCGGCGTCGTCCGTCTCGGCCGAGATCAGCCTGTGCGAAAGGACCGGGACGGCCACTTCTTTAATGTCCTCGGGAACCACGTATTCTCTTCCCCGGACCATGGCAAAGCCCTGGGACGCTCTTACGAGAGACAGGGTGCCTCTGGGGCTGATCCCGCCCAGGTTGTCGTTCCCCTCACGGCTTTTCCGGGACAGGGAGACGATGTAATCCCGCAGGTCCTCATGGACGAAGATCTTCCGGCATTCGGTCTGCAGCATCTGTATCTCTTCCGCGGACGCCACGGAAGAAAGAGTCGTCAGAGGATCGTCCGTCATAAAGCGGTCGACCATCTTTCTCTCCTCCTCAGCAGAAAGATCTCCCATGGAAAGCTTCATCAGAAAACGGTCCAGCTGGGCTTCCGGAAGAGGAAAGCATCCATAAGTCTCCACCGGGTTCTGGGTGGCTATGACAAAGAACGGTTCCGCCATTCTGCGGGTCTCGCCGTCCACCGTCACCTGGTTCTCCGCCATGCATTCCAGCAATGCGGACTGAGTCCTGGGCGTTGCGCGGTTGATCTCATCCGCAAGCAGGATCTGTGTAAACACAGGCCCCTCCCGGAACACAAAATGTCCTTTTTCCTGGTCAAAATAGTTTAATCCGGTCACATCTCCCGGAAGAAGATCCGGGGTGAACTGGATACGGCCGAAGCCGCACGACAGCGAAGCGGCCAGAGTCCTGGCAAGCACCGTTTTGCCGGTCCCCGGCAGATCCTCCAGAAGCACATGGCCCCGGGCAAGCAGCGACGCGAGGACAAGATCCGTGACGCTTTCCTTCCCCACCAGGACCTGGCGGATGTTCTCTTTTATCTTCTGTATCTGTTCCCACATGATGAAAATCCTGTTATATATTTTTTCGACCGGCTCTATCGCAGTGTCATCTGCCTGCGGAGGCAGCGTCATCC
>CAMOQF010000009.1 GCA_946622645.1 uncultured Blautia sp.
GCAGATAGTAGTTCATCATGGAGAAGATACCCTTCTTCATCTCGCCGCCGTACCAGGTGTTGATGATGACCTGCTCGCGGCTGGTGATGTTGAAGGCTACGCAGGTGGCGGAGTTCAGGCCAAGCTCTGCATAATTTTCAACGGTTGCCTTGGAAGCGTTGTAGACGACGAAATCCGGTTCGTAGGTCTCAAGCTCTTCCTCTGTGGGCTGGATGAACATGTTCTTGATAAAGTGTGCCTGCCAGGCAACTTCCACGATAAAACGGACAGCCATGCGGGTATCCTTGTTGGCGCCGCAGTAGGAATCCACAACGAACAGTCTCTTGTTGCAGAGCTCTTTCTTTGCGATGTCCTTTACGATCGCCCAGGTCTCCTCAGACATGGGATGGTTGTCATTCTTGTATGCGTCGGACGTCCACCAGACGGTATCCTTGGAGTTTTCATCCATGACGATGTATTTGTCTTTGGGAGAACGGCCGGTGTAGATGCCGGTCATAACATTGATCGCATCCAGCTCGGTCAAGGTGCCGACTTCAAAGCCGGTCAGATCAGCTTTTGTCTCTTCCTCAAAAAGCATTTCGTAGGAAGGATTGCGAACGATCTCGGTCGTTCCGGTGATGCCATACTTGGTTAAATCGATTGTTGCCATCCTGCATGTACCTCTCTTCTTATTTTATAAATAGTTGAAAGTTCTTTTTCGCTGACATTATCGCATTTATGGGCGGTATTGTCAAGAGTTTCAAGTGATCCCCGTGATCCTCTGATAAAGATCCTTCGCATAGCTGTCGGTCATGCCGCTGACAAAGTCGGTCATCAGCAGGATCCGAAGGTAAAGCCGTTCTTTTTCCGTCCTGCAGCGGCGGCTGTAGATGTGATAGACCTGCCGATAATTTTCCGAGATCAGATGCAGCCACTTCTGCTCCATCGTAGACAGCTGCTCCGGCGTATCGTAATAGAGAACCGCCGACATAAAGTGATCCAGCAGGAAATGCAGGATCGTTCCGGCGGTCACTTCCATCTGCAGGATCTGCTCCGATAAAAACGCGTACCGGTAAGCGATGTCGCACAGAGACTTTTTGACCCAGTCGCCGTAGGTTCCGTAAAACAGATCTCCGGGATATTCTCCTTCCATGATCCTGCGGTAATTGGAGGTGAAGCCGTAGGTCGCGCAGTACAGCAGACGGCTCTGGACCCACACCATCAGGTTCTGGACCGCGTAGAGCTTCGGGTCCCGCACGCCCCTCTCCTTCCCGGTGTCATACAGATGCTCCAGCATGGGAACCGGATCAAAGTGCGATGGATCGATGCCGCTTTTGTCTCTGGCAGTTTTCAGTTCCTCCAGCAGTTTTTCATAGGAAAGGAATCCTTTTTTGAAGGCATCTTCAATATCCGCGGTGCTGTAGGCGATATCGTCCGCAGCCTCCAGGATGTAGGTGAGAGGATGCCGTACGCCTTCGGTCCCCATCTCGCGGGAGATCTGTTCGTAGAGCTCCTGTTCCGCATAGAAGAAGCCCATCTTCTTTTCTTTTACGTTGCCGGTCTCCGGGTGCATCTGCAGCGAAGAGACCGGATATTTGATGATGGTGTTCAAAAGCGCGTAGGTCAGGTTCATCCCGTTTTCGTTGACCAGGAAGTGCAGCTTGGTCACCTGGCGGAGCGCCTGCGCGTTGCCCTCGAAATGATACAGATCGGAGAGCATCTGTTTATCCAGCACCCTGGAGACAGGTTTCCCGTAATACATGGTCTTTTTCAGATTCTGGGCAAACCAGTCCCGGATGGCTTCCTCTCCGAAATGTCCGAAGGGAGGATTGCCTATGTCATGGATGAGACCCGCACATTGAAGGATGTCGCAGATATCCGATTTTGTCTGTGAGGTGAATTCCGGATCCGTCTCGTTTGCGATCAGGTACTGTCCGATATTATGGCCAAGAGATCTTGCAAAGGAGGAGACCTCCAGCGAATGTGTGAGCCGTGTCCGTATAAAGTCACTCTTGTCGAGTGCAAACACCTGGGTCTTGTCCTGCAGTCTTCTGAAGGATGCGCTGCCTATGATCCTGTGGTAATCCTTTTCAAACTCGCTGCGAAGGTCCCCGTTCTTGCCGGCTGTGCCTTTGCTGTAATTCCCCACCCTCCGGTCGCAGAGAAGGCGGCTCCAGCTCATGCTCATGATCCGATCCCCAGAGCGTTCAGTACCGCGGAAGCCATGTCTTCCTTGTCGACGACCAGGTCATGCAGCACGCTCAGCGTACGGATCTCTTCCACCGCCCCGGGAAGCGGAACCTTCGTCATCTCCGACAGGCGGTCCGCCAGGACAAAATCGTCCTCTTCTTTTTCAGCTTTGCCGAAGCATTCCAGCACAAAGCGGTTGAACTTGAAGGGGCTTGCCGTGGAGGCGATCACCGTCACGGTATCGTCGCCGGTCTCTTTACGGTATTTGTCGACCACGCCGCTCGCCACGGCCGTGTGCGGGTCGATCATGTAGCCATGCTGCTCAAAGCAGCGCTCGATCGCTTCCGCTGTCTCTTTTTCGGTACAGTAATTTCCGTAAAAGTCCGCGAAGGTCTTTTCCATCTCAGGAGTGACGTTGTAACTGCCTGTAACGGAAAGCTCTTCCATCCGTTTTCTGCAGGCTTCGCCGTCGCATCCGTCTGCCAGGTAAACCAGTCTTTCCAGGTTGCTGGAGATCAGGATATCCATCGAGGGGGAAGCCGTCAGGATAAACTCCCTGTTCCTGTCGTAGCAGCCGGTGGAGAAAAAGTCGAACAACACCTTGTTGGAATTGGACGCGCAGATCAGCTTTCGGACCGGAATGCCGATCTGTTTTGCGTACCAGGCAGCCAGGATGTTGCCGAAGTTTCCTGTCGGGACGGCAAAGTTGATCTCTGCTCCCGCCGTGATCTTCCCCTGACGCACCAGGGATGCATAGGCATATACGTAATAGACGATCTGCGGCACCAGACGGCCGACGTTGATGGAATTCGCCGACGAGAACTGATAGCCGGCTCTGTCCAGTTTTTCCTGCATGGCAGGATCATGGAAGATCCGCTTGACCTCTGTCTGGGCGTCGTCAAAGTTTCCGGTGATCCCGATGACGGTCGTATTGTTCCCGCGCTGAGTGACCATCTGCTTTTCCTGGATGGCGCTCACGCCGTATTTGGGATAAAAGACAATGATCCGGGTGCCGGGCACATCAGCAAATCCCGCAAGGGCTGCCTTTCCGGTGTCCCCGGAGGTCGCCGTCAGGATCACGATCTCATTTTCGATGTGGTTCTTTTTGGCGGCTGTCGTCATCAGATGCGGAAGGATCGAGAGAGCCATATCCTTAAAGGCGATGGTCGGTCCATGGAACAGCTCCAGGTAGAACGTCTTTTCATCCGTCTGACGCAGCGGAGCAAATTCTTCCGTGTCAAATTTGCTGTCATAGGCCCTTTCGATGCAGGTCTTCAGCTCTTCATCGGTGAAATCCGTGAGGAAAAGCCGCATCACTTCGAAAGCAGTCTGCCTGTAATCCATCCGGGACAGCTCCTCCAGGCTTTTTGAAAGCTTCGGGATATGCGTAGGGACAAACAATCCTCCGTCCGCCGAAAGGCCCTGCAGGATCGCCTGGGAGGCCGTGACCTCTTTTCCCCCGCCCCGGGTACTCTTATATAACATGTTCATTTCAGATCCTCCGTATGATTCTTCTGTTCGTAGATTTCAGTATATCAAAAAAAAAGGACAGCCGCAACTGTCCGAATGAGGCTTGCCCTCTTTTCAGATCTTCTGCTGCCATCCCTTTTAATTCTATTATTCTCCGGTAGGCACAAACGCCACGAGCCCTGCCTCTTCGGATTCGTCTGCATGGACGTTCTCGGGTATCGTGTAAAACTCATGATAGCCATGTTTGAACAGCCATTGCAGATCATGCTCGAACCAGCGGACATTCTCCTCTTCCGAAGCAGATCTTGCCATGAAGAAAAGAGCGCCTTCGGAATAATCCACGCCGTTCATGACTTCCCTGACCGCCTCTCTGGTTTCATCCGAGACCTTTACGCGGTAGATCGAACCGTCGTAGGTAGGAGCAAACTGCGGAACGCCCCCGGTGTTCTGCCAGATGACGTCGAACACGGTGTCCGGGAAATAGTCCGAGGCAACCCGGTTCATGATCACATTGGCCACCAGGATCTTCCCTTTGAGGTCCTCAATGCCGGCCTCGGCCTCCACGATGCGGAGAAGACTGTCATAGTCCTTGTCGGACATGATCCTGGGCCTGCCCGCCAGGGACTGCACCTGCTTGGCATAGCCGTTCACGGTGCTCGCCATCTGCGTACAGATGTTGATATCCACCGGAGTGATCCTGCCCGGCGCGTCCGCTGTCCTCTGGCCTACGAGCACCGTCTCGCAGGAGCTTCCGATCCATTGGACATTCTTTCTGGTAAGGCTCCCCGGATCGACACACGCGATCACGCTTGAGATGCCGGTCGGGATCTCTTTTTCATTCTCGGAAGCCGCGTAGACCACAGCTGAATATGATACTTTTGAAGAACTCATCCAGACCGCCGCGCCAAGGAAGACAGCCATGGACGCAAAAACGGCTGTCCGTTTGATGATCCCGGCAGCCTGACCGCTTTTTGTCCCCCGCCGTTTTTGGTGTGTTTTTTTTGTCCCCTTCATCCTTATCACCCCTTGCGTTCATAAAAATGTAACAATTTAAACGACCGCTTTGGTAAAATTATAGGCATTTTAAGGGACAATGTCAATATTCTTTGGCTGTTTTTTCGATAAATTTTGCAATTTTATGTCATGTTATGTAAATCAATTAACAATTATGTCAACTTTATAAATAAAAAAGGGTGACAACAGGGACGGTTCCCTTTGTCACCCTCTCCCTCTTCCAAGGCTGGAAAGGATCTGTTTTTTGTACCCAAGAAAGCTTTCCGTCAGTGTAAAACCATCCCTTTCGTCTCTTCCCGGCGTGATCTGTATCTCTGCGGTGATGGTGGCCGGTCTTTCATTCAGGATCAGGATCCTGTCCGACAGGAGGATGGCCTCATCGATATCATGGGTGATGAGAAGGACTGACATGGACAGCTTTTTTACCATATCCAGAAACCAGACGTGCATATCGGATCTGGTCAGCGTATCCAGAGCGCTGAAAGGTTCGTCCAGCAGGGTCGCCTCTCCTGCAAACAGATAGGTGCGAAGAAGCGCCGCTCTCTGCCGCATGCCGCCGGAAAGCTGGCCGGGATACTTTTTTTCGGTCCCGGCGATACCGAATTCCTGAAAAAGGGGCGCAGCCTTCTGCCGCGCCTCCTTCCTGTTCTCATGTTTTAAAAGAAGCGGAAGGATCACGTTGTCCTCGATCGTACGGAACGGAAGCAGGAGATCTTTCTGCAGCATATAGCTGACATGGCCGGACTGTCCGGTGATCTCCTGTCCTTTGAGGAGGATCCTGCCTTTCTGCGGCACCAGAAGGCCTGCGATCATGTTAAAGACCGTCGATTTGCCCGCGCCGCTCTCTCCCAGCAGCGAAACGACCTCGCCTTTCCGGATCCGGAGACTGATATCCCGGACGATGGGAGTATCCTCATAAGCAAAAGAACAGTTTTCCATTTCCAAAAGATACATGAAGGTCCACCTGTCCTGTCACTGCAGATAATCGTTTGTAAAGCCTGCGTCCTGCGGGATCTCTTCTTCGATCAGGCCCTTCTCCGTGATCCAGCTGTAGAAGGCGTTCCATCTCTCTGCATCGATATAGCCCCAGGAAGGCGCGTCCGCGATAAACTGCGGTCCCAGATATTCCAGGCTCTTCTTTACCAGATCCGGATCAAGCTCAGGCGCGGCTTCCAGAAGGATCTCCGCCGCTTCATCCGGATTTTCGAGGGAATATTCATATCCTTTTCTCGCCGCTTCCAGGAAAGCTTTTGCGGTATCCGGATTTTCAGCCGCCCAGTCGGTGTTGGTGATCAGTACGGGCGTGTAATAATCGAACACAGGATTGATATCCATGAAGGAGAAATAGTCTGTATCAAGACCGGCAAGCTCACAGGCGACGCCCGCCCAGCCGTAAAAGATCCAGATCGCGTCCACCTGATGGCTTTCGAGAGCCGAAACCTCATCCGTGACTGTGCTGGGGATCAGTTCGACAGCCGAAAAATCGCCTCCGTCATCCTCCACCACCTGCTGAAGGGTGGCCAGCTCGACCGGCAGTTCCCAGGTCGCGTACTTTTTGCCCTCCAGTCCGGCCGGATGATCCATTCCTTCCCCTGCGCGGGAGATAATGCCGGACGTATTGTGCTGCAGGACGGCCGCGCACGCGGTGATCGGCATGGCGTCCTCACCGACGATCGCCGGAAGCATGGAATCCTGGAAGGAAACGCCGAACTGCGCTTTTCCGGAAGCTACCAGGACCTCTGCCCCGTCATCCGGCGGCTGGACAATGCTGACGGAAAGACCGGCTTCTTCAAAGAAGCCTTTCTCCTGCGCGACGTAGATCCCGACATGATTGGTGTTGGGCGTCCAGTCCAGCACAAAGGTCACTTCCTCCGGTTCCTCAGCGCTTACCAGCGGCACGCATACCTGCTGTGAAAGCGTGAGAGCCAATAAAAGTACCACTACTCTTTTCTTCATCCTTTTTCCTCCCATGGCATACATTTTTTCTGAAGAATATCGACAAGTTTCATAAGGAGCAGACTGATGGCCGAGATCAGGAATATTACGGCGAACATCTTGTCAAACGAGAACGATTTTTTGACGCGCGTCATGTAGACGCCCAGGCCCCCGAAGCCGCCCAGCCACTCCGAAATGACGGCTGCAACGATCGCGTAGGAAACCGAGATCCGCAGACTGCCGAAAAAGTGCGGAAGCGCCTGAGGACATTTGACGATCCGGAAGATCTGGCCCCTGCCGGCGCCCATGGAGGTGAGCAGTCGGATCAGATCCTCGTCGGCCGAGCGGAATCCTGTAAGAAGGCTGACGGTGATGGGAAAAAAGGTCGTCAGGATGACCAGCAGGATCTTCGGCATCATCTCATAGCCGAACCACAGGACCAGCAGCGGCGCGATCGCGACGGTAGGGATGGTCTGGGTCAGAATGATGAGCGGATAGGCTGCCAGATAAAGCGGTTCAAACCGGTCCATCAGACAGGCGATCAAAAAGCCGACCACGATCCCGCAGAACAGCCCCAGGAACGCCTCGATCAGCGTAACGCGCGCGTGCTCCATCAAAAGCGGAAAATCCGATACGAAGGCGCGTCCCACGTCGAGCGGGGAAGGCAGCAGGTATTTGGGGATCAGACCGAGTCCGGTCACGATCTGCCACACCAGCAGCACGCCTGCGACTGCCGCAAAGGGGAGCAGCTTACCTGTGATGCTTGCTGACTTTCTTTTCAATGGTCAGCACCTCCCCCTCAGGCCGGTAGGTCACTTTGATGTAGGCGCAGACAGACGGCGCTCCGGCCCGGATGGCGATGTGCTGGCACTCCTTTACGATATCCATCAGCTCGTCGTAATCGCCTTCGATGGCTGTCTCAAAGGGTCCGACATAATAATTGAGGCCGGTACTTTTGATGTAATCGATCACTTCATCCACGATGCGGATCAGCTCCTCATCGTCTTTTGCCTCCGGCAGTGTCTGAATGGCTACGCTTGCTTCCATTTTCTATATCTCCTTTCATTAATCATACAAAAACTCCCGGTATGCCGGGAGTTTTAAACGTGCAGAAACTGCGATTCCTACGCTGGCATTATCCAGATCAGGTTTACGGGTCTAAGGAACGCTCATCCTTACTCTCAGCCGGCCTGCCGCCAGCTCCCCTTATGTTCCGTATTCAGTTTTCAGATCAGGCGCGGGACAGATATTCTCCTGTCCGGGTGTCGATCTTTAACTTGTCACCCGTGTTGACAAACAGCGGGACCATGACCTGCGCGCCGGTCTCGACGGTAGCCGGTTTGGTAGCGCCCTGTGCGGTGTTGCCGGCAAATCCGGGCTCTGTCTCGGTGACTTCCAGTTCCACAAAGAGAGGCGGCTCGATGGCAAACACATTGCCGTTGTAGGAGCAGATCTTGACGACCTCGTTCTCTTTGACAAACTTTAAGGAATCT
The DNA here is from genome assembly GCA_946622645.1 of uncultured Blautia sp. Taxonomy (GTDB): domain Bacteria; phylum Bacillota; class Clostridia; order Lachnospirales; family Lachnospiraceae; genus Blautia_A. The sequence continues at coordinate 8,082 of CAMOQF010000009.1, forward strand.
CCTACCTGATCCTTGGTTAATGCGATCTGATCGTAGGTCTCGTTGTTCATGAAATTGAAGAACTCGCCATCGTCATAAAGATAGCTCATGTCGACCTTTTCGATCCTGGCCTGCGGAAATTTTTCCGTGGGACGGAAGGATTTTTCAAGGACTGCTCCTGTGATGATGTTTTTGTATTTGGTTCTGACAAAAGCAGCTCCCTTTCCGGGTTTTACGTGCTGAAATTCTACGATCTGGCAAACATTGCCGTCAATCTCAAGCGTGATGCCGTTTTTAAAATCGCCTGCAGAGATCATTGTAAGAGTCCTCCTTATTATACTGCATATATTGTTATCATCTTACCCCAGAAAGAGGGTTTTTTCAACTGTTTTTTTCGACAGCATCCAGTTTTTGGCGGATCTCGCTCACCAGATCCTCAAAGGAATGGACGCCCGTCTCCACCACGATATCGGCAAAGCCCGCATAGACAGGATCCCGCTGTTTTAACAGCTTGGAGATCTTGTCATCATGGTCATCCCCCTCCAGAAGCGGGTTGGCATTGTCTTTCAGGCGCTTCTTCAGCGTCTCATAGGAGCCCTTGATATAGATCACGGTACCGAGCTCCGGTATGTACTTCTGGTTCTGTTCCTGCATGGGAAGGCCCGCGCCGAGCGAGATCACCTTTCTGTCGGGATCCGCCGCCAGCTCCTTGATGGTCATTGTTTCCAGCGCACGGTAATAAGGCTCTCCGAAGCGCTGAAAGATCTCTTTTAACGGCATGTTCAGTTTTTTCTGGATCGATCTGTCCACATCCACGAAGGGAAGGCCCAGCTCCTTCGAAATCTGTTTGCCTACTCTCGTCTTACCGCATCCCATGAATCCGATAAATACGATATGGTTCATAAATTGCCTCTCTCCTTTCTGTAGAAGTAAAGAACAATCTTTTCAAGATACCGTTTGAATACGATCTGGATCTCCTCCTTCGGATGGATCGGCTTTACCAGGATATTGCGGATGCCTGCCCGTTTTGCGCCCCAGACATCCGTGAACAGCTGGTCTCCGATAAACACTGTGTTGCCGGTATCCGTTCCAAGGAGTTCCATGGCTTTCTGATAGCCTTTCACAGAAGGCTTGCCTGCTTTTTCGATAAAATGTTCCCTGACCGCCTTGCTGAAAGGTTCCACCCTCTCCCGGTCGTTGTTGGAGATGAAACAGCTCTTAAAGCCGATCTTTTTCAGCCGGTCGAACAGCTCGACAGCTCTTTTGTCCGCAGGAGCCCCGTGAGGCACCAGGGTGTTGTCGATGTCAAACAGAAGACCCCGGAAGCCTTCCCGGTACAGGGCTTCGTAATCGACCGAATAGGCGGAATCCAGATATTCGTCCGGAAAAAAACGTTCAAACATATCTATCTCTCCGCGATGGGAACATACTCCGCCGGCGGAAGCACATTCATATAGGCCGGACGGATGATCTTGTCCGTATTGATCAGTTCCTCCATACGGTGGGCGCTCCATCCGACGATACGCGCCACCGCGAACATTGGCGTATAAAGCTCCAGCGGAAGATCCAGCATGCTGTAGACGAATCCGCTGTAAAAGTCCACATTGGCACTTACGCCCTTGTAGATGCGCCTCTCCTCGGCGATCACTTTGGGGGCAAGCCTTTCCACTGCAGCGTAGAGCTGATAATCCTTGACGCGGCCTTTTTCTTTGGCAAGAGAGGCTACAAAGCTTTTTAAGACCTCCGCTCTGGGGTCAGACACCGAATAAATGGCGTGTCCCATGCCGTAGATCAGGCCTCTTCTGTCAAAGGCTTCCTTGTGCAGAAGTCTGCGGAGATAATCCTTGATGGCGTCTTCGTCCGCCCAGTCCTTGAGCTCGCGCTGCATATCCTGGAACATCTTGACCACTTTTATGTTGGCCCCGCCATGCTTAGGACCTTTCAGGGAGCCCAGGGCCGCCGCGATGGCGGAGTATGTGTCGGTTCCGGAAGAAGAAACCACGTGGGTCGTAAACGAAGAGTTGTTGCCGCCGCCGTGCTCCATGTGCAGGATCAGCGAAAGATCCAGGATACGGGATTCGAGGGACGTATATTTTTTATCCGGGCGCAGCATACGAAGGATGTTTTCCGCCGTGGAAAGACCTCGTTTGGGATTGTGAATGTAGAGGCTCTTTCCTTTTTCATAATGATTATACGCGTGATATCCATAGACGGACAAAAGCGGAAAGACACTGATCAGGTTCAGGCTCTGCCGAAGCACGTTCGCAAGCGAGATGTCGTCCGGATTGCGGTCATAACAGTAGAGCGTCAGGACGCTCCTCGAGAGAGCGTTCATGATGTCTCTGGAGGGTGCCTTCATGATAACGTCGCGGACAAAGTTTTTGGGCAGGGTCCTCTGGTCCTCCAGCTGCGTGCAGAAAAGCGAAAGCTGGTCCTTTGTCGGCAGTTCTCCGAAAAGCAGCAGGTAGGCCGCTTCCTCAAACCCCAGGCGCGCGTCCTCGATAAAGCCTTTTACAAGCTGTTTGATATCATATCCCCGATAGGACAGGCTGCCGGCGCAGGGAACGCTTTTTCCGTTCTCGTCTATGCGGGTCGCCTGTACGTTGGAAATCTGCGTCAGTCCTGTCAGGACGCCTTTTCCGTTGATGTCGCGGAGTCCTCTTTTGACGTCGTATTTTTCATACAGCGACTGGTCCAGCGTGCTGTTCCGTTGACAGATGGCTGTCAGCTTTTCGATCTCGGGTGTCACCTTCATATTAAATCCGCCCATGGAAAGCCCCCTCTCCTGTATTTATTATCTCTGATGATAGGTGCGTAAAAAGTCTTTCAGTTTACCGATGGCCTTGTCAAGGACGCGTACATTCGGAAGATACACGACCCTGAAATGATCCGGCTCCATCCAGTTGAATCCTTTGCCGGGCACGATGAGGACCTGTTTTTCATGCAGGAAATCCAGTGCGAACTGTTCGTCGTCCGTGATGGAAAACTTTTTGGTGTCCAGCTTCGGGAAGATGTAGAAAGCGGCCTTCGGTTTGACGGCCGTGATGCCCGGGATGTCGGTCAGGGCTTTATAGACGGCTTCTCTCTGTTCGTAGATCCGTCCGCCGGGCTGGATGTATTCGTTTACGCTCTGATAGCCGCCGAGAGCCGTCTGTACGATGGACTGGGCCGGCACGTTGGAACAAAGACGCATGGACGAAAGCATGTTCAGTCCTTCTATATAACCCTTTGCGATCTTCTTGGGTCCGGAAAGGACCATCCAGCCGATCCGGAAGCCTGCGATCATATGCGACTTGGAAAGGCCCGAGAAGGTCACGCAGAAAACATCCGGCGCAAGCGCGGCGATGGAAGTATGCTGATACTGGTCCATGACCAGACGGTCGTAGATCTCGTCGCTGAAGATGATCAGCTCGTGCTCCCGGGCGATCTGCACGATCTGCTCCAGAAGATCCCTGGGGTAGACGGCGCCGGTGGGATTGTTGGGGTTGATGATGACGATGGCTTTGGTCCTGTCCGTGATCTTGCTTCGGATGTCGTCAAGATCCGGGAACCATTCCGCCTCTTCGTCACAGATATAATGTACGACCTTGCCTCCTGCCAGGGTGGCGGTGGCTGTCCACAGAGGATAGTCCGGCGCGGGGATCAGAATCTCGTCTCCGTTGTCCAGGAGCGCCTGCATACAGAGATTTATGAGCTCGCTCACTCCGTTCCCCGTGTAGATGTCGCTCATGGTCACGCCGGGGATGCCCCGGAGCTGGCAGTACTGCATGACTGCCTTCCGGGCGGAGAAGATGCCCTTTGAATCGGAATACCCCTGGGAGGAACGGATGTTGCTCAGCATATCAAGGATGACCTCCTGCGGGGCGGAGAAGCCAAACGGGGCCGGATTGCCGATGTTGAGCTTCAGCACTTCCATGCCGTCCTCTTCCATGCGGCTCGCCTCATCCACGACAGGTCCTCTGACATCATAGAGCACATTGTCCAGCTTGGTCGATTTTTCAAATTTTCTCATAAAACATATCGCCTCCTTTGCCTATTTTCTCATAAACAGGCGTTTTTCGCAAGTCCGGCAAAAAAAATAAAAAAACACTTTTCTTTTGTAACGCTTTAGTGTATAATAGCACCGAATTGAAACAGCACAGATAAAAAAGGAGGAGCAGTATGTCTTACACTGATGAAATTTATGAGCGCGTAGTAGCCCAGAACCCCAATGAGCCGGAGTTTCACCAGGCAGTCCGGGAAGTACTGGATTCGCTCAAGGTCGTGATCGACAGAAACGAAGAAGAATACCGTAAGCTTTCCATCCTGGAAAGGCTTGTGGAGCCGGAAAGGATCATTTCCTTCCGTGTTCCCTGGGTCGATGACAACGGCGTCGTACAGGTCAACAAGGGATACCGCGTACAGTTCAACAGCGCGATCGGACCGTACAAGGGCGGCCTTCGCTTCCATCCCACCGTCAACCAGGGCATCCTTAAATTCCTCGGTTTTGAACAGATCTTCAAGAATTCCCTCACCGGCCTTCCCATCGGCGGCGGCAAGGGCGGTTCCAACTTTGATCCCAAGGGCAAATCCGACCGCGAGGTCATGGCCTTCTGCCAGAGCTTCATGACAGAGCTCTGCAAATACATCGGCGCTGACGAAGACGTTCCCGCAGGCGATATCGGTGTCGGCGGACGTGAGATCGGCTTCCTCTATGGCCAGTATAAGCGCATTAAGGGTCTCTATGAAGGCGTCCTTACCGGCAAAGGCCTTACCTGGGGCGGTTCCCTTATCCGTACACAGGCCACCGGTTACGGCGTTGTATATATCCTGAATGAAATCGCAAAAGCTCACAACGACACCATCGAAGGCAAGACCGCCGTCGTTACCGGTTCCGGCAACGTTGCCATCTACGCGGTTGAAAAGGTGACCCAGCTGGGCGCCAAGGTCGTCGCGATGTGCGATTCCAACGGTTACATCTATGATCCGGACGGCATCAAACTGGATATCGTGAAGGATATCAAGGAAGTCAGACGCGGCCGTATCAAAGAGTATGCGGATCAGGTCGAAGGCGCCGTCTATACCGAAGGCAAAGGCATCTGGACCATCCCCTGCGATATCTATCTGCCCTGCGCTACCCAGAACGAGCTTGATCTGGACGGCGCAAAGACACTGGTCGCCAACGGCTGCAAGTACGTGGCAGAAGGCGCCAACATGCCCACTACGTTGGAAGGCACCTCTTACCTGCAGGAGAACGGCGTATACTTCATGCCGGGCAAAGCTGCCAACGCAGGCGGCGTAGCCACCTCCGCTCTGGAAATGAGCCAGAACTCCATGAGACTGTCCTGGTCCGCCGAGGAAGTGGATGAGAAGCTTCACGGCATCATGGTCAACATCTTCCAGAAAGTCGATGCCGCTGCCAAGAAGTATGACATGCCGGACAACTATGTCGTAGGCGCCAACATCGCCGGATTTGAAAAAGTCGTCGACGCGATGAAAGCACAGGGTATCGTATAATATTTCTTCTCATCAATTCAGAACGGGCTGCCGTGTATCCGGCAGCCCGCTTTTTTGTGATCCGTTCGGTTCAGAAACCTCTTCGATCCATATGTATATATTCAGTTCATGAACTTTTTCAGCTCATCCATGAAGGTGCTGACATCTTTGAATTCCCGGTAGACGGACGCAAACCGGACATAAGCCACGGGATCCAGGTTTCTCAGATGTTCCATGACGATATCCCCGATCTTGCTGCTCGCGATCTCTTTTTCCTCCTCGTGAAAGATCCTTCCTTCGATGGAGTCGATCATCTCTTCTATCTTCTCCACAGAGATGGGCCTTTTATAACACGCCCGAAGCACGCCGTCCTGAATCTTGGACCGGCTGTACTGCTCTCTTGTCTGGTCTTTTTTGATCACAGTGAGCGGAATGGTCTCCACCTTCTCGTAGGTGGTGAACCTTCTTCCACAGGAATCGCACACCCTGCGGCGGCGTATGGAGTTGGTATCCTCCACCGGTCTTGAATCCGCCACCCTGGTATTCTCCTTATTGCAAAACGGACATCTCATGTCGATTTAACCTCTTTTCCCCCTGCATTTTTACAGTTTACATAAGGTAGTATATCCGCTTTTTTTCCACTTGTAAACGAAAAAAACCGCCGTTTTCCGCAGGTTTTTATGCAAAACCAAAAAAATAATAATTCATTAACATTTTTTTAAAATTGTGTTTTACAAATCTGGATCCCGGTGCTATGATAGTGCTGTCTGAATCCGGAGGAAAAGAGAATGTACCATTTTATCATCAATCCCAATTCGCGTTCCGGGCAGGGAGAACTGATCTGGCAGCAGATCAAAGCCAGGCTTGAGCAGGAAAAGATCCCGTACAAAGCGTATAAAACCGGATATCCGGGCCATGACGCCCGGCTTGCGGCCATGATCACAGCCGAGAATGAAAACCCCACCATCATCGTGATGGGAGGCGACGGTACCATTCACGGCGTCCTGACCGGCATCCGTGATCTGGACCGGGTCGTATTCGGCTTTATCCCGACAGGCTCCGGCAATGATTTCTGCCGCGGTATGGGGATCCCGCACGATGCGATGCGCGCTTATGACAATATCATGCACTGTACTTCTCCTTCTCTTCTGGACGTACCTTATGTAAAGTCCGAAAGAAGAAACCAGCGCTTCGGCATCAGCGCCGGCATCGGTTACGATGCCGCGGTCTGCCACGAGGTCGCTTCCTCTCCGGCCAAGGATATCCTGAACAGGCTTCATCTTGGAAAGCTTGTCTATCTGGCGGTCGCGCTCAAACAGATCCTGTTCCTGACGCCTCGCAGCGCCAGTCTCGTTCTGGACGGGAACCGCAGGTTCCGCTATCAGAAAATGTACTTTGCCGCCGTGATGAACCAGAAATACGAGGGAGGCGGCTTCAAATTCTGTCCGGAAGCCCTCACGGACGACGGCCTGCTGGATGTGATCGTCGTGGAAGGTCTTTCAAGACTCCGCATCCTGGTCTCTCTTCCGAGCGCCTTCTGGGGCGGCCATGTAAAGATACCCGGGATCCATGTATTCCAGTGCAGAAAAGCCGACATTTCCTGCAGCAGCCCTATGGCGGTCCACCTGGACGGCGAAGCCGCCGGGGTCCGGAAAAAGCTTTCCGTTCGTCTTGAACCTCAGAAAATAAAAATTCTATTATAATATATTCCTAAGGAGGATGGATTTTTTTGGTTTCGTTTATCAACAGATATAAACACGGTTTCTGGATGTTGTTCTACAGCATTTTCTATATCATCATTTTCCGGTATCTTGAATCACGCTATGTGCCGGTCTACCATGTGGTGCATACGGTCTTCGATGACAAGATCCCCTTCTGCGAGTTTTTTATCGTGCCCTATATGCTGTGGTTCCCATACATGGTCATCGCGGTCCTTTACTTTATCTTCATCAACAAGGACCGGCATGAATATTACCAGCTGGCGTTCAACATGATGATGGGCATGACGGTCTTTCTGATCGTATCCTACCTGTATCCCAATATCCAGCACCTCCGTCCGGAAGTCCTCCCGCGGGAAAACGTTTTCTCCGATGTGGTGCGCTGGCTGTACTCCACGGATACCCCGACGAACATCCTTCCCAGCATCCACGTGTTCAACTCTCTGGCGATCCATATGTCCGTTTCCAACTGCAAGGCATTAAGAAAGCACAGAGCGGTCCGCGTCGGTTCGCTGGTCCTCACTGTGCTGATCATTCTGTCCACGATGTTTTTAAAGCAGCACTCCGTCATCGACGTGTGCCTGGGCAGCACCCTGGCCCTCTTCGGATATCTTTTCTTCTATCCTGTGCAGGCCAGAGAGCGCTATCGGGTCTTCAGTTGAACCCGTAGAATTTCTGGGTCAGGCGGTAAGCGGCCACGGCCACTTTCCTGCCGCTCCTGCCCGGAAGGTTCATCACGCAGCCCAGAAGGCTGTGCCGCAATTCTTTATAAACCTTGATGTCTTTGCTCCTGATATAATTCAGGAGCTCTTTTTTCTTTTCCAGGTTTTCTTCGGTCCCGGAGCGGATCATCATGATGGAAGATACCGTCGTGATGATGTCCAGATAGCTGAACATGTATTTTTTCAGATGCTTGTCGGAGAAATTCCCCTCGCTGTACACATCCACCATCCGCTTGTTGACCAGGATCTGCTGGTCGATCCGCCGGATCATGACCGCCTCGTTCACCGACTGGTCTTCACGCCCGATAAAATACCGGTACAGGTCCACATCCAGATAGTACATAGTACGAACATAGGGAAGAGGCTCATACGCAAACAGATTATCCACGTAGAAAGTGTGTTTCGGCAGTTCCAGCCCGCACTCCTTCAAAAGCCTGGTCCTGTAGATCAGAGAATGCATCAGAAGATACTTTCCCTTGGGCAGATGGCCCATATCCTTCCAGCCGAAGATCTTCTCCTTGGGGAAGATGTGGGAAAAGCGCATCACCTTTTTCCGGCTTGCGCCCTGTTTGTCATAGACAAAGTTGGTGATAAACAGATCCACCGTATCCGCGCCGCCCGAAAGCTCCTCCAGGTGCCTGAGCACCTCCAGGAAAGGTTCCCGGCTCAGCCGGTCATCACTGTCCACCACTTTGAAATAGAGGCCCGTCGCGTTTTTGATGCCTGTGTTGACGGCTTCTCCATGGCCTCCGTTCTCCTGATGCACTGCTTTCACGATCCCCGGATACTGCTCCGCGTAGGAATCCGCAATGGCGGCGGTTCCGTCCGTCGACCCATCGTCCACGATGATGATCTCGACCTCATCGCCGCCCACCAGGATGGACTTGATGGCTTTTTCCATATAGGCTTCGGAATTATAACAAGGGATCGCGACACTTAAAAGCTTCATCTGATTTCCTCCTTCATATATCCTGCAAAAGCACTGAACGCGGACGGGATCGCAAAAGTGTCCTCCTCCGAAACACCGTTCACAAAGATCAATCCTTCTTGTTTTGCATTCTCACGTGCGGCTACGCGTACCAGATAGCCGCGTAGACGCCACTCAATATGTGTAAATATGTGTCTGGCCTCGGGCAGCGGTGTGATCCGCAAAGGCTCAAGCTGCAGACGTCTGACGTATTCCTGTGTCTCTTCCTGCGAATAATGACCCGGTTCGTTCGGGAGTTCATAGAGACCTGCCAGGAGGCCGCGTCCCGGCCTTTTCCGGATCGCGCAGAAATCGCCGTCGCGGATCACAAAGACTGTTCTGTTCTCTGTTTTTCTGGCCTTCCGGGTCTTTCGGACCGGCAGGAAAGCCGCTCTGTTCTCCAGATAAGCGAAGCAGTCCTTCTGCACCGGACAGTCTGCGCAGCGGACCTGATCCTTCGGCAGACAGACGAGCGCTCCGAGCTCCATCAAAGCCTGGTTGAAATCACCGGGACGAGACGGACTGATCCACTCTCCTGCCATTTTCTGCGCGAGTGTCTTTGCCTGGGGAAGTGTGATATCGTCCTCATATCCGGTGAGTCTTGCCCAGACACGCAGAACGTTTCCGTCCACAGCGGGCACCGGTTTCTGAAAGGCGATGGAAAGGATCGCCCCCGCAGTATACTCTCCGATCCCGGATAGTTTCAGCAGTTCTTCTCTCTCCTGCGGGATCGCCGATGCGTGTCTCTCCTGCATCTGGACGGCGGCTTTTTTCAGGTTCCGCGCCCGGCTGTAATACCCGAGTCCTTCCCAGAGCTTTAACAGCTTTTCCTCCGGACAGGCGGCCAGATGATCGACATCCGGGAGTTCTGAGATAAAGCGAAGAAAATACGGTTTCACGGTCTCCACGCGGGTCTGCTGCAGCATGATCTCCGAGATCCAGGTGTAATACGGATCCTGACGGTCCCTCCAGGGAAGTGTACGTTTGTTTTTGTCATACCAGTCCAGCAGCCTGTCGGAAAATCCTTCCTGCATCTTGTCTTCTCCTGTTCGCACACATGACAACCGGCAGCATCCGGTTTTTCCGGTATGCTGCCGTAGATCCTGTCACTTTATTTCATACATTTTTTCCGCATGTAGACAAACAGAGCGGTGAAGGAACCGATGACCACGACCAGATAGATGATGGAAGCCAGCAGTCCTGTGGTAAACAGGTCGATCACCGAAGCGACGCCTACGACCAGAAAAGCGATCCCGCTGGCACGTTCGACCTTATCCAGGTTATAGATCTTTTTCCGTTCCTCCGCGTTGCCGCCTCCCATCAGGAAGCCGCCGTTGCCGGTGAGCAGAAGGACGCCTCCGATCAGAGAGATCGCAGAGATGATAATGCCAAATGTCTGATCCATAAAAAACCTCTCACAAGCTTTTCTGTCTTCTTAATAGAAACAGATGATGGGCACATTGTATTCGATGATCGAATAGAGCGTCTGTGCGCTGTAATACGGCAGGTTGATGCATCCGTGCGAGCCGCCGTATATCCATCTGTCGCCGCCGAAATACGGCTGCCAGTTGGCGTCATGGAAACCGATGCCGCCGTTGAAAGGCATCCAGTAGGTTACATGGGTCTCGTACTCATAAGTACCGTTCGGACGCATGGGTCCTCTCAGGACAGCCGGGCTGCTCTTGCTGTACAGCTTGTATACGCCCGACGGCGTGGTCCGGGTCGGATCCACCTTCATTCCGGAGACGATGGGAGAATCAAAGATCAGAGCGCCGTCTTTATAGTAGTACATATACTGGAAGCTCAGATCCACTTCGATGTAGGTGTTGCCGAAGTCATTGTAGCCATAGGAATTGGCTGTCATGATGTAATCCGGCGTCCGGGAGATCTGGCCGCCCTGACGGATCGCCTGGATCAGCGCTTCGGTCTCCGCCGCCTGGTCCATCAGCCATCCGTAGGCGCTTCCGTACACGTAGACCGTACGGCCGCTGGTGGCGTCGAACGGACGTTCCGTCCCTACGGTGTCGTATTTTTCCGCGAGGCCTGCGACATACTGACGCACATGCTCCCGGAACGAAGCTTCGTCATCGATCAGCTGACCTTTCTCGTCAAACTGCAGCCAGGAGCGGATGGTAGAACCATCCAGCGTCTCGGTGGCATCTCCGAAGGTGTAGGTGATGCTGGCGTTGGCCATATTGTTGTAGGCTTCCACCGTCTCCTGCAGTTCCTCGCTCTCGCTGGTCAGGTCAGCCGCTTTGTAGACCGACGGTTCCGACCCCAGATCGATCTGGGTGTCCTCTCCCGAGATGGCCTGGCTCAGCGCCTGGTAGGCGGATTTCAGGATCAGTTCGCTTCCTTCGGTCTCCGGAACGATCTCGAACCGGTCGTTCTGAAAGGCAACGTAGGCGTTTTCCGGTTCGATCTGATTTTCCTCCTGGGCGGCGTCCAGCGAACGGATCTCGTCCTGCAGGAGTTTTTTATCAAAGGTCGCCTTGGTCGCTATGGTGTAGCTGCGTTTCTGGTAAAGACCGGTGATCCATTCGTAAGGCTTCTGTTCTTTTAAAAGCTTGAGGATCTCTCCCTGGGAGGCATATTTGTAATTGATGTCTTCCCCGTCGATGGTCTGCGGCTGCACGTTGCGGGCCTGGATCGTGATCCGGTAGTCTTCCACCTGATCCGCGATCGCTTTTTCGGCGGCGATCGCCGTCATCCCCGAACAGTCGATACCGTTGATGGTCGTCCCCTCAAAGAACCGGCCTGAGTAATAGTAGGTCATCAGACCGTAAGCTGCTCCTGTGATGACGCAGAACATTGCCAGAATCAGGCCGGCAGCCTGAAACCCCTTCTTGACTTTGGCATGTCTGCCCTCTTCGGGCACCGGAGGCGCCACCGGCGCTTCAAAATACTCTGCATCCTGCACATAGACGACTCTTCCGGGGCGTGCGGACTTCTGCACCTCGGTCCTGGAAGAGCCCTTGGTATCTTTTTTCATGCAACAAGCTCCCCTTACTGTAAATTACTCGGTGATCAGAAGGGATTTTCCGGTCATTTCGGACGGCTGTTCCATCCCCATCAGTTCTAACAGGGTCGGGACGATATCCGCCAGGACGCCGTTTTCGCGAAGCCTGTATTTCGGATCCGCGTTCACCAGGATGAAGGGAACCGGATTGGTGGTGTGGGCCGTGTGCGGCTCACCAGTGGTGTAATCCACCATCTGTTCGCAGTTTCCGTGATCCGCGCAGATAAAGAGCTGTCCGTCCACCTCTTTGATCGCTTCGACGGTCCTGCCGACGCAGGCGTCCACGGTCTCCACCGCTTTTACAGCCGCGTCGATCACGCCGGTATGGCCGACCATATCGGGATTCGCGAAGTTGATGATGATCACGTCATATTTGCCGGAACGGATGGCCTCTGTCAGGCGGTCGCAGACCTCCGGAGCGCTCATCTCCGGCTGCAGGTCATAGGTGGGCACCTTCGGCGATTTGACCAGGATACGGTCCTCGCCTTCGTTTGGTTCTTCCACGCCGCCGTTAAAGAAGAAGGTCACATGGGCATATTTTTCGGTCTCGGCGATGCGGGCCTGCGTCATCTTGTGAGCGGCCAGGTATTCGCCGAAGGTATTGCTGAGGGAGACCTTTTTGAAGGCGATCAGCTTGTTGGGGATGGTGGGATCATAGTCCGTAAAGCAGACGTATGTAAGAGGAATGCGTCTTTCACGGGCAAATCCCTTAAAGTCGTCGTCACAGAACGCTCGGGTGATCTCTCTTGCGCGGTCCGGACGGAAGTTGAAGAATACGATGGAGTCATTGTCCGAGATCACGGTGACCGGCTTTCCGTCTTTTTCGATCACGGTCGGAAGGACGAATTCATCCGTTACGCCTTCGTCATAGGAAGCCTGCACTGCCTCGGCAGCGTCGGTGCCTCTGACGCCTTCTCCTTTTGTCAGAGCGGCAAAGGCTTTTTCCACACGGTCCCAGCGGTTGTCGCGATCCATCGCATAGTAACGGCCGGAGACCACGCCGATCTGTCCGACGCCGATCTTTTTCATCTCGGCCTGAAGCGCTTCGATATAGCTCTTTCCGGAAGCCGGCGGTGTGTCGCGGCCGTCCAGGAAGCAGTGTACAAAGACCTTGTCGAGCCCTTCTCTTTTGGCCATCTCCAGAAGGCCGTACAGATGGGTGTTGTGGCTGTGGACGCCGCCGTCCGACAGAAGCCCCATAAAGTGGATCTGCGAATTGTTTTCTTTGGCGTTTTTCATGGCAGCGAGGAGGGCTTCATTTTTGAAGAAGTCTCCATCCTGGATCTCTTTGGTGATCCGGGTCAGTTCCTGATACACAATGCGGCCGGCGCCCATGTTCAGATGACCCACCTCGGAGTTGCCCATCTGTCCGTCCGGAAGGCCCACGGCAAGGCCGCTTGCATATCCTTTGACAAAAGGATATTCCTTCATCAGATTGTCCAGCACGGGCGTTTTGGCCAGATAGACCGAATTGGCTTCAGGATTGTCGTTCAGTCCGAATCCGTCCATGATCATCAGCACTGTTGGTCTTTTACTCATATCATTCTCCTTTTATGCAGACTGCCTTTCGGCACAGGGTTACATAATATCCTATACTATAGTATACAATTATCGTCCGTTTTTCAATCTTTATTTTCGGAATCTTCTGATTCGAGCTCTTCAGCCGGCTCCGCGGGGATAAACACGCGTCCGCTGGTCTTCTTTTCCTGCAGGATACGGGCTGCCTCGGTGGCTTCGCGGCAGAATTCCATCTGGGAATTGATCGGGGTCTTTCCTCTCCGGTCCGCTTTGATATAGTTGCCGTCCGGCTGCAGCAGGTGCGCTTTTACGTTATCCTGGAACTCCAGGTCCAGGATATGCAGAAGCTCTTTTTTGATATCCTCGTCCTCCACAGGGAAGACGATCTCCACGCGGCGGTCCAGGTTTCGCGGCATCCAGTCCGCGCTGCCCATGTAGACCTCCTCGTTTCCGCCGTTATAGAAATAGAAGATCCGGGCATGCTCCAGGAAATTGCCGACGATGGAACGTACCTGGATGTTCTCCGAGACGCCGGGAACACCCACCTTGAGGCAGCAGATACCGCGGACAAGGAGCTGTATCTTCACTCCGCAGGAGGAAGCGTGGCACAGGGCCGACATGATCACCGGATCACAGAGGGAATTCATCTTCGCCGTGATGGCGGCCGGAATGCCTTTGAGGGCGTTCTGCGCTTCCCGGCGGATCAGCTTCAGGAACCGGTCTTTCATCCAGATGGGGGCGACGATCAGCTTGTTCCAGTGCCTGGGCTCCGAATAACCGGAGAGCATGTTGAACACGGCGGTCGCGTCCTCCCCGATCCGCTCATCGCAGGTAAAGATGCCGCAGTCCGTGTAAAGCCTTGCCGTGGAGTCGTTGTAGTTTCCGGTAGCCAGATGGACATAGCGGCGGATGCCGGTCTCTTCCCTTCTGACCACGAGGGTGATCTTACTGTGGGTCTTCAGGCCTACCAGGCCGTAGATCACGTGGCAGCCTGCTTTTTCAAGCTTCTGCGCCCAGACAATGTTGTTTTCCTCGTCAAAGCGGGCTTTCAGTTCCACCAGGACCGAGACCTGCTTGCCGTTCTCGGCCGCCTGCGCCAGCGCCGCGATGATGGGCGAATTGCCGCTGACACGGTACAGGGTCTGCTTGATGGCCAGGACATCCGGGTCCTTTGCGGACTGGCGGATAAAGTTGACGACCGGGTCAAAACTCATGTAGGGATGATGCAGAAAGACATCCTTCTCCTTGATCACGTCGTAGATGCTCTTGTCGTTCTGGAAGGGGAGGACCGGGGCCGGCGTATACTTCGGCTCTTTGTACTGCTCGTAACCCTCCGTTCCATAGACCTTCATAAGATAGGTCAGATCCAGGGGACCGTTGATCTGGAAGATGTCGTCGTCCTTGATGCTGAATTCTTCCACCAGCACCTGCAGCAGACGGCTGTCGATGTTCTCTTCCACCTCCAGGCGGATCACCTCGCCCCACTGACGCTTTTTCAGCTGCTTCTGGATCTCCACCAGAAGATCCTCCGCCTCGTCCTCGTCGATGGTCAGGTCGGCGTTCCGCATAATGCGGTACGGGTGGGCGCAGACAACACTGTTGCTGAGGAACAGCTTTCCGATGTTCCGTTCGATGATCTGTTCCAGCAGGATCACGTTGGTGTCACCGGTCTTATCGGACGGAAGGATGACCACGCGCGGCAGTACGGAAGGCACCTGTACCGTGGCGAATTCCAGCACCTCTTTTCCCTTTTTGTTCTTTTTGGAGATCAGGGCACCGATGTTCAGCGTCTTGTTCCGGATCAGCGGGAAAGGTCTGGACGAATCCATGGCCATGGGCGTCAGCACCGGATACACATTGTCCTCAAAATACCGGTCTACAAACGCCTGCTGTTTCGGATTCAGGCTCTCGTGGCTCAGGATCAGATGCATCCCTGCCTTTTCGAGCGCCGGAAGGAGCGATTTGTTGAGGGTCTGGTACTGCTGCCTGACCAGTTCGTGTGTCTGGGCGCTGATCTCCTTCAGCTGTTCTTTGGATGAAAGACCGGCGATGTCAGTCTTGGCATAGCCTGCATGCACCTGGTCCTTCAGGGAAGCGACACGCACCATAAAGAACTCATCCAGGTTGGACGCGGTAATGCTCAAAAATTTCAGTCTTTCAAACAGAGGAAGGTTTTTATCTTTTGCTTCCGAGAGCACCCGTTCGTCAAATTTGAGCCAGCTCAGCTCCCGGTTGACAAAATACTCCGGTTTTTCAAAACTTTTGATCTCTTTTTTATATTCCATCACATCATCCCCCAAGACAGTTTTTATGCCTTCTTCTTTCTTTTGAGGATCAGCCTGATCCCGAACACTTCTTCAAAAAAGTCCACTTTGTCTTTCAGAAGGCCAAGCTCCAGCGAAAGATCCATGGTGGAATCCAGCGTCAGCTCCAGGACCCGGTCCTTCAGGACGGCCTTGATGCCTTCCACCTTCTGGTAATGGCTGCGGTCCATGGCGTTGGCAAGCCGCAGGATGGCTGCGAGCCTTGCGATCATCAGGTACTGATCCCGGTCTACCACCAGATCCCTCTCATACTCCGAGGAATACTTGAATTCCGCGTTGTTGTAGCGGACCGCGCTCGCGATGATGTGCCGCTCTTTGGTGGAAAGACCGATCACCTCGGTGGACATGATGATCTGATAGGAGCATTCCGAGACTTCTCCCATGCTGATGTACTTGCCCACATCGTGCAGCTGAACGGCGATCTGCAGAAGAAGCCGCTCCCGGCTTCCCATGCCGTGCATCTTTTTGGTGCTGTCAAAGATCGCCAGCGCCAGAGCTGTGGTCCCCTGGATATGGTTTTTGCCGGAGGAATATCTCTTTGCAATGTTCCGGGACGCGACCAGGATGTCGTTTTCAAAATTGTGGGCGCTCCTGATGAACTTTTTCCGCTCCGCGAAATCGTAGGCGATCCCGTCCAGGAGCGATACGCCCGGCATCCACAGGGACTCCGCGTTGAAGATATCCATGAAGTTTTTGCAGATGACCATGGTAGGAACGGCAAGGGACGCGTATTCCTCATCGATCTCCATCTCCTCCGCGAGCTGGCTGGTCGATTTATGCACGATCGCCTCGTAGCGTTTTTCGAACTCCGCGCGGGTGATGATGCGGTCCTGCAGATCCTCCCGGAAGATGGTGTCTGTCAGGAAGTCGCCCATCAGGATCAGGTTCTTGATGTCCCTGTCCTTCAGATACAGCCGCGAAAAGCTCATCAGATCGTTCCGGATGAACTCCTGGACCAGCTGGTCATAATGGATGGTGGTCTTTTCGAGCTCCTTCAGCCTTTCCCGGATCCGGAGGGACCCCATCTTCAGGTTCTGTGTCGTCACCAGCGCGTCCTTATCAAACAGGGAGACCTGAAGCGAACCGCCGCCCACATCCATGATGGCCGTGCCCTTCTGGATGATCTTTTTAAAGCCTGCTTCGATGGCGGCGATGGATTTATATCCAAGGAAATGCTGCTCGGAGTTGCTCAGGATCTCGATCCGGATGCCGGACCTCTGAAAGATCTGTTCCACCACGATCACGGGGTTGATGAGTTCCCTGAACGCGCTGTGGGCGCAGGCGCGGTATTCTTCCGCAGCGAACTCCTTCATGATCCTCTGGAAATCCAGCAGGATCTCGCAAAGGGCGTCCACCATGTCCGGAGAAAGCTTGCCCGTGGAATAAGCATCGTTCCCCAGCACCAGGGGGAAGCGTACGTCCGTCAGCTCCCTGAAGCCGATCTTCTGGGACAGTTCGAATATCTTCATCGATACCTCGTAGGATCCGATATCGATGGCTGCAAAGGTTTTTACTGCCATGGAATTCTCCTTCCTGATCATTTTCCGCTGTATCGCGCTTAATAATTACCAAGGATCCGCAGTTTTAATGCTTCCGCCTCCAGGCCGCGGAGGGCGCAGATCACCGCGCTGTCCGTGAGGCTCCCCTCAAAGTCCACAAAAAAGCGGTACTCCCAGGTCTTTCCCGGGACAGGCCTGGATTCGATCCTGGTCATGTTCAGGCTGTTGTAATTGATATGGGAGATCATATTGTACAGAGAGCCGCTCTCATGCGGCAGTTCAAAGCACACGCCGACTCTCGAGGCTCCCTTCTGATATACCGGGAGACGGCTCACAATGATAAACCGCGTGGAATTCTCCTGGCTGCTGCAGATGTTTTCGGCCAGTACCGAAAGGCCGTAGACCTCTCCTGCTTCCCGGCTCGCGATGGCCGCCTGGCGGATGTCCCGGTCCTCCGACACCTTCTTGGCCGCTCCGGCCGTGTTTACGTATTTTTCTTCCTCCCACTCGGGATGGCTCTCCAGATAAGCCCTGCACTGGGCGAGCCCCTGCGGGTGAGAGATCACTTTTGTGATGGAAGAAAGATCCGCCCCGGGCAGTCCCAGCAGAACATGCCTGACCCGGATCACCTGTTCTCCGACAATGTGCAGCTCATAATCCATCAGCAGGTCGTAGATATCCCCCACGATGCCGGCTGTGCTGTTCTCGATGGGAAGCACGGCGTAGTCCGCCCGCCCGAGCGATACCTCTTCCATGGCGTCCCGCCAGGTCCGCACATGGTAGCTTTTGATATCCGGCGGAAAGTACTCCCGCATGGCGGCGTAGCTGTACGCGCCCTCCAGTCCCTGAAAGACTACCCGGACATTCTCCAGCGGAAGTCTGTCCACGAAGGTGATCCCTTCGTTTTCGGAGATCCCCGCTTCCGTCAGCATCTGATACTGTCTTTTGCGGCTGATGGCCATGATCTGGCGGAAAAGCTCTTTCTCTCCCAGCGCGTTGAACGCGCTGTCCGCCTTCTCGCTGACCTCGTTCAGCTTCTGCTGTTCCCGCGCGGGGTCCAGCACTTTCATTCCGTTTTTGATCTTGTATGCCGCGACTCTTTCCGAGACTTTCATCCGGCTCTCAAAAAGCCGGACGATCTCTTTGTCGATCTCATCTATCTGTTCTCTGTATTCAAGCAGTTCTGTGTGTTCTGTCTGCATTTTACGATCGTATCCTCCAGAATTCCCAAAAAAGAAAGCGTGCCGAAGCAGAGGATCACATCCTCTTCCTTCGCTTCGCGTATGGCGGCAAGCAGCGCTTCCCCGGGAGAACCGGCTGCCTGCGCCTGAATGCCGGACTGTTCCGCTTCCCGGCAAAGCGCTTCCGCGGGCAGCGATCTTTTGTTGCCCGGCGTTTCTGTCGCGTACATTTTTTTAACGCAGGGCGCCATGATCTCCAGGATCTTCTCATGATCCTTGTCCGAAAAGACCGCCATGACCACGATGAACCTTTTCCGCGGGAACACTTTTTCCATCGTCTCCCGCAGGCGCATGGCTCCCGGCGGATTATGAGCGCCGTCTACGATGACCCATGGTTTTTGCAGCAGCACCTGACATCTTCCCGGCCAGGCGGCTTGCGAAAGCCCCTGCTGTACCGCAGAGTCCGTCACAGGCAGTCCAAGGCTTTTCAGTATCCAGGCGGCTTCCAGAGACAGGATCGCGTTGTCTTTCTGGTAGGCTCCCATGAGCGGCAGCCGGTATTCGCATCCCCGATACCGGAACACCTGTCCGTCCGTATCGAGAGATATCGTTTCTGACCTGTGCTGGTCAGCAACTGTCAGCGGACTGTCCTTCTCCCTGCAGGCTTTCAGGAGCACCTGCATGGCTTCCGGCGGCTGCTGTACGGTCACGACCGGGCATCCGGCTTTTATGATCCCGGCTTTTTTGCGGGCGATCTCTCCGAGCGAAGCGCCCAGCCACGCCGTATGATCCAGGCCGATCGAAGTGATCACCGACAGAAGCGGCTTGCTGATCAGATTGGTGGCATCGTCAATGCCTCCCATGCCCGTTTCCATCAGCACGATGTCACATTTTTCCTCTGCGAAAAAAAGCCAGGCTGCAGCCGTCTCGATCTCAAACGGCGTCGGATGGTTGAATCCGTCTTTCACCATCTCCTCCGTCGTCCCGGCGATCCGCGTGACGATGGACGCAAACTGTTCCCGGCTGACGGGATGTCCGTCCGCTTCCATCTTTTCGCGGTAGCTGTAGACCGAGGGCGAGGTGTACCTTCCGGTCTTCAGGTGCGCTTTCTGCAGAATGCTGTACAAAAAAGCGATCACCGAGCCCTTGCCGTTGGTCCCGGCCACATGGACGATCTTCAGATCCTCCTGTACATTGCCGAGCCTGTTCATCAGCTCACGGAGGGCATCCAGGTTCATTGGTCCGGCATATTTTTCGGCTTGTTCGATATAATTTCGGCTCTCCCGGTAATCCATTTTCTTCCCGTACTCCTTCCAGTAAAAATTATAATAAAAAAACGCCTGTTTTTCAAGAGTATTGACACCCTTGCGTCAAGAGTGTAACATGTTAAAGAAATCCGAGAAGAATTCTTTATGGAGGTTAACCCATGAGACACCTGATGAGTCCTCTGGACTTTTCCGTCGAGGAACTGGATACCCTTCTGGATCTGGCTTCCGACATCGAACAGCACCCTCAGAAATACGCCCACGTCTGCGACGACAAGCGTCTGGCCACCCTTTTCTACGAACCCAGCACCCGCACCCGGCTGAGCTTTGAAGCCGCCATGATGAACCTGGGCGGAAAGGTCCTCGGCTTTTCTTCCGCCGATTCCAGCTCTGCGGCCAAGGGCGAAAGCGTACAGGATACGATCCGCGTGGTCTCCTGCTACGCAGACATCGCAGCCATGCGCCATCCCAAAGAAGGCGCCGCGCTCGTGGCTTCCATGGCCTCTTCCATCCCCGTGATCAACGCCGGAGACGGCGGACATCAGCATCCGACGCAGACGCTGACGGATCTTCTCACCATCCGCTCCCTGAAGGGAAGGCTCTCGGACATCACCATCGGCCTTTGCGGCGATCTCAAGTTCGGCCGCACGGTTCATTCTCTGATCCAGGCCCTGGTCCGTTATCCGAACGTCCGTTTTCTGCTCATCTCACCGGAGGAGCTCCGCGTTCCCAGCTATATCCGTGAAGATGTGCTGGAGAAGAACCACGTCGAATACAAAGAGGCGGAGCGTCTGGAGGACGCCCTTCCGGAGCTTGACATTCTCTATATGACCCGCGTCCAGAAAGAACGTTTCTTCAATGAAGAAGACTATATCCGCATGAAGGATTTTTATGTGCTGGATATGCCCAAGCTGGCGCTTGCGAAGAAGGACATGTTTATCCTTCATCCCCTTCCCCGCGTGAACGAGATCTCGGTGGAAGTCGACAACGATCCCAGAGCCGCCTATTTCCGTCAGGCCAAGTACGGCGTCTATGTCCGTATGGCCCTGATCCTTACCCTGTTGGAGGTGAAACTGCCATGTTAAATGTTGGAGCTCTCCGTGAAGGCTATGTGCTGGACCATATCAAGGCCGGCAAGTCCATGACGATCTATCACGATCTGCAGCTGGACAAAAAAGACTGCACCGTCGCCATCATCAAAAACGCCCGCAGCAACAAGCTTGGGAAAAAGGACATCATCAAGGTGGAATGTCCTATCGATGAGCTGGATCTGGATATCGTCGGTTTTATCGATCACAACATCACCGTCAATATCATAAAAGACGAGAAGATCGTCGAAAAAAGGGAGCTCAAGCTCCCCAAACAGATCGTCAACATCATCAAATGCAAAAACCCCCGCTGCATCACCTCGATCGAGCAGGGGCTGGATCATATCTTCTTCCTCTCGGATCCCGAAAAAGAGATCTACCGCTGCAAATACTGCGAGGAAAAATACCGGGGAAGCCGGAACAAATAAGCATAAAAAGGGGACGTATATACCGTCACGGAAAATGTGGCCGTATACATGTCCCCTTTTTAACAGTCAGGCCGATAAGCCGGGTTATGTCGTTGGGTGATCATCTGTCTAGGCCGGCCGTCACCGACCGGCTCAAGCGACCCACCTGAAAGCACGACGGGCAGCCGTATCGCTTTCTTTTCGGTCTTGCTTCGAATGGAGTTTACATGTGCCCGCCCTGTTACCAGGACGGCGGTAGTCTCTTACACTGCCTTTCCACCCTTACGTCATAGTCGGAGTGCACCTCGGATCGAAGATCCTCGGTATACGGCATTCGCCATATACAGCCGGTAAGACAGGCCTTGTGTGCGAGCGGGCTCACCCACTTCGTCCTGCTTTCCGTCTGTGCATTCCTCATTTCTGACGCGGTATATTTCTGTTGCACTGGTCTGGGAGTTGCCTCCACCGGACGTTATCCGGCATCCTGCCCTATGAAGCCCGGACTTTCCTCACCTGGACCCTTTCGTCTGTCCAGCCGCGATCACCTGGCCTGGCTGCGGATGTATTGTAACACAACTGACCCTCTCACGTCTACAGTCAAAGTTATACTCTGTAGATGCTTCCTCCGATAAACTCCCGAAGAAGCGAATTGTTGGGCACATCGCTGCCCGGAACCGGCACAAAATAATCCAGGAATTTCAGCAGGCGGTTGGCTTCCGTGTACTCCGGAGAGTCCCTGTCGATCCCAAAGAGCAGCGGTTCGGCGTATACTTTCAGACACGCGAGCTCATATACCAGGGCTGAATTGAACATGGCGTCTGCCTGCTCCTGGTAGGGGAATATATTCTTTTCCTCCCCTCTCCGGACCGACGCCCAACGGTGGATGGTCTCCTGCGCCGTGATCCCTCGGGTCCTTGCGTCTCGTACGAGACGGCGGAGAAGCCTGCCGTCCGTTGTGGGGATCCGGTTGTGCTCATCGATGTTCAGCTGCGTAAGCGCGCTGATATAGACCTTGAACTTGCTCTCCACGGGAAGAGCGTAGCTGAGCCGGTCGTTCAGCCCGTGGATCCCTTCGATCACCAGGATCTCGTCTTCGCCGAGCTTCAGGGTATCTCCCTTGTACTGCCGCTCTCCCGAGATAAAATCATAGGTGGGAAGCTGTACTTCTTTTCCCTCCAGGAGCTGCAGCATATCTTTGTTGAACTGCTCTATGTCGATGGCATCGAGACTTTCAAAATCCTTTTCGCCGTATTCGTCCAGCGGCGTATTCTCCCTGTTCACGAAATAATTATCCAACGCGATGGGATGTGGTGTCTTCCCATGTGCCATCAGCTGGATGGAAAGCCTGTAAGAAAAAGAGGTCTTTCCGGAGGAAGAAGGGCCTGCGATCATCACGAACCGCACGTTCTTCCGTGCGATGATCTCCTGGGCGATGGCGGCGATCTTGGCTTCATGGAAAGCCTCCTGCACCAGCAGGATATTCTGTACGCCTTCTTTGGTCAGACGGTCATTCAGCTCGCCGACCGTCGCGACATGCATCCGCTCGCCCCATTCCTGGGATTCCTTCTGCACATGGAAGATCTTTTCCATGGGGGTGAAGGGCTTGAGAACCGTGGGCTCCTTTTTATCTGGCAATATCAGCACAAAGCCTTCGTCATAGCACTGCAGGTCAAAATATCTGACCGCGGCTGACGAAAAGGCCATGTAGCCATAATAATAGTCGTCAAAGTTTTCGATGGTGTACACGTTGACGGAGGACGCCCTGCGGTAGCGGAACAGTTTTTCTTTGTCATACATATGATGGCGGTGAAAAAGAGATACCGCGTCGCTCACGTGGACACTCCGCTTCATGATCGGGATGTTTTCCGCGACGATCTCCTGCATCCGCTGTTTCACACGGTCGATCAGCTCCTGGGTCACCGTCCCTCCCGTAAGCGTAAAGTACAGGCCGTTTCCGAGGGAATAGTGGAGAACGGCTTTCTCGGTGTTCTTTTTGCCGCTCACATCGAACAAGGCTTTCAGCAGGATAAACACGGCCGTCCGTCTATAGGTGTTCGCCCCGTCCCTATCGTCCGGACCGAGCAGCTCGATCTCGCAGTCTTTTAAAACCTCGCTGCGAAGTTCACGAAGCTTGTTGCGTTCTTTGACCAGCAGTATCCTGTCCGGATCCTCCGGGCGTACGGTCTCCACGATCTTCCGGAATGTGGTTCCTCTCGGAAAGCTGTACATCTCTTCTCCGATCTTCACCTGGCAGCTGCTTTGTTCCATGATTCTCCTCCTTCCTGTTCAAGGGTCTGTCTCTGTCATCTCACAGGCTCATTTCTACTGTGATGTCATTTTCTTCTACCGTGACATGCGCATTGCTCCCGATGATGAGCGGCATCATCGGCGCTACATGCCCGATATCCGCATCCATCACGACCGGCACGCCGATCTCCGAAAGGATATCCGTCACGGCGTTATAGGCGTTCACGCCCATCAGATTCTGTTCAAACGCGGCATGCGGCCGTCCGATCAGAAAGCCGGACGCAGTCGCAAACCATCCCTGTTCCTTCAGATGCCAGAAGGTTCTCCTGATCGACATGGTGTTCAGGTCGCAGGCTTCCATCGCCCAGATGATCTTCTGCCCCTGTTCCGTAAGCTTTCTGACGCCGTCAAACCGTGTGCCGGAGAGGTTTTCCAGTATATCCAGACAGCCGCCCAGAAGCAGCCCGTCAAATTCGGTCTTTGTTTTTCCGGAAACCTCCGTAAGCTTTTTTCCTTCCGGCAGGAAGGTCTTCAGGATCTTCGGCTCGGTCAGCCGGTACATCGCAAGCGGATCCTCTTCCTCCTCTTCGTCGTCAAAGGCATCCGGGCGTTCAAACATGTCATACCCCTTTACGGTCAGGGAGGTGCCTTCAAGCAAGGCAAAGGCGTCGTTCTCCGTATCCTCCCATGGTTTTCCGAAGCCGCCGGCGCAGGGTCCGTAGATCCCGGGCACGCCGTTCAGCACGGCCATTGGAAAGATCATATTGGTGTTGTCCGAATAACCCATGAACCACTTGGGTTTTGCTTCGGAAAGCTTCTGAAAGTCCATGCACGAGATGGTCTCGTTCATAAGCTCGCCGCCGCCCACGGAGATCAGGGCGTCGATGCTGTCATCGAGATAAAAACGCATCACATCCGCCGCGGCGTCTTCAGGGCGTGTGCTGATCCCCAGGCCGTCGGACTTATAGCAGCTGTCCGCCGCCACGATGCGGTAGCCTCTTTTCTCGAATCTGCGGATGGCGGATGCAAGCCTTGTGATATACGGTTCTGTGCCGGCTCCGAAAGAAGGGGCCACCAGACCGATCGTATCTCCAGGTTTAATAAACGCCGGTTTCTTCATCTTCCATTTCTCCATAATATCTTTTTGCCGTGCGGATCTCCCGCATCTCCTGCCGGATCTCGCTCTTTCTCTGCTCTGCCGCGATCCCCTGTACCTCTGAAAGATGCAGCAGGATCTGCTCCAGCTGTCTGTATTTCCAGTCCAGAAAACGTTTCAGGACCGGAGACCGGTCTTTCAGCAGGAATCGTCCGTACTGCACTTCCACGTCCTGCCAGGGTTCCTTATCCGCCGCCGCAGAAGCGCCTGATGGCACTGCCCGCATCATCGGATAGAATTTGCCTTCTTCTTCCACCATCTTTTCTTCCACAATGGAGAAGCCTTCCTGCATCAGATATCTGCGGAAATGAGGCACGTCGGACTGTGGCTGCAGGATCAGTTCGCGGAAGGAATCCCGTACCTCTCTTCTGCCGGACAGGATCTTTTCCATCAGAGGACCGCCCATGCCCGCGATCACAAGGCTCTCTGCCTCTCCGGGAGAAAAGGCCGAAAGGCCGTCCGAAAGCCGGGCTTCGATCCGGTCTGTAAGGCCCGCTTCTTTTACATGCCCGATGGCTCTGGAAAGGGGGCCCTCCCGCACATCGGATACAACGGCGGAAGGGATCTTCTCGTTCTGTATCAGCCAGATCGCAAGAAATGCATGATCACAGCCCACATCGGCAAGCGTATTTCCCTCTGTCACCATCTCCGCGATGCTTTTCAGTCTGTCAGAAATCTGTATCATTTCTCACCCGTCAGTCAAGATAATCTTTCAGTTTACGGCTGCGGCTGGGATGACGGAGCTTTCTGAGCGCTTTTGCCTCGATCTGCCGGATACGCTCACGGGTCACGTTGAACTCTTTGCCGACTTCCTCCAGCGTGCGGGCACGGCCGTCATCCAGACCGAAACGAAGACGCAGCACCTTCTGCTCACGTTCGGTCAGCGTGTTCAGCACCTCGACGAGCTGCTCTTTCAAGAGGGTGAAGGCGGCTGCTTCGGCGGGTACCGGAACATTGTCGTCCTGGATGAAGTCGCCCAGGTGGCTGTCTTCTTCCTCGCCGATCGGCGTCTCGAGGGAGACAGGCTCCTGAGAGATCTTCAGGATCTCGCGGACTCTCTCCACGGACATCTCCATCTCTTCCGCGATCTCTTCAGGGGAAGGTTCTCTCCCAAGCTCCTGCAGGAGCTGTCTGGAAACGCGGATGAGCTTGTTGATGGTTTCCACCATGTGCACGGGGATACGGATGGTCCTGGCCTGGTCCGCGATGGCGCGGGTGATGGCCTGACGGATCCACCAGGTCGCATAGGTACTGAACTTATAGCCCTTGCGATAATCAAATTTCTCGACTGCTTTGATAAGGCCCAGATTTCCCTCCTGGATCAGATCCAGGAAGAGCATGCCGCGGCCTACATACCGTTTAGCGATACTGACCACCAGACGAAGGTTGGCCTCCGCCAGACGCTTCTTGGCGTCCTCGTCGCCTTCCTCCATTCTTTTTGCAAGCTCGATCTCTTCTTCAGCGGTCAGCAGACTTACCTTGCCGATCTCCTTCAGGTACATGCGGACCGGATCCTCGATGCTGACGCCTTCAGGCACGGAAAGGTCGATCTTGTCGAGCTCTACCTCTTCTTCCGCGTCCAGATCGTTCATCTCGAGGTCGTCGTCGAGGATCAGTTCATCCGGGTTGGAATCACTGATCCGCAGCACGTCCACACCGCTGGCCTCCAGAAAATCGAAGACCTTCTCCATCTGTTCCACATCCAGCGGCTGGTCCTTAAAGAAATCGCTGATCTCCTGATATTCCAGGACATTCTTCTTTTTCTTTGCGAACTCCAGAAGCTCCACGAGCTTTTCGCTGAATTTTCCCATGTTCATTTCCATGTGCATAACCTCCTGCAGGTGTTTTATCAATGGTTCCGTATCCGGATCGTCTGCTTGTTTCTGACCAGATTTTCCAGTTCTTTCTTTTCTTTGATCAGGGACTCCAGGGCTTTCATGTCGCCCTGGTCCCATTCCCGGTTTTTCTTTTCCAGGCTGTCGGTGCGGATCCGTATGACCGCGTCCGCAAAGGCTTTGTCCTTTTCCTCGTCGGGCATCGGACCCAGACGTTCATGGAACATCGCCGCCGCTTTTTTCTGTTCCTCGCTGTCCGTAATATTGTTCAGGAGCATGCCGGGGTTCAGATGTCCTTCCTCCAGCTGAGCGAACACCATCACCGCGATCCTGTTGAAAAACGGATCCGTGAAATCCTGTGCGGTGATGTATCGTTTCACGTGTGGGAAGATGGACGGATCGTTGGAAAGCCAGGTGATCAGCAGCTTCTGCGCTGTCTCCGAGGCTGACGAATGCGTCTTTGCTTTTCTGTCCGGTGCAGGGCTGACTGCCGGGCTGTTCTCCCTGGTCGTTCCTTTCATGGCTTCCGATGCCACACGCTTCTTCAGAGATTCCGTTGTCACGCCGTACCGGCTGTACTCGTTAACGATGGCTTCTATATAGATATTGCGTTCCAGCTCATCCGGGAATCCCAGCAGGAGCCTTGCGCATTCCGCAAAAAAGCGGTTCTGCTCCTGGGGGAGTTCCATATTGCAGGCTTTTTCAGCCGCATGGACTCGGAATAAAAAGCTGTCCTCCGAGAGCGACAGCCTCTCCTCGAACGCTTCGGCTCCTATGGCTTTGATAAATTCGTCCGGGTCCTTGTAAGGATCCAGGTGGACCACCCGTGACCGGATGCCTGCCTCCCGCAGGATCGGCACAGCCCTCTGGGCCGCCTTGACGCCGGCTGCATCGCTGTCGTACAGAAGGAGGACTTCCTCCGTATACCGTCTCAGAAGGCTTGCATGTCCGGTCGTGAAAGAGGTTCCCAGAGAGGCGCATGCATTGGTAAAGCCGGCCTGGTGCATTGCGATCACATCCATGTAGCCCTCGCAGAGGATCAGGTTTTTCCTCCGCGATGTCCTGGCGGCATGCAGGCCGTACAGATTCCGGCTCTTGTCAAAGATGACCGTCTCCGGGGAATTGAGATATTTGGGCTGGCCGTCTCCCATGACGCGCCCGCCGAACCCGACAACGCGCCGGTTTACATCCATGATCGGAAAGATCACCCGGTTCCAGAAACGGTCGGACATTCCGCGGCGTTCATCTTTTGTAAAAAGCCCTGAATTCATAAGCGCCTGGTCGGAGTAACCTTTTTCCTTCAGGTGCCTGTAGAGGGCGTCGCTGTATTTGCCGGAATAGCCGAGTCCGAACTGATTGATGGTTTCTTCTGTCAGGCCTCTGTTTTTCAGATAGTCCAGCGCTTTCTTTCCGGCGGGGCTTCGCAGCTGATAGTAATAAAACTTTGCAGCCGTTTTGTTGATCTCAAACAGGGCGTCTTTTTCTTTTGCCCGTTCTTTCTGCGCCTGGGTCAGCTCCGCTTTCGGGATCTCAACATGCGCACGGTCCGCAAGATAGGTGAGAGCTTCGTAGAAGCTGAAGTTCTCGTACTGCATGATAAAATTGTAGACGTTTCCTCCCGCCCCGCACCCGAAGCAGTAATACATCTGTTTGGACGGTGTCACTGAAAAGGAGGGTGTCTTTTCATTGTGGAAAGGACAAAGGCCAAAATAGGTGCTCCCTCGTTTTTGAAGCTTGACATACTGGGAGACGACATCCACGATGTCATTCCGTGATCTGACTTCCTCTATTGTATCGTTAAAATCCGCCAAACCACTCCCCCCTTTCCGGCGTTTTTCTTGCTTTTACTGATTTCTCTATATCTTTTCCGGACAGATATCCGGAACTGTTTTTCCAGGGCCGTTTCTGAAATATCATGCGTGTCTTCAAAAACTTCCTGCTCATCAGCATGGTTCATTACTTCACGCTCCCGATAAGCTCTTCCTTTGAAAAACCGCTCCGGCATCAGTCAGTGTTTTCAGTAAACCTCCCATGCTCTTGGGATGAACAGCTCACGGAACTTTTCCATGGAAAACTGATCGGTCATTCCGGACAAATAGTCGCAGACCACTGTCTCTTTGGAAGCTTCGTTCTTCTCAATCATCCTTACGTATTTTTCTGTCATGGCGTGGGGTTCTTCCATATAATATCTGTAGAGCTCCGTCAGCATGCTGATGGCTTTTTTTTCTTCATTTTTGGCCAGCGGATTCTGGTAGACGCTGACAAACATGATGGACCGGAGGGACCGCAGGCCTTCCAGGATCTCGTCCGACATACGGATCCGGTCGCTGTTCCGGCTGTTCTCGATCAGATCATGGACAAAGGTGTTCAGTCTTTCTCTGGTCGTGTATCCCAGGAGCATCCGGAGGGTCACGGGGATGTCGTCTTCCGTGATCAGGCCGGCCCGCTGGGCATCGTCCATGTCATGGTGGATATAGGCGATCTTGTCTGAAAACCGGACTACCTGGCCTTCCAGTGTGGCCGGGTGGCTGCTGGTCTTATGATTCAGGATGCCGTCGCGGACTTCCCAGGTCAGGTTAAGGCCTTCACCGTTTTTTTCGAGCTTGTCGACTACGCGGAGGCTTTGTCGTGTGTGTGTAAATCCTTCCGGGTGCAGACTGTTCAGCGCTCTTTCTCCGGCGTGTCCAAAGGGCGTGTGTCCCAGGTCATGGCCGAGGGCGATCGCTTCCACCAGGTCTTCATTCAGGGACAGGGCTTTGGCGATGGTGCGGGCGATCTGGGATACTTCCAGCGTGTGTGTAAGGCGGTTGCGGTAATGATCTCCCTGAGGAGCCAGAAACACCTGCGTTTTGTCTTTCAGTCTGCGGAAGGATTTGCTGTGCAGGATCCGGTCCCGGTCTCTTTGGAAGGCGGTGCGGATGTCGCATTCGTCTTCCTGGAGCACTCTGCCTTTTGTATCCGCGCTGCATACGGCAAACGGACTCAGAAGTTCTTTTTCTCTCTTTTCCATCTCCTGTCGGATGTTCATGCTTTGGCACCTCCCTCCTGGTCTCCTGTTCTGCTTGTGGATGCTGTTGACTCCTTTGGCTGCTTTCGGGGCCTTTGGCTGCTTTCAGCTCTTTTGATTGTGTTTCATCTAATAGTTATATTCTGCAAGCAGAAGCGTAAATCCTCTTTTTAATTTACAATGCGTTTTCTGTTATAGGATATCTCATGGCAGGGGTGCTTTCTCCGAAAGG
>CAMOQF010000010.1 GCA_946622645.1 uncultured Blautia sp.
TCTGCGTCCCGAACGCAGCGCTCTACCAAACTGAGCCACGCTTCGTCAACTGCAAGAGATATTTTAGCAGGTTGGAAGGGGTTTGTCAATCTTTTGTTTTAAAAATGTTTGACGTTGGTTTTTGATAATGGTAAAATAAGGAAGAATTCCAATATAGAAGCACATTTTTGCCTGGATCGGACGGGCAAAGAAGAGGGGGTATGAAAGCATTGAGCAACATGGAAATCTATTCAAAAACAATAAGCTTTTCAGTCCGTAAGCTGTTGTATGATTTTCTGGCGCTGATCTTTTTGGCAGCAGCCTGCATACTGGGCTTTGTGATCGCTGATAAGACAACCGACATGGGGTTGATCGGCCTGGCGATCGGTCTGGTGATCGGCTTGATCGTGATCGGAATTATCACACATTTTTACGGGTATGTGTATAAAGCCGGACAGATCGCCATGATGACCAAAGCCATCACAGAAGGAGAGCTTCCGGAAGACGTGATCGGGGAAGGCAAGCGTATCGTGAAGGAACGTTTTACTACCGTAGCGGTCTTCTATGCGGCCACCGGACTGATCAAGGGCATCTTTAACGAGCTTGGCAAAGGGCTTAACGCCATCGGCCGGGCAGTCGGCGGAGATAACGGCGAGACGGTTACCAGCGTTATCAATTCCGTGATCCAGGTCATCATCAGCTACCTCAGCGACTGCTGCCTGGGCTGGGTCTTCTTCCGCGCAGGGCAGAAGGCAACCAAGGCTACGCTGGAAGGCGCAGTCCTGTTTTTCCGTCATGGCAAGACTTTTTTGAAGAACATGGGCCGTGTGTTTGGCATGGGTGCTGTGTCTCTTCTGGCGATCGGCGGTGTATTTACCGGGATCTTCTACCTGATCGATTCCCGGTTCCCGGCGCTTTTTGATACATTGGCTGCAGAGATCACCGAAGCCTCAGCCCGGATGGAAACTGAAATCCCCGAGATCCTGCAGGATCCGAAAATGCTGATGATCGTGGTCGCGGCGATCGGCGGAATCATAGTCTGGAGCTTCATCCACTCTACCTTTATCCGTCCGTTTGTGCTGGTCGGCGTGCTCCGCAACTATCTGGAGTCCGGCATGAAGGATATCCCCACAGAGGATTCCTTTGACGAGCTTGACAGCGTATCCAAGAAATTTGCCAAGGCACATAAAAAACTTGCAGTGGAATAAGATATTAAAAGGCTGCCGCCTCTTTGAATCGAGAGGCGGCAGCCTTTTTGTTTTGTGCGTATAAGGGAATCCGGGATCAGATCTGGACATTGAACAGGTTGCGGAGCTGATTGGCAATGTCGGTGCTGTCTGCCTTGATGCAGGCGGCTTCATTGATGCCGGAAAGCGTTTCCAGATCCTTGGTGTCAGAATAGTTATATGCGATCGTATATACCGGAACCTCCAGACCGCCGACGATGCCCGTCACACGATCCAGAGAATAGCCTTCGTTCTGCTCGCCGTCGGTCAGGACAAAGAGCATCAGCTTGGCGTCTTCCACTTCTTTGGCTTTTTCTTTGAGCATATCCAGAGCTACAAGGACTGCGTCGTAAGTGGCGGTGCTGCCGCCGGCCGACAGGGATTTGACTTCTCCGGAGAAGTATGCTCTCTGGGTCGCGTCGAACTCTGCGATGGGAAGATTGATGGTGACGCTGCTGGAATAGCTTACAAGGCCGATATGGTTTTCGGAACCGATGTACTCAGCACCGTTGATCAGGGAGCGTTTGAGAGCGTTCAGCGGCTCTCCGTCCATGGAACCGGATACGTCTGCCACGAAAACGGCTACGATGGGTTTGCCGCCGTTTTTATTCTGTTTCCAGATCTTCTGAGCGTTGAGATAATCAGTGCCGGTCATGCCCGGATCCTGTGCCTGGTAATCATCGTGGCGGTTGAAGCCTTTTTCGGTAGCGAGGGCCTGGCTCTCGTCATTCTGGCAGTATTCCACGAACATTCTGGCGGCTTCCTGTTGTTCCTCGGAAGCCCAGTCAAAGGTGTAGACCGGATGATCGTGGCGGATGCCGGCGGGGATGAACTGGTAGCTTTTCAGCTCAGGCGTGTTGATGTAGGCCTGCTCCTCCATGACCATGGCGTTGATGACGCCTTTAGCCGCACTCTGTCTGAGAACGGCTGTGGTGTAAGCCACCGGCGGAGAAGACTTTTGATATTCGATCAGCTTCTGGGCTGCGTTTTCCGACAAGGGATCGCTTTCGTCGAAGGATTTCAGCATGGCGGTCAGAATATTGAGGCCTGTGCTGGAGGTGTAGGGATTGGTGTAGGCAAAGACCAGATCTTTGTTGATGGTCGCGTCCAGAACGTTCCCTACGGTCGCTTCTTTATATTTTTCGATAAAGGAGTCGTAGACTTCTTTTTTGATCAGGATGCCTGCCGTATTGCCGGCGATCCGGTCGGTCAGCTTGGTGATGCCGATGCCGCTGGCTTTCAGCATTTCGCCCCAGGCAAAGTTGCTGGGTGCAAAGACGGCAGGTTCGTATCCTCCGTCCAGAATGTAGGTGACGGCCTCGCCGGAGGTGATCTTTCGTACGGAGACGGAGACGGTACGTCCGTTGATCTTTTTGTTTTCTTTGTTGAAATTGCGCGCGACCACATTCATCCAGTCGTCGGGCGCATCGGCGCTCATTTCGGTGGCGGCGGCCACTTCGATGTCGATGTCTCCGGTACCGCGGACGGTGATGGGGAAGGTGCTGATATCGTCCAGAGCATCCGCCTTGGAAGTCTCGGACATATAGATGTCCAGGGTGGGATTGGAAACGGTGCGCGTGTTCACTTTTTTCAGCAGGGAAGCAAGCTCGGCCTCAGCGTCGGCTCTGGACATGCCTTTTTCTCCCTCCGTTCGGACATCAGAGCCGCATCCTGCGATAGATAAGGCCAGCACCGATGCCAGCAGGGCAGAAAGCAGTCTTCTTTTTTTCATCACGATTCCTCCTTTAAGGTCTCCAGGATCATGGACTTGTAGGTGTTCAGGAGATCCGGATCCTGGTGGACGGTCCCCTGCTGGTTGACAAAGTCAGTCACGGCCACGACAAAGTCGCGAACCTGCGTCAGCTGTTCCCGGTTCTTTTCGTTGGCCGCCTTGACGGAAGCACGGAGGAGCTCCACATCTTTATCGTCAAAGACGCTCATGTAATTGATGATCTTGCGGACATTCTGGCAGAGTCCCTGTTCTGCCTGCTCCAGTACCTCCTCGGTGTCGGAAAGGGCTTTGATATCGTTTTCCTGCAGGAGGGTGTGCAGGCGTTCCTGATAGGTATCCATCTGTTCCAGCTGATGGCCGGTCTCGGACAGTTCGCCGGAGAGAGCCTTCCATCGTCCGGAAGCCTCCTGCGAGAGGATCTTGCGAAGAGAATCGTTCTGGAGACGTTCCTTGACGGAGAGGGCAGGCGACTTGTCATCCTGTGAGACAAGCGTTTCGGCCTTTTTTTCTTTTTTCATGGAGCGGGCGCAGCAGATCAGAAACAGGAGCAGCGCAGCCCCTTCCGCGGCCAGGAGGACAGTCCGCAGCGTGCGGTAGGAGGCTATGCCGAAGTAGATGATCAGGTTGTCCTTCTCCAGAGTCATCAGGAGCAGAGCAACGCTCATGATCAGCAAGAGAAGAGCGGAGAGCACGGCTCCTTTCTTTTTACGATTCATCTGACAAATCTCCTTTCAGGGAAGCCTTTAACCTGGCTTCAAATGCTTTTTGCGCCATGGTCTCGGAAAGCTGCAGACTTTTCCGGCTGTCCAGAAGACTTTCTTTCAGGTCCGTGATCCATCGGAGTTCCTGTGATGCGATGGCGGAAAGCTGCAGAAGAGAAACCGATTCCGGCGTGTCCGGGGGAGTGCTTTTTGACAGGTCCTGCAATTCCTGACGGCAGGTACCGATGGACGAAGCAAGCCGTGAAAGCCTGAGCAGCAGGGCGGGCGTTTCGGCCTTTATATCCTGCGCGGACAGCGACTGTATGTGGCGCAGTGCTGCTTCGCCTTCTGAAGAAAGCGAGCGCAGCTCCTGCTGGATGTTTTTGATATCGATCATAAGACGCTCCTGTCAGCCGGAAGGGATGAACGTTCCGGCCTGAAAAGAATGTATGATCACCTGGAGGCGGAAAGGTAATCTTCCAGAAAACGGATCATGGCGCGCATTTCCTCCGGAGTACCGATGGTGATGCGAAGATGATCATCGATGCGGGGCCGGTTAAAGTAGCGTACAAGGATCCCTGCGTCGCGAAGCGCCGTAAACAGCTGCTGCGCGGGCACCTCCCGATGAGAGGCGAAAATAAAGTTGGCGCTGGAATCCGGGAAAGAAAAACCGAGACGGGAGAGCTCCTTCTTGGTCCATTCCCGGGTCTCTTTTATTTTGCGGCAGGTTTCTTCGTAATAAGCGTGGTCGCGCACGGCGGCCGCTCCTGCCTGGATGGTGATGGAGTTCATGGTGTAGGAATTAAAGGAGTATTTGACGTCCTGCAGGTATTTGATCAGGGTCGGGTTTCCGAAGGCATAGCCGATCCGAAGTCCTGCAAGAGCTCTGGATTTGGAGAAAGTCTGCACCACCAGAAGATTGTCATACTCGTCGATCAGAGGCAGGGCGGAGGTCCCGCCAAAGTCAATGTAAGCTTCATCCACGATCACGACGACATCCCGGTTGGCGTCCAGGATGCGGCGGATGTCCGCAAGAGGCAGGACAGCGCCGGTGGGCGCGTTGGGGTTGGGAAAGATGATGCCCCCGTTTTTCTGCAGATAATCCTCCGGGCGGATCAGAAAACGGTCATCCAGAGCGGGCGTACGATAGGGGATCCTGTACAGAGAAGCCCATACATCGTAGAAGGAGTAGGTGATGTCGGGGAACAGGATCTCTTCCTGCGCATTGAAGAATGTGAGGAAGGAAAGAGCCAGCACATCGTCGGAGCCGACGCCTGCGAAGACCTGATCGTCAGAGAGACCGTAGTGCTCCGCGAGAGCGTGCACAAGCTCACCGGCTTCCGGGTCCGGGTACAGGCGCAGGTTGTCTGCAGAAAAGCGCTGTAAAACCTCCGCCACCCCTGGGGATGGCGGATAAGGATTTTCGTTGGTATTCAGTTTGATCAGCTTTTTGCCTTTCGGCTGCTCGCCCGGGGTGTAGGGAATGACCCTGCGGACGTTTTCTTCCCATTTTTTCATATCTGTATGCTCCTCTGGCGGATCAGCCCAGTTTTCTCTTCATGGTATCCCGGTTGGTGGAGTAACGAAGAGCGGTCTCTTTTGTGATGGCTCCTTTTCGGAACAGGTTGAAGAGGCTCTGGTCCATGGAGATCATCTGTTCCTGTGAGGAGGAAGCGATGACGCCTTCGATCTGGTGGACTTTATCGTCACGGATCATGTTGCGGATGGCGGGTGTGAGGATCATGACCTCGAAGACGGGGATGTTTTTCCCGTCTACATCCGGTACCAGCTGCTGAGAGCAGACCGCCTGCAGGACCATGGACAGCTGTATGGCGACCTGGCGCTGCTGGCTGGGTTCAAACACGTCCATGATACGGCTGATGGTATTGGCGGCGCCTATGGTATGCAGACTGGACAGGAGCAGATGGCCGGTCTCGGCGGCCGTCATGGCTGTCGCGATGGTCTCGTAATCACGCATTTCACCCAGCAGGATGACATCCGGACTCTGACGCAGGCAGGCCCGGAGGGAAGCCAGATAGCTTTCGGAGTCTGTCATGATCTCGCGCTGGCTCACGATGCATTTGTCGTGGCGGTGCAGGTACTCGAGAGGATCTTCCAGCGTGATGATATGACCTTCCCGGGTATGGTTGATACGGTCGATCAGGCAGGCCATGGTGGTGGATTTTCCTGAACCGGCGGGGCCGGTGACCAGTACCATGCCTTTGGTAAAGTCCGACATATCCAGCACGGCTTTGGGAATGTGGAGCGCTTCCGGATCGGGCAGCTCAAAGGAAAGAACACGGATGACCGCTGCAAAAGAGCTGCGCTGCCGGTAGGAGTTGACACGGAAACGGGAGAGGCCCGGGATCGAGAAGGAAAAATCATCGTCGCCCTTTTCGAAAAGCTTCTGCAGGCTCCGGTGGTTGGCCATCTCGTACAGCTCGCGGATCACCCGCTCGGTGTCGGCGGGCATCAGTCTTTCGCCATAACCTTGCAGTTTGCCGTTGATCTTCATGCTGAACGGCCGTCCTGAAATGATAAAGATATCGGACGTGTCATTATGCGTGGCGGTTTTTAAAAATTCTTCTAAATTGACTTCAGCCATTTGTATCCTCCATTGTCTCACCCTGATACAGGTGTTGTATTGTATCCGGTTCCCATGTCCCGATGCTCCGGGTCTCCCAGATGGTCGGGGTCAGATGATCGCCTTTTAATACGGCTTCTACATAGATGCACTGGCTGTCGGAGAAGGGGACCGAAAAGCTGACGGCTGATCCTTCCTCCGGCGGCTCATTTTCCAGCTGATTGAAACGTTCGGCGGCTTCGGCGGTCGCTTTATAAAAGGCTTCCATCTGTTCGATGGAATTGCGGCTCAGGCGAACATCCGAACGAGAGGTTCCGTAGGAAAGGAGCGCAAGTGTTACCATCACCAGTACGGCAAAGATTAAAAATAATGAAGGAATACCGGAGGTGATGATGGCGCCTTTTTCTTCTTTCATGCCGATGTCCCTCCTTCCGCTGCAGGCGTGAGGGGATAGAGGATCTGTATCTGGTACAGCTCTTTCCCTTCCGTGTCCGTGAACGAGACGAGAGCGCCTTTCGTATTTTCCGTGACGGAAGGAAGGATCTCCTGACAGTAGACATGGTCTTCTTCATCCGAGGGAGACCAGTTTTTGTCATAATAGAGGAGCAGGCGGTCTTCTTTTAAAGAAGCTTCGGGAAACAGAGTAGTAAGATCGTCTGTTTCGCCTGACCATCCTTCCAGCAGTTCGCCGGTCTGTATGGTGTTTTCCTGGATGTAATTGAGCCTTCTCGCTTCAGTGCGGTTTAAGTATGCGGCGGCAAACAGCCGTACGCAGCCCGCGCACACCAGGGCCAGAAAACAGAGCGCCAGGATCAGTTCAGCCAGAAAAAGGCTGCTCCGAGAATGGCTGTGGAAATGCTTCATAAAAGCTCCTTTCAGACATCTCCGGGATGACCGGGATGCAGGGTCAGGGAAGAGACCGCGCCGTTTTCATCCTCCAGCCGGATGCGGAGGAAACCGTCCGTCGTCTGTTCCGCTGAAAAACCGGATAGCCGCGCGATGGGCGTGCCGGCTTCCGGGGAGAGGGAAGCGTCTGACAAAGTGAACAGCTCCCTCAGCTCTCCATCGAGGAGGTATATGTAGGTGACACAGGGTGTATCGCCTAAGTCGTCGTAAAAACACAGGGCATCCAGATCCTCAAAACGGGTGGTGTAGTCTGCATCCGCCTGGTCGTGCTGACGAAATTT
The DNA here is from genome assembly GCA_946622645.1 of uncultured Blautia sp. Lineage (GTDB taxonomy): Bacteria > Bacillota > Clostridia > Lachnospirales > Lachnospiraceae > Blautia_A. The sequence continues at coordinate 7,410 of CAMOQF010000010.1, forward strand.
GGTGACCAGGTAGGAAGCTGCCGTGTGGAGGTTCTGGTTTTCATCCAGCGACCGGACGCTTGACTGGTAGAGCTGGGCCGAAAAGAGCAGCAGGACCAGCAGAAACAGGACAAACAGACCGAACAGGAGAAAAGAGAACAGGATGTCGACAGAGTGGCGCTGGGTGCGTTCCGGATTCATGAGGTCCCTCCTTTCCCGCTCTTGAGCGTGATCACGGAGATGGAGGGGAACAGATTGGAGCCCTCGGGCTCATAATCCACCACAAACCGTTTTTTATCGTAGGTGATGTTGTATTCCTCCAGAAGCGTATCCAGGCTTTCCGGATAGACGCCGTCTCTGGCGTAGGAGGCAACGGCGCTCCGTGCCAGGGCTTTTTTGAGGTTGTTTTCTTCCTCGGAAGCCGTGGTGCCGGAAGCAGCGCTGATGGCCAGTATGAAGACAAGGCAGATCAAAGCCGGCACCAGGAGAGGCAGCAGCTGTTTGAGGATCCGCAAGATCTTTTTTCGGGAACGTTCTTTGAATTCCATACAAAGCTCCTTAGCCGATCATACCGGAAAATACACCCAGAAGAGGCATCATGACAGCCAGAAGGACAAGGCCGACCATGACGGACAGAATGATGATGATGGTAGGCTCCATCACCGAGACTGCGTTGGAAACCGAGACGAGAGCCTGTTCCTGATACTTTTCGGACAGACTGTTCATCACTTCATCGCTGGCACCGGTCCGGAAGCCGATGGCGATCAGCCGGGCGTCCATGCCTTTAAAGAGGCCGGATTCTGTCATGGCGTCCAGATAGGAAGCGCCCTCATTTAAAAGAGAGGTGGCTTTATCGAAGCTGGCCTGGATCTCCGGATGGTTCAGCAAAGGCTTGGCAAGCTCCATGCTGCGTTCCGGCGTAAGGCCGCTGCGAAGACCAAGGGCGAGAGCCTGGGTCAGTCTTCCGTAATCCCGCGAGATGGGGATGTTTTTGAGACCGGGGATCTTGGCGATCACGCGGGAGGCTGCTTTCCTGCCGGCGGGATGCAGGATCAGAAACAGAATGCCGCCTGCAAGCAGTACGGCCAGGATCAGCAGTACCGTCGAATAACGGCTGATGGAAGAACCGGCGTTCAGCAGACCCTTGGAGATCCCGCTCATCTCCATGCCGAGCTGGTTGAACACCTGCTGGAAAACCGGCAATACTTTTACAAGAAGGATCACGATCACCGCGCCCATCATCACGAGCATCAGAAGAGGATAGGAGATGGCGCTCTTGATCTGTGTGGAGACGGCGTATTCGTTTTTATAGTGGACGGCCAGATTCTGCATGACTTCGTCGAGACAGCCGGTCTCTTCGCCCACCTGGACGTATGAGATCATGGAATCCGGGAAAAAGCCGGTCTGTTCCAGCGCGTGCGCGAGGGAACCGTATTCCTCCATGTCCTGCTGCATTTTCTGCAGAAGCTGTTCATCCTGGGTGCCGTCGGAGTTTTCCGCCAGGATGGAAAGACCGTCGATGGCAGCGATCCCCGAATGCAGGATGATGGCAAACTGTTCACAGAAATGGGCCAGCTCCTGATTGTTCAATGTTTTCATGGGTGTCTCCTTTTATCTGGTAAACTGTAATGCGTAGTTGGTTCCGTCTCCGATGAAGGACTGCGCTGCCTCTTCGTCTTCTATGCTGGAGTCGAAGGTGGGATCCAGACGGGTCCAGCTTTCGCCGTCAAATTCGATGGCGTTGTTGACCCAGCCTCTGGAGCGGATGTACACATCCACCCAGGCATGCTTGGTGTCGCCGGCGTAGCCGATCTGCAGCTTGCAGGGGATGTCGCGGCTTCGCAGCATGGCGGTGATGAGGGCGGCGTAGTCGAAACAGATGCCGGTGCCGGTGGCAAGCGTCTCGTCGATATCGGGAAGATAGCCCGTCTCTACGGTGAGGGCTTTCTCCATGTCGTAGGTGATGTTGTCGACGACATAGTTGTAGATCTCTTCCAGCGCTTTTGTATCCTCCGTATCCTCGGGCATCATGGAAAGAGCGAGCTTGCAGGCTTCGGTTTCTTCTGTGAAATCCACATACTGATTTGGATACAGGAAGGGAAGGAACTCGTTGTCCAGGCTGATCTCCATGTTGTCGGTAAAGATGGCGGCGTACCGGCTGTCCTCTATCTGCTGATAGCAGATCAGGATATAGTTTCCGCTGCCTCCGGAGAAGGGGACGACGGCTGACAGACCGGGCGAGATGAAATATTTGTAGACGATTCCATCCGGAGCCGTGAGCTGCAGACTGATCTGTTTGGCAGAAGAGTTGTTGAACACGGTAAAGTAACCTTGGTTTGTATTGGAAAGATCCAGCTTGAGGGGGCCTTCCTCCTCCGTTTTGGCGCCGGGCGCTTTGGGAGTCAGGACCTGCAGGGGCGAATAGACGGGCGGTTCATTGGAGGAATCGCTGCCGCCTCCGCATCCTGCGAGGAGGAGAAGGCAGAAAACAGCCAGGATCGTCAGATAGCGTTTCCGCATGATTTTCCTCTCTGGAATGTGATTGGTCGATGCTGTCGTATTCAGTATAACAGATTTGCGTAAAAAAGAAAGAAAAACCTTTATAATAGGATAAGAATAGAGTATAATATATAGTGAACGGAAACAGTTTCGTACGTTTATCGACCGGGTTATAGTGATTTATCACAGTTTGAAGAAGATGATTTGAACAGAATCCACAAATCGTATAAAAATAGTATAATTTTACAAAATAATAGTTGACTTTCACCTCTATTTACGGTATAGTAAAGACAGATAACAAGGGCAAACCTGTCGAAAGGCAGGGACGCAAAGCCAAGGGTCTAAGGTCATAAAAGACTATGACAGCCGGTTGCCGCATGATGGTCTGCTTCGAGGGCGAACTCTCGAGAGTCAGAAATTTAGTGGTGACCGTTTACTCTTGTAAAACGGTTTTTTTATTACCGTAAAACCCGGGCACCATGTTTGATCTGATACAAGAAAGATAAAAAAAGAAAGGATGTGCTCACGATGAAAAAAACAAGCAAAAAGAAAAAGATTATTGCAGTTGTTGGCGGATTACTGGTAGCAGCATTGGCTTTTGGCGCCTGGCAGATCTATGATCTGAGGCAGATGGTTGAGACAGCATCCCATATTGACCCTGAGCTGGAGACTTCGATCGAACAGGATAAGACGCCTCTTGCATCTCAGCCGAAGGTCACCACCAAGACCAAAAAGTCATCCAAGACCACCAAAAAGAACGTCACCTTGAAGAAGGCCGCCACCAAGACCTACACCTCCAAGCTGCCGAACAAGACAAAGAAGACCACTAAGACCGAAAAGAAGAACAACACCACCACCATCAAGACAGATACCACCGTTCTGACCCAGGTCACCGAAAAGTACACCAAGAAATCCAAAAAGAAAAAAGTAACCACAAAGACGACCACCACGATCAAGACCACCACGACCGTAAAACCGGTTCAGCAGGCCGCTCAGAAATCCACCACGACTGTCGGTGAGATCGCTCCCAAGGTCAATGCAACCGTAAGCGATGCCTGGAAGAAGATGGGATTTGCCATCGAGATCGATCCTTCCGTGAGCTATTCCGGATATTTCGATGCTAAGAACAAAAAGATCACCATGAAGGCTGTCGACGACTGCATCTATCATGAGCTTGGACATTTCCTTGCATTCATGGCAGGCAACTACGACACCACCAGCAAATTCCAGGCTGTATATGCCGCAGAAAAAGGCAAATACACCGGATACAACAAAGCATATGTAAACCAGAATGCTTCCGAATACTTTGCTGAAGCTCTTCGTGACTACACTCTGAATGCAGCCAGCCTGAAATCCGAAAGACCTCAGACCTACGCAGCGATCGAAGAAGCCATCGGCAAACTGACCGCCGGCCAGATCTCCAAGATGCAGCTGGTCATGAAGATGTATTGATAACTGAAAGTACGGGCGTCCGCTTATGCGGGCGCCTTCTTTATATTATATCAATTCCCTGTTCGATTGGGTGTTGTCACTGCTTTGTGAATGTGATACAATGGGCAGGAAACAAGCAATATTCTTTATTTTCTTGTCGTTTCAGACAGAAATTCCCAGCGAGAATCACAGAAAGAATTCTTTAATAATATAATAGGAAATGCGAGGCATTTATGAGAGAAAAGTATGAGTCGCTGTCATTGGCCGTGCTGCGTGATCTGGCCAAAGCCCGCGGTCTTAAAGGGATCTCCGCCATGCGGAAGCCCGAGCTGATCGACCGCATGTGTCAGGAAGACGAGCTTGACAAACAAAAACAGTCTTCACCAAAACCTGTTGAAAATATGAGGCAGCAGGAGACTGTAAAGCCCCAGGAAACCGCAAAGCCTCAGGAAACCGCAAGGCCTCAGGAGACCGCGCGTCCTTCGGAGAATACAAAGCCGCAGGAATACAGAATGGACCGCGAAAACAGACCGGAATCCGAAAGACCCCGGGAGCCGCGCGCCCGCCGGGGGGTCTCGCCGGAGGAAGCCCAGCAGCAGTACAATGTTTCGGCGGAAACGGTCCAGCTGGACAGCGGCGAACTGGCCAACGGCATTCTGGAAGTCATGCCGGACGGCTACGGTTTTATCCGCTGCGAAAACTATCTTCCGGGTGAAAACGATATCTACGTTTCTCCGTCCCAGATCCGCCGTTTTAATCTGAAAACGGGCGATATCATCCAGGGCAATATCCGCATCAAGAATCAGAACGAAAAATTCAGCGCGCTTCTCTATCTGACCTCGCTGAACGGCTTCCACCCCAACGAGGGCCAGAAGCGCTTTAATTTTGAAGACATGACGCCGGTATTTCCGAACAGGAGACTGATCATGGAGAGGCCCGGCGGCACCATGGCCATGCGGATCGTGGATTTGATCAGTCCCATCGGCAAAGGCCAGAGAGGCATGATCGTCTCCCCGCCCAAGGCCGGCAAGACCACCTTGTTGAAAGACGTGGCAAAGTCCATTCTGTACAACAATCCGGAGATGCACCTGATCATCCTGCTGATCGATGAAAGACCGGAAGAAGTCACCGACATCAAAGAAGCCATCCAGGGCGATAACGTCGAGGTGATCTATTCCACCTTCGACGAGCTGCCCGAGCATCACAAAAGAGTGTCGGAGATGGTCATAGAGCGTGCCCGGAGACTGGTGGAACATAAAAAAGACGTGACCATCCTGCTGGATTCCATCACCAGACTGGCCAGAGCCTACAACCTGATCATTCCGCCCAGCGGCCGCACCCTTTCCGGCGGCCTGGACCCGGCAGCCCTGCATATGCCCAAACGGTTTTTCGGCGCAGCCCGGAACATGCGGGAAGGAGGGAGCCTTACCATCCTGGCCACGGCTCTCGTGGATACCGGCAGCAAGATGGACGACGTGATCTATGAAGAATTCAAAGGCACCGGCAACATGGAGCTGGTCCTGGACCGCAAGCTCCAGGAAAAGAGAGTCTTTCCTGCCATTGATATACAAAAATCGGGTACCCGCCGCGAGGATCTGCTGCTGACCAGGGAGGAGCAGGAGGCGGTCTACAACATGCGCAGAGCCCTGAACGGTCTGAAACCGGAGGATGCGGTGGAACAGATCCTGAACATGTTCACCCGCACACACACCAATCAGGAATTCATCTACATGATCAGGAAGCAAAAAATCCTCTGATCCGGCAGAAAACAGCTTGCATTTGGGCTTTGGCTGTGTTATAATCAGAAAGCTGTCGAATCGGATATTCGTCTGCACACTGCAGACAAAAGAATAGAAAAGCATTCAGAGAGGTGAAATGATATGAGAGAAGGAATCCATCCGAACTATTACGAAGCGACCGTTACCTGCAACTGCGGCAACACATTCGTGACAGGTTCTACCAAGAAGGACATCCATGTAGAAATCTGTTCCAAATGTCATCCGTTCTACACCGGCCAGCAGAAGGCTACACAGGCCCGCGGACGTATCGATAAGTTCAACAGAAAGTATGGCTTAAACAAGTAATCATACAGTATACGGATGATGTGAAGGTTGAGGTTGGGTAATCTCAACCTTCCTTTAGTTTAGCTGGAGGAGAATTATGAAGCCGTCAAACATCGGTGGACAGGCAGTCATGGAAGGCATCATGATGCGCCACAAGGACAAATATTCGGTAGCTGTCAGGCGTCCGGACAACGGGGTGGAGATCAAAGTCGAAAACTACAAGTGTACCTTCGGGAAATCTCCCATCTGGAAAAAACCATTGCTCCGCGGCGTGGCGGGCTTTGTAGACTCTCTGGTGATCGGCACCAAATGTCTGATGTATTCGGCCGAGATCGCCGGAGACGAGGAGGACGAAGCGGAAGCAAAGAAGAACGCCTCGCTGACAGCGGAAGAGCTGGAAAAGAAAAAGGCCAAGGAGGACAGAATGTTCAAGGTCCTCCTGTATGTGACCGTCGCGGTCTCCATCGCGGTGTCCATCGCGGCTTTCGCTTTTCTGCCCTATGTTCTGGCAAGCCTGCTGAGAAAGGTCGGCGCTTCCGAGGTCCTTGTCACCATCGCGGAAGCCTTCGTCAAGCTGGCGCTGTTCTTAGGCTATATGTTCCTGATCTCCCGCATGAAGGATATCCGCAGGACCTTCATGTATCACGGAGCAGAGCATAAATGCATCAACTGTGTGGAGAACGGACATCCCCTCACGGTGGAAAACGTGATGGAAAGCTCCCGCTTTCACAGAAGATGCGGGACCAGCTTTCTGTTTCTGGTCATGCTGGTGAGTATTTTCCTGCACTTTATCTTTGTGCTGGTTCCGGTATTCTGGATCCGCCTCGTGGGCCGTCTCCTGATGGTGCCCGTGGTGGCGGGCGTTTCCTTTGAACTGATCCAGTGGGCGGGGCGCAACGACACAGCCTGCGCGCGCTTTTTCAGCAAACCCGGACTGGCCCTGCAGAAGCTGACCACTGTGGAGCCCACCCCGGACATGGCTGAAGTGGCGATCCAGGCGGTGGAAGCCGTCTTTGACTGGAAGACCTATCTGAAAGAAGAATTCGGGACAACGTTCCCGGAAGACGCGGAGTGAAGAATTTGAACCGCAGAGAGCTTATAAACCGGGCAAAAGGGATCCTGACGGAAGCCGGCGTCCCGGACGCGGCCTGGGATGCATGGGAGCTTTTTGAATTCTGCACGGGACTGACAAGGACTTCCTATTTTATGGAGCCGGAAGGCCCGGTGGAGGATGAAACAGCTGCGAAATACATGGATCTGGCGGAAAAACGATCCCGCCGGATCCCTTTACAGCATATCACCGGAAGAGCTTATTTCATGGGCCATACATTTTTGTCCGACGGCCGTACGCTTGTTCCAAGGCAGGATACCGAGACGGTCGTGGAAAATGCGCTGGGCCTTCTTCCCAAGGACAGACCGGCCAGAATACTGGATCTTTGCACGGGATCGGGCTGTATTCTTCTTTCGATCCTGCTGGAAAGACCGGACGACGTCGGAGCCGGCACCGATATTTCGGCCGAAGCGCTTTCGGCTGCCAGGCAGAATGCAGAGCAGCTGGGCGTCATGGAACGCTGTGTGTTCCGGCAGGGGGATCTTTTTTCGGCTCTGCCGTCCTCTGTAACCACAGAGGAGGAGCCGTCTGGCCCGCCCTATGACCTGATCATTTCCAACCCTCCTTACATTCCGTCGGAAGAGATCCGGACGCTCTCGCCGGAGGTGCGGTGCCATGATCCGCTGATCGCTCTGGACGGGAAGGAAGACGGCCTGTTTTTCTACCGGAGGATCATCGCCGAAGCGTCAGCCTGGCTGTGCGACGGCGGCTTTCTGGTCTTTGAGATCGGATCCACCCAGGGAGAAGCGGTTCAAAGCCTGATGCAGGAGGCTGGTTTTATCCACACAGAGGTCCGGCAGGACCTGAACGGCCTGGACAGGACTGTTCTGGGTCAGAAAATTGGAGAAATAGAAGATGTTTGACAAACTGGAAGATCTGCTGCTGCGCTTTGCGGAGATCCTGCAGGAGCTGGGCGATCCGCAGACCGCGTCCGAACCGGGCCGCCTGCAGAAGCTTATGAAGGAACAGAGCGACCTGCAGCCCATAGCGGATACCTATCAGGAATATAAAAAATGCCAGGAGACCGTGAGTGACAGTCTGGCCATGCTGGAGACCGAGAAGGACGAAGAGATGAGGGCTCTTTTAAAAGAAGAGCTTTCCGACGCCCGCAGCCGTCTGCCTGAGCTGGAGAAGGAGCTCAAGATCCTGCTGCTCCCCAAGGACCCGAACGATGACAAAAACGTGATCCTGGAGGTGCGCGCCGGAGCCGGCGGGGATGAAGCAGCCCTGTTTGCCGCGGAAGTCTGCCGTATGTATATGAAATACGCCGAGAACAGAAGGTGGAGGACCGAGATCCTGAGCGTAAACGAGAGCGGGATCGGCGGTTTTAAGGAAGCTACCGTCATGATCAACGGAAAAGGGGCGTATTCCCGCCTGAAATACGAGAGCGGGGTACACCGGGTGCAGCGCGTGCCGGAGACGGAATCCGGCGGACGCATCCACACTTCCACCTGCACGGTAGCCATCATGCCGGAAGCGGAGGAGATCGATTTTCACCTGGACCTGTCGGAGTGCCGGTTTGATGTGTTCCGCGCCTCCGGAAACGGCGGCCAGTGCGTCAACACCACGGACTCGGCAGTCCGGCTGACCCACATTCCCACCGGGATCGTGGTATCCTGCCAGGACGAAAAATCACAGCTGAAAAACAAAGACAAAGCCCTCAAGGTCCTCCGCTCCAGACTGTACGAGATGGAACTCGAAAAACAGCATGAAGCCGAGGCAAAAGAGCGGCGGAGTCAGGTCGGGACCGGAGACCGTTCCGAAAAGATCCGCACCTACAACTTCCCCCAGGGAAGAGTGACAGACCACAGGATACATCTGACCCTGCACCGGCTGGACAACGTGCTGAACGGCGATCTGGACGAGATCATCGACAGCCTGACGGCAGCCGATCAGGCCGAAAAGCTTACCTCCCTGCAGGGGACGAACTGACCGGAAAGGATAAGATATGATTCTTCATTTGATCCCGAAAAAAACGATCGCGGTCCTGCTTTTGTCTGCCGGGCTTCTTTGCCTTTCCGGCTGTGGTGAAGATACGGAAAAGTACGATCAGGCTGTCCAGGACCTGGAACAGGGGAACTACGAATATGCCCTGAAGGGGTTTGAGGAGTGCATCGCGGAAGGACTTTATCCGGAACGCTCCTGCCGAGGCGCCGGCCTCTGCTGTCTCAGGCAGACGGAGTACGAGAAGGCTGCCGGATATTTTACCGACGCGCTGAACTGCGATAATGTCGAAAAAACGATGGAACAGGATCTTCTCAGCTACCGGGCGACCGCTTATTTGAAAGCGGGTCAGTACGACAACGCCATGGCGGACTGTCAGACCCTTGCGATGGATTTTGAAAAAACAGGCGATATCTGCTTCCTGACAGGGAGCGTCGCGCTGGCGATGGATGCCTACGACGAAGCGGCGCAGGAGTTTGATCAGGCTTACGCCAAAACGCCGGATTACGACATGGCGATCCGCATCTATGAAGAGTATATTGTCCGCGGTATGGAAGCGGACGGCACCCGTTATCTGGAGCAGTCTCTCGTGAACGATCCAAAGACGGCTGAGGATTATTGTGAGCGGGGCCGTATCTACTATTATATGGAAGACTACGACCAGGCTTCCCAGGAGCTGATCGAGGCTATGAACCGCGAGAGCGTGGAAGCGAGGCTCCTGCTCGGCATGGTCTATCTGGCGAAGCATGATATTTCGAACGCCAAGGCCATGTACACGGACTATCTTTCCATCAACGAGAATTCCGGCAAGGGCTATAACGGGCTTGCACTCTGCGCACTGGAGGAAAACGACTACGAAGGCGCGCTGAAGAATATCCGTAAAGGGATCCCGGAGGCCACTACGGAGGAGATGCAGAGTCTTCTGTTCAACGAGATCGTCGTGTACGAACGGATGCTGGATTTTGCAACCGCTGAAGACAAGGCGGAGGAATACGTATCCATGTTCCCGGAGGATACCGCTGTCAGACGGGAGCTTGCGTTTTTACAGAGCCGTACGGCGCTTATGGGCATTGTCCAGACGAGCGAAGGAACAGAGGAACAGACAGACGATGGAACCATGGAATAAAACAGAGGACCGGGTCATCCTGGTGGGCGTACAGACCCAGGATGCGGTCAATGCGGAGGACTCGCTGGATGAGCTGGAGCTTCTGCTGGAAACCGCCGGCGGCATCGCAGCCGGACGGATCATCCAGAACAGAGAAGCCGTTCATCCCGGCACATACGTCGGAAAAGGCAAGATCGAGGAGATCAGCGTTCTTCTGGAGGCGACGGATGCCAACGGGATCGTCTGCGACGATGAACTCTCACCGGCTCAGCTCAACAATCTGGAGCGGGAGCTTGGATGCAAGGTGATGGACAGGACGCTTCTGATCCTGGATATCTTCGCAGGGAGGGCCACTTCCAGCGAAGGAAAGATCCAGGTAGAGCTTGCCCAGCTCAAATACCGCGCGGTACGGCTGGTCGGCCTGCGGGAAAGCCTTTCCCGTCTGGGCGGCGGCATCGGGACCCGGGGGCCCGGCGAGAAAAAGCTGGAGACGGACCGGAGATTGATCCGGACACGGATCTCGGCTCTCAAGGAAGAACTCCGCCAGGTGGAAAAGCACCGCGCCCTTATCCGGCAGGGGAGAGAAAAGAACGGCCTGAAAACGGCGGCCATCGTCGGTTATACCAACGCCGGCAAATCGACTCTTCTTAACACCCTGACAGGAGCGGAGGTCCTCTCGGAGGACAAACTGTTTGCGACGCTGGATCCGACCACGCGGCTGCTTACGCTGCCGGACGGGGAACAGATGCTGCTCACCGATACGGTAGGTTTTATAAGAAAGCTTCCCCATCATCTGGTGGAGGCGTTCAAAAGCACTCTGGAGGAAGCAAAGTACGCCGACTACATCCTGCATGTAGTGGACGCCGCCAACCCGGATGCGGAAATGCAGATGCATATCGTCTACGATACCCTGAGAGACCTTGGAGCGGAAGGAAAACCCGTCATCACGCTGTTCAACAAACAGGATGACCCGTGCGCGGCCGCTTTGCACGATCTCCGTGCGGACCACACCGTACGCATATCCGCCCGGACGGGCGAAGGCCTGGACGGCTTGCTGGGCCTGCTTTCGAAACTGCTTTCGGAAGACCTGATCACGGTGGAGAGGATCCTTCCCTACGACCAGGGAGGGCTTGTATCGCAGGTCCGGAAGTACGGAAAACTCCTGGAGGAGGAATACAGACCGGAAGGGATCTTCATCCGCGCAAAAGTGCCGAAAGACCTTTATTTCCGGCTGCCATAGTAAAACCTGACAAAACACCATCTGGTATTTGATGCAAAATTGTCATACCAGATATGGTGTTTTTTGGTTGACGTAATATGGATACAGTGCTACAATAGCAAATGGGCGCCGACAAGGCGCAATTCTAAACTAATGGGAAAGCACAGGGGGAACAACATCATGTTTCAGGTAGTAAAAAGAGATGGCCAGATCGCTGATTTTAAGATGAGCAAGATCACAGGCGCCATCGATAAAGCCTTTGATGCAAAGGAAAAAATATACAGTCCCGATATGATCGAGCTTCTGGGTCTCAGGGTCACAGCTGATTTCCAGACCAAGATCAAGGACGACAAGGTAACCGTGGAAGACATCCAGGACAGCGTTGAAAACGTCCTCATCCAGGCCGGATACGCAGATGTGGCCAAGGCCTACATCCTGTACCGCAAACAGCGCGAAAAAGTCCGCAATATGAAATCCACGATCCTCGACTACAAAGAGATCGTAAACAGTTATGTCAAGGTGGAGGACTGGCGCGTCAAGGAAAATTCGACCGTCACCTACTCCGTCGGCGGACTGATCCTCAGCAACTCCGGAGCCGTTACAGCCAACTACTGGCTCTCCGAGATCTATGACAACGAGATCGCGGACGCGCACCGCAACGCGGATATCCATATCCACGATCTGTCCATGCTGACAGGCTACTGCGCAGGATGGTCCTTAAAGCAGCTGATCCAGGAAGGCCTTGGCGGCATCGAGGGCAAGATCACATCTTCCCCTGCCAAACACCTCAGTGTCCTCTGCAACCAGATGGTCAACTTCCTCGGCATCATGCAGAATGAATGGGCAGGCGCCCAGGCGTTCAGCTCCTTTGATACCTACCTGGCTCCCTTTGTAAAAACGGACAACTTAAGCTACGACGAAGTCAAAAAGTGCATCGAGTCCTTTATATACGGCGTCAACACCCCCAGCCGCTGGGGCACACAGGCACCCTTCTCCAACATCACCCTGGACTGGACGGTCCCGGACGACCTTGCGGAGCTCCCCGCCATCGTGGGCGGCAAAGAGCAGAACTTTAAATACAAAGACTGCAAGCGCGAGATGGACATGATCAACAAGGCCTTTATCGAGACCATGATCGAGGGCGACGCCAACGGCAGAGGCTTCCAGTATCCCATCCCCACCTACTCCATCACCAAAGAGTTTGACTGGGACGATACCGAGAACAACCGCCTCCTGTTTGAAATGACCGCAAAATACGGCACACCGTATTTTTCCAACTACATCAACAGCGACATGAAGCCGAGCGACATCCGCAGCATGTGCTGCCGGCTTCGTCTGGACCTGAGAGAACTCCGCAAAAAGAGCGGCGGTTTCTTCGGCTCCGGCGAGAGCACCGGGTCGGTTGGCGTTGTCACCATCAATATGCCGCGTATCGCCTATCTGTCCAAGAACGAGACAGAGTTCTACCGCAGACTGGACCACATGATGGACGTGTCAGCCAGATCGCTGCACATCAAGAGAGAAGTGATCACCAAGCTTCTGAACGAGGGCCTGTATCCCTACACCAGACGTTATCTTGGCACCTTCAGCAACCACTTCTCCACCATCGGTCTTGTAGGCATGAACGAGGTCGGCCTGAACGCCGCCTGGCTGGGCTGCGACATGTCGGATCCGCGCACCCAGAAGTTCAGCCAGGAAGTGCTGAACCACATGAGAGAGCGCCTCTCTGACTATCAGGAGATGTACTCGGGCGAGCTCTTCAATCTGGAAGCGACCCCGGCGGAATCCACGGCCTATCGTCTGGCCAAGCACGACAGAGACCGCTGGCCGGATATCCGCACTGCCGGCAGCAAAGGCGACGTGCCTTACTACACCAACAGCTCCCACCTTCCGGTGGAATACACCAGCGACATCTTCGACGCGCTGGATATCCAGGACGATCTGCAGACCCTGTATACCTCCGGCACCGTGTTCCACGGCTTCCTGGGAGAAAAGCTCCCGAGCTGGAAATCGGCCGCGTCCCTGGTACGCAAGATCGCGGAAAACTACAAACTGCCCTATTATACCATTTCGCCCACCTATTCGGTCTGCCGCGAACATGGCTACCTGAGCGGCGAGCACTTTACCTGCCCCAAATGCGGACAGAAGGCGGAGGTCTACAGCCGCATCACCGGTTACTACCGTCCGGTTCAGAACTGGAACGACGGAAAAGCGCAGGAATACAAAAACCGTACCCTGTACGACGTCATGCATTCCGAAGTAAAGCCGGCCGATGGCCGCAGCGTACCGCTCAAGTTTGAAGAGCCGGCCATCACCAAGGTGCACACCTCTGTCGTCACGGTGACGGACGACGACGTGACCATCCGTCCGGTAGAGACCCACAAGTATCTGTTCACCACCAGCACCTGCCCCAACTGCCGCATCGCAAAACAGATGCTGGAAGGAGAAGAGTACGAGGTCATCGACGCCGAGCAGAATCCCGAAATGGCAAGAGAGTACGGGATCATGCAGGCTCCTACGCTGGTCATCACGGACGGCGAGCATATGAAAAAATATGTCAACGCTTCCAACATCCAGCGGTACGTCGACGAAGAATTATAATAGCGCAAAACTGCGAAAGGGCTGCTGCATCTGATGCGGCAGCCTCTTTTTGAGAGAGGACGGCCTGACGCCGCTTTCGGAAAGAGAGGTTCATTATGCATCCTGCTGTATCGATCGGTATGTATCTGGCAGGCGTCACGATTACCTACATATTGTGCCATGTGTCCATCAAACCCGGATATATTATCAGTCCGGTCCTGAAAGGACTTTACTTTGTCGTGACAGCGCTCTGCCTTCTGGCTGCCACGACACCGATCTTCGGCGCCATGCTGCCGGATGGAAAAATCAAATTCTTCCTGCAGAAGGTGGGCGATATCTGGCTGGGATTTTTCGTCTATTTTCCACTTCTGGTGCTGGTTCTCTCCATACTCCAGGGGATCATCCGTCTTTTTCACGGCCCGATGATCCGGGGACTCGTACCCGGGATCAGCTTTGTCGTCTCCCTGACCCTGCTGATCTATGGAATGATCCATGCACAGCAGACGGTCGTGACCTATTTTGATGTGGATATCGCCGCCAAGGACGCCCCGGAAGAGGATCTGAAAGTGATCCTGCTGGGAGATCTGCATCTGAGCGTAAACTCCGTCCTCTCCACGACGGAAAAGATGGTGGAACTCGTAAATGCGGAAGACGCGGACGTGGTCCTGATCGCCGGAGATATCTTCAACAGCTCCTACAACGGCTTGTCACAGCCTGAAAAATACGCCGAAGCGCTCCGCGGCATGAAGGCGAAGTACGGCGTCTACGCCGTGTACGGCAATCATGATGTGAAAGAAACACTCTTTGGCGGCTTCCCCATCTCACCCATCTCGGAGGCCTTCCGGATCAAAGAGATGGAAGACTTTATGGCGGACTGCAATTTCAAAGTCCTCTACGACGAGACCGTAGAGATCGCGGATGGAAAAGTACAGATCGTCGGACGTATTGACGGCGAAAAAGCCGGGGACGGGACCTCCAACCGGATGAGTCCCGCAGAGGTGCTCTCGGGGATCGATCCGGATAAACCGGTGATCGTCCTCCAGCATGAACCTGTGGAATTTGCCGCCCTTTATGAGAACGGCGCCGATCTGGCAGTCTGCGGCCATACGCACGCCGGACAGATATTTCCCGGAAACCTGATCGTTCCCTTGTTTAACGAGAACGCCTACGGTTATAAGAACGTGGGCGGCCTGGACACCGTCGTCACATCGGGGGTCGGCTATTACGGACCGCCCATGCGGATCGGGACCAACAGCGAAGTTGCGGTGCTCACAGTTCATTTCAAGTGATGAGGATGACACAGATATGAAAGATACGGAAAAAAAAGAGACAACAGCGAACACAGAAAAGGACCGGATCTTCTCGGAAAGAAAGGAACTGAAAAAAAAGGCGAAGCTGGTCGTCCGCAGGCACTATTTCCTTCTCCTGTTCCTGTCGGCCGTGATGATGTTTTTCGGCGTGGAATACAACCTCACGATAGACGGAATGGAAGACCGGAGCATCTATGATGTTTTCCTGGGCGAGGAAGAAACCGAGGTAAAGGAAGAAAAAAAGGCGGATACGATCCTGGATTCTGGAGATGTACTGGGATTGATACTGGTAGGAGACATGCAGTCTGCCATATTCCAGTCAGACAAGCTGCTGCAGAGCATTAAAGAGTCACCGGAAGGGAGCGCGGCGCTTGGCAGAACAGACGGTGTACTGGCGGGAATGGTCAACGCGGTGTCCTCCGGCAAGCTGTTCGTCACGATCGGACAGGGTCTTCAGTCGATCTTTCATTCAAACAAAGCGACGGCTATCATCTTCATTCTGGGAAGCCTTCTGTTCTTTATGCTGGTACACAGCTTCCGTACGCTGTATTCTGCTATATACAGACGGATGTACCTGGAGGCCAGGGTCTATGAGAAGGTATCTTTAATGGACATCCTGCATTTCCTGACGGTCCGCAAGATGTGGAAAGCCCTGTGGACCATGTTTGTATCTGACATCTATCTCTCTCTTTGGAGCCTGACGATCATAGGAGGCATCATCAAGACGTATTCCTACGCCTGTGTGCCGGACATTGTGGCGGAAAATCCATCCCTCAAAGCCAACGAAGCCATCACGCTCTCCAGGCGGATGATGAACGGCCACAAGATAGAATTTTTCAAATATCAGATGACAATGCTTGGCTGGATCATCCTGGGCATTGTTACTCTGGGCATCTCGGACCTGGTGTACGGAGTGCCTTACCGGAGCGCCTGCTACGCGGAGTTTTACGCAAGGCTCCGCACGATCTCCATGGATAACGGCCTGACGGGCACAGAAGCGCTGGATGACCGCTATCTCTTTGAAAGAGCCGACAAGATCCTTCTGTACGAGACTTATTTCCCGGTGGTGGATGAGATCACGCTTCTTCACGAAGAAAAGCCGGAAGAGCTGACCGGTTTCAGAAAGGTGATGTCGGACTGGCTGGGGATCTGGGTCGGATCGCTGGAATCCAAAAGAAAGCACGAGAACTATGAAGGCCGGTCCTTTGCCATCGCTGCGTTAAAGGACAGCATGGAAGGAAAAACCTACCCGCAGTGGCTGAATCCCCGCTGGAGAAAGAAAGAAATAGAAAAACAGGATCATTTTTCGTTCCTGCGGTGCTATTCCGTCTGGACGTTGATCCTGTTGTTCCTGGGCTTTTCATTTGTCGGATGGGTCTGGGAAGTGAGCCTGCACCTCATCCAGACCGGAGAATTTGCAAACCGCGGGACCCTTTTCGGCCCCTGGCTTCCGATCTACGGGAGCGGCGGCGTGATCGTGCTGCTTCTCTGCAGCCATTTCCGGAAGAATCCGGTGGCGGAGTTTATCCTGGCGACCCTTCTTTGCGGAACGCTGGAATACTTCTCCGGCTGGTATCTGGAAACACGCTATCATCAGAGATGGTGGTCCTACGACGGATACTTTTTAAACATTCACGGGCGTGTCTGCGCGGAAGGTCTTCTGGTATTCGGCGTGGGCTGCTGCGCTATCGTATACCTGCTTGCGCCGGCGTTTGACTATCTGATCAGCAAGATCAAGGCAAGGACCCTTGTTCCGCTCTGCATAGTCCTTCTGGCAGTATTTACAACGGACCTGATCTATTCCTCAGCACACCCGAACGCTTCGGAAGGGGCGGTAGAATCGGCGTCACTGCGTGATCTTCAGGGCGGGGAGGATGTTGGTCTGCCGGGCGGCGTCCGGATCAAAGGTGATCCGCACCTGATTTCCATACAACAGATCCCCGGAGGCGGGGACGCTGTCGGTCAGGAAGGTTACGCGCACGGCGTCTGCCGTCTTTAAGGTGACCGTGTTGGCGGTCAGGCCGACCACTTCTCCGGAGACGGAAAACGGCATCTCTTCTTTTTTGAGATCTGCCGGGTCATCGCCGAACGCATAGTAAACGGTGGCGGAAGTGATATCACCGGTACCGTTTCCGCCTGCGTAGCGGAGACGGACCCCCATCCCGGAGGAAAAACCGCCGGGCATGTAGCATCTGGCGCCGGAAAGGTCCGCTGACACCAGCGAAAGACCATCCTCCGGGACCACCTGCAGAACGGAACCGTAAAAGCTCTCGACAGTCCCCTTGAAAAGGTCTGTGGCCACGGAAAACTGATCCCCGTATTCATTGGTGATCTTTACGTTTTTGGTCATTCTGGGCGTTTCGGGCACTTCTTTCCGGTCCGAAACGCTGATGACGCGGATCTGGGGAACCTCAAGGGAAAGACCCTCTCCGGGGTCCACATCCGGAATTTCCCCCAGGTAATGAATGAAAAGGCGGCCGCCGGTCCGGATGCCGTTTTTATAGTACTGGAGCGTGCCCGGGACCGGGCAGACGATCCGCCGGTTCTGTTTGTCCGTAAATGTGAGGGAATGCTGCGTCAGGCTGACCAGTGTTCCCTCAATGACGTTTTCGGTGAGTTCCTCTTCCTTGTGGAGCTCGTCCACCACCTTGAGTGCCTGCACGCCGGAAGCGTCTTCTCCGGAAAGGCGGCCTTCGTAGATCACGCTCACCGTGTCTCCGGCGATCAGTCCGTGTGAGGTCTCGATGGAAGCGCGGGAGGCGTCGAACAGATAGACGCTGCCTTCGGACGAGAGGGAGAGGAAGGCTCCGTCAAAGCTCTGCACCTTTCCGGACAGCTGGTCCATGTAGACCCGCTCCTTTGGCTCGGGCGAGACGGTGGGCTCGACCGTCGTCTCTTCTATGTATTTTTCTTTGATCTGGTCAAGGCTGCCGCAGCCCCCCAGGATGACCGAAAGGGACAGTATCGCGGCCGCCGTCATTTTGTTTTTCATGCAAGTCCTCCCTGAGGGCGTACTTTACATTTAGTATATATATGCTATAATCGGCTGTGTAATCTTTAGTTTATGAGAACTGGCAGCATTCGGAGGAAGGGAATTGAAAGAACAAAAAACACACTTCACCACCATCTCACTGGTCTATATGGCGCTTCTGGTGGCGCTCAACCTGGTCCTGATGAGAGTGCTCCGAATTGAGCTGGGGGCTTACAGGATCACTGTCGGCTATATCGCGACCATCATGGCCGGTATCTGGCTGGGACCGCTGCCCGGCGCGGTCTGCGGACTCACGGCGGATCTTCTGGGATGCCTGATCGACGGATACGCCGTCAACCCGCTGATCTCTCTGTCCGCCATGGTGTGGGGCATCGTTCCGGCCTTCACCCTCCGTGCTCTGTCGGCCGGAAACAGGAAGGCACGTACAGCCGGCATTGTCGTCTCGGTCTCCGTGACGAGCTTTGTCTGCATTCTTTTTCTGACGACGGCAGGGCTTGTGATGATCGGCTATAATCTGGCGGCCATTCTGCCCGGAAGAGCGCTGGAAGCGCTCTGCGCCGCGGTCATCTACAGCGTTCTGACCTGCGTCTTATACTTCAGCCCGGTGACTGCGCTGATCCGGGAGAAGACGGCTGTACCCTGAACCAGTAAGTATAGATCTTCTGAAAGCCCAGAGAGTGATAGAGCTCCTGGGCTCCTTTGTTATTCTGTACCACCTGGAGGTAGGCGTTTTCTGCGCCGCAAAGTCTGCCACGGTGCAGAAGCCCTGTACAGATCCGGCGCGCCATGCCCTGCCTTCGATACGCTTCGCTTACGTGGATCGCATAGATCCCGATGTAGTCGCGGTCCAGGATCCCAAGGCCCGTGGCGACCACGCCTTCTTCCCGCCGGATACAGGCGGCGATGGTCCGCTTGGGTATGGAATGATACATGGAGGGAACGATACGCCTGTGGACCGGATTGGTCATTCCTTTCAGACGGAACAGACTTTCGATCCATTCATCCGGGATGTCGTCTGTATACTCCACATCACCGAAGGACAGTGCGGAGGATTCCTGAGACGCTTCCTGCATATCCGGACAGGAGAGGCGCATGGTGCATACATCGGTCACATGCTGGATCTCATAGCCTCTGTTTTCCAGCATATAGTCAAAATCCGGCGATACCAGGGGGCTGATCTTAAACACGGCCGGCGTGCCGTTGCGGCAGTATTCCTCTTCGCAGTAGGGGATCTTTTCCCGCCAGGGCAGGACCGAGGGGGAGAGCTGCTCCACGCTGTTGGTCCTGTGGGTATAAAAATCCGAAAAACGCAGGATCCATCCGTCGTACATTTCCATTTTGTGGGATGGCCACGCGTTCAGGGACATGTCTTCTATCTGTTTGATCAATCCGTCCATACCATTCTCCCAAGATAAATTTCCTTAATTATGTTAACATAACCGCATAAACCAGGTCAAGGTTTCGGTGATGATGATTTTTACTGACAGAACTGTCATCTTTGTGTTATGATAGATTGTGAGAAGATTTGTGTAAGTTTATACAGACAGGATTTATGTGATACATTGGAGAGTTTTGAAAATGCTGTTGATGATATTGAAGATGTCGGCGGTGACACTGCTGTATGTGCTGTTGACGATATGTCTCTGGAGATGGACCCATGGGAAAAGACTCACAGGATTCCAGAAGATCGCTGTCGGCCTGATCTATGGTATGTGTTCGATATTGTCTACGCACTTCGGCATCGATTATGGACACATGCTGCTGAACGTGCGTGATGTCGGTCCGTTGGCTGCCGGCCTCTTTTTTGACCCGGTTTCCGGCATCATCGCCGGAGTGATCGGAGGCGTCGAACGGTATATTGCCGGGACATACTTTGACGTGGGATCGTATACACGGATCGCGTGCAGCGTATCCACATGCCTTGCCGGGTTTGTCGCTGCGATCATGAACATCGGGCTGTTTAAGGGAAAGAAGCCTTCGGCGTTCTATGGCTTTTTTATGGGCGCGGTCATGGAAGTTTTTCACATGTACGCGGTCTTTATTACCCATCGGAACGACATGAAAATGGCGCTTTACGTGGTAAAGATCTGTGCCGCCCCGATGATCGTGTTTACCGGTATAGGCATCGCGCTGTCCAGTATAGCGATGAAAGCCCTCTCGCATGAACTGAAAAAACCGTTTCCCCACTCCAAACGGGAGGATACACCCGTATCACACAGATTTCAGGTATGGCTGTTTTTCGTCACATTGGTGGTGCTAGCTGCGAATTTTCTGTTTGCTGATTTCCTGCAGACACAAAAGGCCCGGCAGGATGCACGGGGATTATTGAACCAGGTCGCGCAGGGAGCGATAGCCACCTATGAGGAGGCGATGGACAAGGGGGACGATCTCGAGTCCGTTCTGCATACACTGGCAAACACCCGTTTCGGCGAAACGGGATCCATCGATGTCGTGCTTCGTACGGGAAAGGTCCTGAGCGGAAAACATGCAGGGCAGCAGCTTGCGAAAGCGACCCGGGCGTTAGAGAACATGGAGGAAGAAGAGGGCATTTTTATCCAGAACGTGTTCGGAACGGAATACATAGGAAGGGTCGATACGATCGATGAAAACCTGTCGCTTCTGACACTGTATCCCACTGCGGAAGCTTATGCGGACCGTGACGCTCAGATGTACGAAACCGGTCTTGGCGATATCCTGTTGTTCACGGTCATCTATGTCCTGATCACTTTGCTGGTACAGCATATCGTTGTGGAAAACATGATCATGGTCAACAGATCGCTTTCCAGGATCACCAACGGAGACCTGAATGAAGTCGTGAACGTGCGTGAATCATCGGAATTTGCATCGCTCTCCGACGACATCAACCAGACCGTCGAAGTGCTGAAGGGTTATATTGCAGCCGCTGAAAAGCGGTTCGAGCAGGAGCTGGAGCTTGCCCGTTCGATCCAGGAAGCTGCCCTGCCCAAAAATTTCACCTTCCAGCGGAAGGATTTTGAGATCTTTGCGACCATGGACCCGGCCAAAGAGGTCGGCGGAGACTTTTACGATTTCTTCTTCGTCAACAAAGATATGCTGGCGATGGTGATCGCGGACGTCTCCGGCAAAGGCATTCCGGCAGCCCTCTTTATGATGCGTGCCAAAACGGCGGTCAGGGGCATGGCGGAAGCAGGCCGAAGCCCGGAAGAGATCGCCCATCATGTCAACAAGGTCCTATGCCAGGAAAACGATGTAGAGATGTTTGTGACGGCCTGGATCAGCGTCATGAATCTGGCGACCGGAATGATGTGCTGTGTGAATGCCGGTCATGAATATCCAGCCATCATGCGTTCCGGCGGAGAATACGAACTGTTCAAGGATAAACACGGCGCTGCGCTTGGCGTGATGGAAGGTCTTCGATACAGACAGTATGATCTGCAGCTGAACCCGGGCGACAAGCTGTTCGTCTATACGGACGGCATCCCCGAAGCCATCAACGAGAAAGACGAGCAGTACGGGCCGGCACGTATGCTGCAGATCCTGAACAGGACCAGGAATCTGCCGATGCAGGAGGTCCTTCCCATTGTGCGGAAGGATATCTCGGATTTTGCGGGCAAAGCCGAACAGTTCGATGATATCACCATGCTTGGCTTCTGCTATACAGGAGAGGCGGAATAAACACATACAAAAACCCTTTCAAAACTGTACGCAGCGGTTTTGAAAGGGTTTGTTTTTTGTGATCAGATAAACTGATTCTGCTCTTCATCGTAATAATAATCGATGGAAGCAAGCTTTTCGATCAGCTCGTTTTTTTTGATCCCGCGAAGGGTGCACAACGCTTCCAGGGACTCATAATAGTCGCGGAGCTGCGTATTGACATAGCTTAAAAGGATCACGGGGTCTTTTGGGATCATTCTTCTTTTTCCTTTACGTAGACTGTAAATTCTCCGTCCCGGGTATCCAGGAGCAGGGTGTCTCCCTGATGAACGTTTCCTTCCAGGATTTTTTTGGCGGCCAGGGTCTCCACATATTTCTGCAGATACCGTTTTAACGGCCGTGCGCCGTAGACCGGGTCGTACCCCTCCTGAATGACCTGCGCTTTTGCTTCGTCTGTGAGGAGGAGAGAAAGTTCCTGGTCGGCGAGCCGCTTGTTCAGCTCTTCCACCATCAAGTCTACTATGTTCCCAATATTCTCTTTTGTCAAGGGCTTAAACAGGATCACTTCATCCAGCCGGTTCAGAAATTCCGGGCGGAAGTGGGCTCTTAAGTCCTGCATGACCATATCTTCGGTCTCTTTGCGGATGCTGCCGTCTTCATCGATGCCGTCCAGCAGATAGGTGCTGCCGATATTGGACGTCATGATGAGGATCGTGTTCTTAAAGTCCACCGTACGTCCCTGGGAATCCGTCACACGGCCGTCGTCCAGGACCTGGAGCAGCACGTTGAAGACGTCCGGATGGGCTTTTTCGATCTCATCGAAAAGGACCACGCTGTAGGGCTTTCTGCGGACGGCTTCGGTCAGCTGGCCGCCTTCTTCATAGCCTACATATCCCGGAGGCGCTCCGATCAGTCTGGACACGGAGAACTTTTCCATATACTCGCTCATGTCGATCCGCACCATGTTCTGTTCGTCGTCAAAGAGAGCCTCGGCCAGGGTCTTGGCAAGCTCTGTTTTGCCAACGCCCGTGGGTCCCAGAAACAGGAAGGAACCGATGGGTTTGGACGGATCCTTGATGCCCGCCTTGGAGCGGAGGATCGCGTCGGAAACAAGCCGTACGCCTTCATCCTGCCCGACGACCCGCCTGTGCAGCTCGTCCTCCAGATGCAGGAGCTTGGACCGCTCGCCTTCGGTGAGCCGGGTGACCGGAATGCCGGTCCAGCGGGAGATGATGCGGGCGATCTCGTCGTCCGTCACGGCCTCATGGACCATGCGGCGGCTTTCGCTTTCCTGGACTTTTCTTTCCTCGATCTCCAGCGTCTGCTTTACGCGGGGAAGCTCGCCGTACTGCAGCTCGCCGGCTTTTTCGTAATTCCCGTCCTGGGTAGCCTTCTGGATCTGGCGGTTCAGGTCCTCGATCTGTTCACGGAGCTTCTGCAGGTTTTCTACGCTGCGTTTCTCGTTGTCCCACTGCGCTTTCTGCGTGTTGAAATCGTCCCGGAGATCCGCCAGCTCTTTCTGCAGGGCTGCCAGCCTCTCCTTGCTGAGATTGTCTTCTTCTTTTTTGAGCGCGCTCTCCTCGATCTCCATCTGCATGATCTTCCTGCGCAGTTCATCCAGCTCTGTGGGCATGGAATCCAGCTCGGTCTTTATAAGGGCGCAGGCTTCATCCACAAGGTCGATGGCCTTGTCCGGAAGAAAACGATCCGTGATATAGCGGTGGGAGAGGGTGGCGGCAGCCACCAGGGCGCTGTCGGTGATCTTGACGCCGTGATAGACTTCGTAACGGTCCTTCAGGCCGCGGAGGATCGATATGGTTTCTTCCACGGTGGGCTCGTCCACCAGCACGGGCTGGAAACGGCGCTCCAGAGCGGCGTCCTTTTCGATATATTTGCGGTACTCGTCCAGGGTGGTCGCGCCGATGCAGTGCAGCTCGCCGCGGGCCAGCATGGGCTTTAACATGTTGCCGGCGTCCATGGCGCCGTCGGTCTTGCCGGCTCCGACGATCAGATGCAGCTCGTCGATGAAGAGGATGATATTGCCTTCGCTCTTTTTGACCTCTTCCAGCACTGCCTTCAGACGTTCTTCAAACTCGCCTCTGTATTTGGCGCCGGCCACGAGGGCTCCCATGTCCAGGGAGAAGATCTTTTTATCCTTCAGCCCTTCCGGGACGTCGCCGGCTACGATCCGCTGTGCCAGGCCTTCCACGGCGGCGGTCTTGCCGACGCCGGGTTCGCCGATCAGCACGGGATTGTTTTTGGTCTTACGGGAGAGGATGCGGATGATGTTGCGGATCTCCGCGTCCCGGCCGATGACCGGATCCAGCTTCTGGTTCCGGGCCTTTTCGACCAGATCCTGACCGTATTTGTTGAGCGTGTCGTAGGTCGCTTCCGGATTGTCGCTGACCACCCGCTGGTTCCCCCGGACCGTGGAAAGTGCCTGCAGAAAACGGTCCCGGGTGATGCCGAAGCCCTGCATCAGCTTCTTGATGGAAGGGCTCATGTTTTTGAGGATGGACAAAAACAGATGCTCGACCGACACATATTCGTCGCCCATGGCTTTGGCCTCATCCTCCGCTGAGACCAGGGCTCTGTTCAGGTACTGGCCATAATGGAGCTGACCGCCGGATACCTTGACCAGGGCGTTCAGAGCCCGTTCTACTTCGCTCAAAAAGGCTTCTTTATTGATCTCCATCTTTTCGACCAGCTTGAGGATCAGGCTGTCGTCCTGGGTCAGCAGGGAATACAGCAGGTGCTCCTGCTCGATCTCCTGATTGCCGTACTGATAGGCGATCTTTTCCAGATTCTGTACAGCCTGTACAGAATTCTGCGTAAATTTGCTGATATTCATAAACATCCCTCCGTTCCGTCATCGTAAAAAGAAACCGGAAACAGATCCGGCGCCTTTTTCTCTGATGTTCTATGAACACTATAACATTTGTTGTTAGCACTGTCAAGAGGTGAGTGCTAAAAATCAAAGGATTTTTCGGATGTATTCTCCAAGCTCACCGTAGGGAAGCTGTTCTACATAGGAAGCCCCCCGGCTGACCGGGGTATAAAAAGGCGGCTTCAACCGTATAGTCTTATCCTTCAGATCTTCGTAATCCCACAGAGCCAGCATGGCTTCGTACTGACGAAGCTTGGCGGCAGAAACCGGATCCCCCAGCACCGGCATGTAGATGCGGGTGCAGAGCCGCAGCAGATCCAGGATCTCCTCCATCTCGGTCCCGATATCCAGGATGATCACTTCATAGGCGCTGCGGCGGATCAGATTGTCCAGGAGCCTGCGGCAGTCCTTCAGGGTGATGCAGCGGATGTCCCAGGGCTGCCGGACAGGCGGAATATAGTCCAGGTTCCCCAGGGAGCGGACCACGGAGCAGAGCTTCCGTGTCAGATCACAGTCTTCCTGCCGGGCGTAGTAGATGAGATCCGCGAGGTCCGAGTCGAAGGTCTTTCCAACAAGCTCTTCAAAACCGGAGTATTCTTCCAGGTTGACATAGAGCACCGCGTTTTCCTGCGCCAGGATCTGTCCCATGGCAAGGGAGATCGACGTTTTGAGGCAGCGGTGCAGCGGCGTGTACACGGCGAGGACGTCGGTCTTTCGTTTGGCGTAAGGGGCGGAAAGGGGGACGGAGGACGGGACTTCCCCATAGCAGGCCATCACCTCGCGGACCAGCTGATCCTGCGCCTGGTATTTGTACACCTGAGGAGGGCCGGAATAGTCCGGCGGCGGCAGTTCTTCCGCCAGGATCACCAGCACCCCGGTCTTCAGAGTCTGGATCTCCGGACACATGGCTCTGTCCGAGACCAGAAGAAGTTCAATGTGTTCCTTCGAAGCGAAGTCCATGAGCGTTTCCACGGAGGTGAAGGCGTGGATCTCAAAGGGAATGCTCTTTTTCTGGTTCAGGAACTGCATAAAGTTGATCGCGTATTCTTTTTCAAGATCGCAGATCGCAAAGATGTTTCTTCTCAATAGACACCTCCTGCATATAAAAGGATGCTTCCCAGAACGGCGATCGTAAAGGGAAAGTTTTCGAGCTTTTCAAGTCCGCCGCGGCGGTAGGAAGGGGGATGGCCCGGGGAATCCCGGAGTATCCGGAGATAGGAGCGCAGATAGAGGAGACGGGCGGTAAAAAGACGGCGGTGCCGGAGAAAGACAAGGACCGAGATCAGAGCGCCGGTCACAAATGACCAGACCATGCACGGCAGGATCTTCTCTTCCAGGGTGAGGCCGAAGGCGCAGAGCAGCTTGATATCCCCGGCGCCCAGCATGTGGAGACAGAACAATGGAAAGAGGAGAAGCGCCGGCAGCAGAAAACCATACAAAGACATCCAGGAAAGACGCTCCCCGGTCAGAAGCCGGAGTATAATGCCGCCGGCACAGATCCCGGCGGTCAGTATGTTCGGAACCTTCCCCCGCCGCAGATCCACAGCAGAAGAACAAAGCGCGGCGCAGATACAGTACAGTTTGATGATCATTCGTCACATTCCCCCCTTCCGGATCTATTATAAAACGGATGGAGAGCCGGAATCCATAGGAGATAATGTCGAAATCCCACTTATAATGTCGGAAGCTGTCGAAGCCTGTCGAAACCCGGAGGCTGAGA
>CAMOQF010000011.1 GCA_946622645.1 uncultured Blautia sp.
AGAGACTGGTCAAATTACGACAGTCAAAAGGGAGCATATCAGCATATTCTATTCCTCTTTCAACCTGTATAATGAATAATGTCACTATTATCATGACAGTAAAAACATAATAAGGAGCAGGAAAGCCATGAAAGATCAACGCCATCCAATCACCGGTATAATGAACAGGATCGCGGGCGGGATCGTTATCGTACCCATGTTCGTGGTCTCTATCATCAATACTTTCATTCCCGGTTTTCTGAATCTGGGAGGGTTCACAACAGCCTTTTTTTCGTCCGGCAGTACGCCGTTTATCATCTCCGTCCTTCTGTTCATAGCAGGAACGCAGCTTGATATCCGGGAAATGGGACCTGCGCTGAAAAGAGGCGGCCTTCTCAGCCTGACACGCATCCTCATCGGCATACTGGCAGAAGTTGTGGTTCTGGCGCTGGCCGGACCTAAGGGCTTTCTGGGCGTTTCCGCGCTGGCGATCGTCATCGGTCTTCTCAGCTGCAACCCGGGCGTCTACATGGCGGTATGCCAGGAACACGGTGACAAACACGATATCCCGGGGTTCGGGATCATGAACCTGGTTCCGGTACCGGCGATCCCGGTGATCCTGTTCGGCTTTGCAGCCGGCGCAGGCGTGGATTACATGAGCCTTGTCACCACGATCATTCCGTTCTTCCTCGGCATGCTGTTCGGCAATATAGATCACTCATTCACAGCCATGGCAAACGGCGCAACGCCTGTGTTTTTGTTCTTTATGGGCGTCACCTGCGGCTCTACGATGAACTGGTTCACCCTCTTCTCACAGCTTGGCGGCGGCATTTTACTGTCAGTCTTATACTTTGTCATCTCCCTGCCGCTTACGCTTCTCGTTGACCGTGCGATCCTGAAAAGGCCGGGATATGCTGGCGCTTCCATGTGCTCCATGTCAGCTGTATCCATCATCATGCCTGCTGCAGTGGCGGAAGTGGTTCCTTCCTATGCTCCGTACGCAGAAACAGCAGCGGCGCAGATCGCGCTGGCCGTAGCGATCACATGCATTATCACACCATTTGTATGTCAGTGGGTTCTGAAAAAGTGGGGCGGAGCAAAGTAATTCACGCTAAATAAAACATAATTTTCCATCTTGACAAATACCCGTGGGGGGTATATTCTACGATTGCAGATACCCCTTCCGGGTATTTTTCATATGGAGGATGCAAGAAATGGAAAAAGAAATAATGACCAACGACTGCTGTTGTTCCGGAAAAATGAAACTGCGGGATGAAGAAACAAAAAAAGCCCTGATCTCCCGCCTGAACCGGGTCGAAGGGCAGATCCGCGGAATCCGCGGGATGGTAGAAAAAGACGCCTACTGTATCGATATCATCACCCAGGCATCAGCCGCAGGCAGCGCCTTGAACAGCTTTTCAAAGGAACTTTTGAGCGATCACATTAAAAGCTGTGTCGCTGAGGACGTACGGAACGGAAACAACGAAAAGCTGGATGAGCTTGTAAAAACACTGCAGAAACTGATGAAATAACATATGAAAGTACGAGGTGCGATCTGATATGGAACAATATACAGTGACCGGCATGAGCTGTGCTGCATGCCAGGCCAGAGTGGAAAAAGCGGTCTCCAAAGTTCCGGGCGTCACTTCCTGCAGCGTGAGCCTTCTTACCAACTCCATGGGAGTGGAAGGGACGGCTTCTGCAGAAGCTGTTATACGTGCCGTCACCGACGCAGGTTATGGTGCTTCCAGAAAAGGAGCCGGCAGAACAGCTGCCGGCTCCGATGCATCCTCCATTGAGGAACAGGAAGAAGCCCTTCGGGATCACGAAACGCCCGTTCTCAAAAAAAGGCTGTTCACTTCCCTCGGCTTTCTGCTCATCCTCATGTACTTTTCCATGGGGCACATGATGTGGGGCCTTCCTCTTCCGGCTTTCTTTCAGGACAACCATATCGCTATGGGCCTTGTACAGCTCCTGCTGGCCGCCATCGTCATGGTCATCAACCAGAAGTTTTTTGTCAGCGGTTATAAGAGTCTGTTCCATGGCGCTCCCAACATGGACACTCTGATCGCTCTGGGTTCTTCGGCTGCCTTCGGATATTCCACCTGTATGTTGTTTGCCATGACCCGGGCTCAGGTGGACGGTAATACCGAAGCTGTCATGTCCTATATGATGGAATTCTACTTCGAATCCGCAGCCATGATCCTGACCCTGATCACCGTCGGAAAAATGCTGGAGGCCTATTCCAAAGGAAAAACCACCAATGCACTGAAAAGCCTGATGAAGCTGGCTCCTAAGACAGCCACTCTCCTGCGGGACAACGTGGAAGAAACCGTGCCCATCGACCAGGTCCGGGCCGGAGATATCTTCGTTGTCAGACCGGGAGAAAACATTCCGGTCGACGGACGGGTGCTCTCCGGTACCAGCGCGGTCAACGAATCCGCCCTTACCGGCGAAAGCATCCCTGTAGACAAATCTCCCGGGGATGAGGTCTCCTCGGCCACATTAAACCAGTCAGGCTTCCTCACCTGTGAGGCCACCCGTGTCGGCGAAGACACTACCCTCGCGCAGATCATCCAGATGGTCAGCGACGCGGCAGCGACCAAAGCTCCTGTTGCCAGACTTGCCGACCGGATCTCCGGCGTCTTCGTACCGGCGGTCATCGCTATTGCCATTGTCACGATCGTCATATGGCTGGCTGTCGGAGAGACAGTGGGCTTTGCTCTTGCCCGCGGGATCTGTGTCCTGGTGGTCAGCTGTCCCTGTGCTCTGGGTCTGGCAACGCCGGTAGCCATTATGGTCGGAAACGGTATGGGTGCCAAAAACGGGATCCTGTTTAAAAACGCGGAAGCGCTGCAGGAGACCGGCAGCGTACAGATCGTTGCGCTCGACAAGACCGGTACCATCACCAAAGGGGAACCCTCTGTAACCGATCTGCTCCCTGCCAACGGAGTCTCAGAAGCTGAACTGCTCTCCAAAGCATACGCGCTGGAACAGAAAAGCGAACATCCTCTGGCCAGAGCGGTCACGGCCTGGGCAGAAACCCGTTGCGGCAGCGTGTTTCCTTCCGTGGAAGACTTCCGCGCTCTTCCCGGGAACGGCCTTTCCGGTACGGTTTCCGGCCTTCGCCTGTACGGCGGAAACGAAACTTTTATCCGCACCCGGACACGTATCCCTCCAGAGATGACCAATATGGCCCGACAGCTGGCAGACGAAGGCAAAACGCCTCTCTTTTTTGCCGATGACAACCGTTTTCTCGGCATTATCGCCGTGGCGGACACGATGAAAGAAGACAGTGTCCAGGCCATCCGCGAGCTCCAGAATATGGGCATTCACGTAGTCATGCTGACCGGAGATAACGCACGCACCGCACAGGCGGTCGGTAAGGCTGCGGGTGTAAACGAAGTCATCGCCGACGTCCTTCCGGACGGAAAAGAAGCCATCATCCGCCGCCTCTCTGAATTCGGAAAGACAGCCATGGTCGGCGACGGTATCAATGACGCGCCGGCTCTGACCCGGGCGGACATCGGCATCGCCATCGGTGCAGGTACGGACGTAGCCATCGATGCCGCGGATATCGTCCTGATGAAGAGCTCACTCCTGGATGCAGCCGCGGCTGTCCGGCTGAGCCGCCGGACTTATCGGAACATCCTGGAAAATCTGTTCTGGGCCCTGATCTACAACACACTCCTGATCCCGACCGCTGCCGGTGCCTATGTGAAGCTTTTCGGGATCACCATGAACCCCATGCTGGGCGCCGCTGCCATGAGTCTCTCAAGCTTCTGTGTAGTCACCAACGCCCTGCGCCTGAACCTTCTGGATATCCACGATCCTTCCAAAGATAAACGTATGAAAAGACAACTGCCCTTATCAGCGGATGGCACGCTGTTAACGGAATATAGCAAAGAAAAAGAACAACCGGTTGAGAAAGGAGAAATCATGAACAAAACACTGAAGATCGAAGGAATGATGTGTCCTCACTGCGAGGCCTCCGTAAAGAAGGCGCTCGAAGCTCTGGACGGTGTCAGCGAGGCTGTTGTCAGTCATGAAGCCGGAACCGCAGTCGTCACATTGACCTCCGACGTGGAAGATACTGTACTTGCACAGGCTGTGGAGGCCAAAGACTACAAAGTCCTTAGTGTGGATGCTTAAACCATCGCAGTATAGAGAAGCCCTCTTTGTCTGTGATCAGTTTCTCAGGCAGATGAATGGCCTCACCGAGCCGGTAATCCCATTCCACAGGCTTAAACCGTTTTAGGCCGCTTCCGGAATAGAAGGTCATCTCTCCGACGTAGATCCGGCCTTCTGACTCATAAAAATCCACCCGCACAAAAGGAAACGGCTCCGCAAGTTTTTCGGCAAGTTCTATCATTTTTTCATAATGCAAAGGCTTTTTCGGCGGACTATCAGCCGGCCTGTCACATCTGGAGAACGGAAGGGCATTGAATTCTTTGTCAAACCATGTAAACGTCGCGTTCTCTTCGGATCCCCGGTCCATCACGATCAGCAGGTACTGAAACCGGCCGTCGCAAATGTGAAATTTGTAATCGTTGGATTCCTCCAGATATTCTTCGGCATAAACGACCGGTTTCATATGCCTGAAGCCCCAATTGAAAAGATGGTAGTAGGAATTGTGGTACGGCATCATCCAGGAACGGATCTGCGCGCGGGCTTTCTCCACATCCAGCCGGGATCTGTCCGGAACAACAATATTATATCCGGAAGACCAGTTTACTTTTAAGACATACCTTTCCGGAAGGTTATCAAAGTCGATCTGGTCCGGATCATCCCAGGAAGCGATCGTCGGAACCGCATATTCTTCACCGATGGTTTTCGCGATATAGTCTTTTACGGCATATTTATCCGCGCATTGTGTAATGCGCGGATCCTGATAATACAGCTTCAGCCACTGTATCTTTTCATTGAAGCTTCTGGGGTTCCTGAGATCCGGCACGTATCCGACATTTTTCTGAAAGATCTCAGAGATGATCCTGATTTTTGTCTTCGTATTCAGGGTTTCCCTTATATCATAGTGTTCTTTCTTAATATCATTCATATTCTGCATCGTGCTCCGGTTTACAGTGTAGGTGCATGGCTGTAGAGAGAAGGGTCAGGGTCCACACCTTTTACTTTGCAAAGAGCTTCTCCCAGCGCCTCCGCGTCTTCCAGGGTGTATTTGCTTTTTCCACAGACAAGATTGCCTGCTTCAAGCCTGAATGAAACCGTTTCTTCTTCCGGAAGATAGAAAACAAGCACTATGTCACTGTCTGTAACGGACATGTCAACAGGCAGTCCAAACTTCACTTCTTCCATAGCTGCCAGAATTTCGTCGATCAGCTCCGGATCCGACGTATAATAGTCCGCACATGCAAAAAACTGTTCTTCATACAGGAACTTCTCTGCTTCCCTGCACCTCTCTGTTATTCCGTAGAACGGACGGTCCAGCCTGACCGGTTCCTGCAGGAGGTCATTTTCTCCTTCCCCGTATTTATTGACAGTGTACCATGCGCTCGTCGTTGTATGCCCGGCCTCCTCATCCATGACGATATCATACAGGTGGATCCGGAATTCGTTTTCACCGGCCTGCTGGCAGTCGGCGTATTCCGGCATGTGGCCGAAATGCGTTTGAAAGTAAACGCGGGCAAGCTCAGCCAGCTGCACAGTATCATATCCTGGTCCTAAAAGAGAAGGAACATTATCCGGAAGTTCCGTCGCGGCTGCCGGCATGGCGTTGATGCACGTCAGTGCGGCTGTAATCATACCGGCCATGACTATTTTCTGAAAAAGTCTGCTTTTCATCTTCCATTCCTCCTTACAGGCAATCACAGTTTTGCAGCTTTTCTGTTGTCCCATCATCTGTCCTGCCCATCCGGATGATCTTCTCTTCCGGAACCAGACGCGTTTCCAAGTTTTTTACGGATCCCATCGTATACACGTCTCACCGTCAGACCCTGGATGACAGTCGTGAAGAATACGATTGCGTAGGTGCAGCCTAAAAGGATAAAATAAACTTTTTCCGGCAGGATCTCCTTCGTACTCATGGCGAGAGCCACCGAAAGTCCGCCTCTTAAGCCTCCCCAGGTCAGAAGCTTTACAAAGCTCACCCGGTCATAGCCGTCGGGAAGTTCTCCCATCAAAAAGCTTGAGATCGTAAGGCTTCCCGTCCTGGCGACCAGATTAATGATGATGCCGATCAACGAAAGTATGATCACCCGGTCCATCTGTAGAATATGGACAAAGGTCAGCCCGAGCATCACATACAGGATCGAGTTCATAAGCACATCCAGCGTCTCCCAGACCGCCTCAAAATGCTCCTTGCGTTCCGGCAGCTCTTCTTCTTCGTGTCGTCCGCGCAGAGCAGAAAAAAGAAGCCCGCACACTACCGACGCGATCGCTCCGGAAAAGCCGGCCCTCTCGCAAATGACATAGGACGCCGAAACTGTCAGAAGGCTGACAAAGAGGCCGATCTCCTTGCTGTCCGTTCGCCGGTAGATCTGAAAACACAGCAGGGTCACGACACTGCCTACGAGAACCGCCCCGAGGATCTCCTTCCCCATGATGACCAGAAATCCTCCTGACGAATTCTCTGTGACCAGTCCGGAAAAAACAACAAACAGAGCAACGCCTACACCGTCGTTAAACAGCGACTCTCCCTGGATCAGGAACGAAAGCTTTTTGGGCAGCCCGAACTTGCTCAGTATGCCGGTCGCTGCGATCGGATCTGTAGGCGCGATGATGCTGCCGAACATCAGGCAGACCGGCAGCGACATTGAAAGCCCGAGGAGCCGCCCGGCTCCGTAAAAAAGGAAACCGTAAAACACTGCTCCCAGAAGGGTACACACAAATGCAAGCACTGTAATCTGCCTGGCCTGTTCACGGAAATCAGAAAGCTTCATATGCAGAGATCCGGCAAAAAGCATCAGGCAGAGAACGCCCTCCAGCAAAAAGCCCTCAATATCTATATAGTGCGTCTCTCTCAGGACATCGCCGGCCGGTGTCCCCCGGACAAGCATAAAAACAGGAAGCAGGATGAAACCGATCACTACAGAATACAACAGAAGCGCGATCTCATGCGGCAGATGTGTGACTTTCTCGTTAAAAAAACCAAGCAGGCAGATCACTGCCATAATAATCGAAAAAACTATCAGAATACGTTCCATATGTCATCACTCCGT
This sequence comes from uncultured Blautia sp., assembly GCA_946622645.1. Classification (GTDB taxonomy): domain Bacteria; phylum Bacillota; class Clostridia; order Lachnospirales; family Lachnospiraceae; genus Blautia_A. The sequence continues at coordinate 7,155 of CAMOQF010000011.1, forward strand.
TCCATTGTCACTCAAAAACAGCCCCATCTTTTGTCTTCAGATCGTAAAAAAACAGGAGCTCTTCAATTGTGCAGTTCAACTAATTTTTGCAATTATTTTATCGTGTTTTAGTCATTCTGTCAATTCAACAGCCGTACAAAACCTGCCTGCGATTTCTTCCGTTCTGTGCAATCTGCCACACGTTTTTTGCGGTCTATAAAGTGTATGAAAAGTCAAGCCTTTTTTATTATTTCTATATACAATATAATATGTTTATACTGAAAAAGCCCGAAAAACAGAGCGTCACATGTAACCAGATATGTCCCAGAGCAGATTGTAAAGGAGGAAGAACAATGGGAAAAAAAGTAGTTGCTTTTACAGCCGGCCGGCGCGGTGGGAACTGTGAGATCTATGTTAAGATCGCGCTTCAGGAACTCACGACGATGGGGATCGAATGTGAGATGATCCGTCTCCACGAATGCGACCTTCGCCCCTGCCTTGACTGTAACAACGGTCCCTGCTATGCCAAAGGACCTCACGCCTGCGTGCTGAAAGATGACGGCCCGTGGCTCGCTGAAAAATTTCTGGAGAGCGATGGATATCTTCTTGCCGCTCCCGTATGGTCGCTTTCTCCCTGCGGCGTCGTGACCGACTTCCGTGACCGTGTGTTCGGCCCCAAGATGGACCTTTCCCAGATGGAAGCCCACGGCATTCCTGAATGGGCTGAAGGCCGTGCAAAACAGCGTCCTGGCGCTCTGATCTCTGTCGGCGGTGCTCTGTCCGAACATTGGACATCTCTGGGTCTGGCTACTCTTTACACGACCACTTTCTCTGCACAGACCAACATTGTTGATAATGTCAACATCTATCAGGTAGCTGATCCGGGCGAAGCCCTGATGAGGAAAGATTATATCACAAAGGTAAGATATCTTGCTCAGAATCTGGGACATGCCGTTCTGAATCCGCAGAAGGACTGGGAGAACAAGTGGCTCGGCGATCTGGAAGACGGTGAAGCATGTCCGGGATGTCATACTTCTCTTATGATCGCAAAACCCGGCCGTGATTATGTTGAATGTGCCGTTTGCGGACGCAGAGGATATGTGACACTGGATAAAGAAGGAAAGATGCAGTATTCCTGGCCGGAGGATAACCGGAACCGTCTGACCATGATGGGCAAATTCGATCATGTCAGAGAGATCGAAAGACATACCGCAGAAAGATATGAGCCTCACAAAGATGAGATCCAGGAAGAGCTGAAGAGATTCCGTCAGATGGAACAGTTCACTGTGAAAGCGCCCTCTAAGCAGAAAGCAAAGGAGGCCTGATCATGGTAGTAGTGATCAATGACGACAGAGTAAGCGATGTCGAAGCATATCTTCCCGTTGCAAAAGCCTTCGCCGCCGATTCGGCAGCAAACGAAGAAGGCTGCATCAGCATGGAAGTCCTGGTCGATCCGAAGGTAGAAGGCCGTGTTCTTTATCTGTCTCACTTTGAAAGTGAAGAGGCTTTTCTGAAAAGCACGCAGGGAGCGATTTTTCATAAATGGCTTCCCGAACTGGGAAAATACTTTATCTCCGCTGAAGACCATGTGTTCGAAGTAAAATAATCAGATTTTCTGACCTGATCAGACAGGGGACAGTTGTAAAAACGGAATCTTCCGCTCATACAACTGTCCCCTGTCTGTTTCTGGTAGATCATGTAATCCTTCTGATCTCTCTGATATCGTTCAACCCACCATGCAGCTTTTTCTTCCGGGTTTTTCCTCCCGTACTTACAGATTTTTCACGTACCGGCATTTTGGATAGCCGGAGCAGCCGTAGAACCGGTTTCCGGCGTTAAATCCCTTCCTGGCGGTGCGGAGGATCAGTTCTTTGCCGCATCTGGGGCATATCAGCGCATCCGGTCCCGGTTCATCCTTCAGCTTATACTGCTTCACAAAGCTTTCTATCTCAACTCCGGCTTCCATATACCGAAGCATGATCTCTGCAGCTGCTCTTGCATCGCTGTCAGCCTTGTGATGATCCAGATCGATCCTATAGTAGCTGCACATGTCGTCCAGGCCATGCCTGATTCCCGGAAGCAGCCTTCTCCCCATCTGAACCGTACAGCAATAGGGTACTTCACTCTTCCAGTCGATCTCGTAATCCCGAAGGCACTTTTTCAGCACGCCCATGTCAAAGGGCGCGTTGTGGGCTGCCAGGATTCCGGAAGATAATAGCGGTTCGATCGATTTCCACAGCTGGGAGAACGTCGGCGCATCCGCCACGGTACCTTCATCGATCCCTGTGAGCTGTATATTGAAATAGTCAAAAGATGTTTCCGGATTGACATAGGAGAAAAAACTGTCGGTGATCCGTCCTTCTTCAATGACCGTGATCCCGATCGCGCTCATTCTGTCGTTGTACCGGTTCGGTGTTTCCACATCGAATACTATAAATCGGGACATCATATTCTCTCAAAGACCGGCATATAGTCGATCGGAGCATCAACGCGGACCGTCTGACCGCCTTCATAGATCGTATCGTTGCTGGTAAGCCTCCAGGAGCCGGCCGGGAGATACACTTCTCTCTCAAACCGGTTCAGCCGGAAGACCGGCGCGCAGAGGAACCGGCTGCCGAACATATACTGATCCTGGAGTGTCCAGCATTTTTCATCTTCCGGGAATTCATAGAACATGGTCCGGATCAGAGGCGAGCCGTTTTCACTGGCCTCTGCATACAGATCCCGGATGTAATCGTGCATGTCGATCCGGATATCGTAGTACTTTTTCATGATGGCGTAGTTGTCTTCGCCATAGCTCCAAAGCTCGTTCGGCTGCCCGGTATGCAGATAGCCTCCGCCGTAATCTCTCTCATCCAGAGGCGGAATATTATACGGGCCGCGGTCCCCGTGCATACGGAATACGGCCGAGTATACCGCGAACTGATACCACCGGATCAGAAGCTGGCGGAAATCCGGATCATTTACGTCATCCGTCATAAAACCGCCGATATCGGTCGTCCACCAGGGTATGCCTGCAAGACCCATATTGAGACCTGCCTGCACCTGCTCATAGAAAGCCTGGAAGGTGCTGGGAACGTCACCGGACCAGATCACATTTCCGTATTTCTGTGAGCCGGCCCAGCCGCAGCGGAGAAGATTGACAACCGGTTCGCTCTGTTCCTCGATCATCCGGTCATAGAAGATCCGGCTGTAAAGCTGCGGATACAGGTTGCTGCACTGAAGCGCCGGCATATCCAGATAACGGTAGTGGTCAAAATCATAGACCCCGTAATCCGGCTCCGAGTTGTCCAGCCAGAATCCGTCGATCCCCAGATCATAATAGTTTTTCTTGCACGTTTCCCATACATATTCACGGGTCCTGGGATTGAACACGTCGATCTCCACGCAGTCCCCCTGATAATCATAAGTCTGGGCAGCGCCGCGCTCGGTGTGGATCAACAGTCCTTCTTCCATCATGGGACCGAAGTTTTCGCTCCGGCGGTCCACGGACGGCCATACGGAAACGATCACCTTGATGCCCATGGCGTGCAGTTCATCCACCATCGCTTTCGGATCCGGCCAGTAGGTGCTGTCAAACTTCCAGTCTCCCTGATAGGGCCAGTGGAAGAAATCGATCACGATCTGGTCGATACGGATCCCTTCCTTCCGGTAAGCCCGGGCGACCTCCAGGACTTCATCCTGTGTACGGTAGCGAAGCTTGCATTGCCAGAGTCCCATCCTGTCTTCGGGAAAAGCCGGGGCACGTCCGGTGACGCCGGTATAGTTCGCCAGAATATCTTTCGGCGTATCTGCCGCTGTGATCCAGTAGTCCATCTCTTTTGTGGAACGTGCGGTCCATTCGGTATAATTCGTTCCGAAAGAAGCTCGTCCTACTGCAGGGTTATTCCATAAAAAGCCATATCCCAGGCTGGAGACGGCAAAGGGAACGCTGATCTGCGAATTCCGCTGCTCCAGATCCAGCAGAGCGCCCTTGAGGTTCAGGTGCGGCTGCTGATACTGACCCATCCCGAAGATTTTTTCTTCATCATTCGGATCAAACCGGACCGTCAGACTATAGTCCGATCCGCCGATCACGCCCTTGTATTCACGTCCGATAATCTTAAGGCAGCGGCTGCTCTCGCTTATGGTTCCCTGATAGCAGCGATAATACTCGCGGAGGATCAGGCTGTCATCCTTAAAAAAGCTGATCACGCCTTCAAGGTTGACCTCCGCCCTCAGTCTCCCGTTCGTGATGGACGCTGCCGGCACCTTGGAGATGGTCCCGTCTCCGACCCAAAAGTCCACAGTGGATATAGTCACTTCAGATTCCGTCTTTGCAGGTGTCTCAGTAAGGGCCCATCTGCGTCCGGAAAAGTCAGAAAACATAGTCGACCGTACCCGGAAAGAATCCTTCCCCCACGGTTCGATCATCAGTGTTTCTCCTTTATGGCGGGCAATGAGGGCTCCTTCATGTTCTTCAAATCTCATCCTGTCTCTCCTTTGATTTTGTCACCATTCAAACACTTTTCTGATCTGATCGTCTTTTTCGCCGGCTCCATAGGTGCCTGCCGGAACAGCGATCCTGTCCGGATCTTCGGCCAGGATCAGGACCCTGTCCGGAGCATCTGAAGGCGCATTTCCGATGCTTAAGATGCCGTCGGATACCGGCAGCGGTCCGCTGACCGCCTGCAGGGTCCCGTCCGCAGGGCAGAACCAGGCCGCATGCACTTCGTCGTCAAACAGGCCTTTCAGGTCGATCCTTTCTTCCGTCTCTGCCGCAAAGTAGACCAGCAGGATCTTCTCTTCACGGTTCTCCGCCGCCTGTTCATGCAGATCCAGCACGTCTTCTTCCGAAGACTGACGGAACAGCCGCTGCTGGCAGGGTATAAAACTGTGCAGGGGATATGCCTCCATAAAGTCTCTCAGGATCTTCATCTGGCCCGATCCCTCAGACTGCAGCGCTTCATCCCAGGTTTCCCGGCAGATCATGTTCTTTTCTTTCTGTGTGGCTGTGCACCATACGGATGAATGTCCGTAGGTATGACCGAACGCTCCGGACAGCAATGCCCAGTATGCCCTTTTTCTTACGATATAAGTGCCGTGAAAGCTGTTTTCATCCTCCACCGGCCAGGTCATGGGCATATGCTCGTAAGCCGGTTCCCCATCCCATACGGGATAAGACGGATGATTCTTCCGCTCCTCTTCGACCAGCAGATAATTCTTCTTGAATGCTCCATGTCCGGACTGCAGCATGATAAAGCTGATCCAGGCATCCTCCTCTGTCCAGTAAGAAAAAGTAGAGCAAAGGCCGGTCTCGGCCTCATGACAGGCATGATACGTGATCAGAAGCTTTTTCCAGTCTTCATGCGCACTGTCATAACAGAGTTTATGACCTGTGAGTCCTTTGGAGAGGCCTTCGGCAAGAGAACGCCACACGGGTCGGTAGTCTTCTCCCCGGCATACGGGCATCCGGTCGCCGCCCAGACACCAGAGGATGTTCTTCCGGTGTTTCATGCGGTCGCCCAGCCAGCAGCCATAAGCTTCCGCGTTCTGAAGCGTCACATACTTTTTGTGGGTGCCGCCGCTCCAGTCCCAGCCTACCACCAGCTCTCCCCAGCAAGGCAGAAGCAGTACATAAAAACCATATTTCTCCGCCTGGTCAAGCACCCAGTCCACATAGGAGAAATAGGCTTCGTCCGGTTTCAGCAGGTCCTGGTCATGAAGAGCCGGAATACCGCATGGATTTTTCATTTCTTCATTAAATTCCGGATCGAGCACCACCATCTGGAGCACGGTAAATCCCTGTTCTTTGCGTGTCTGCATATAATAGTGGACATCGTCCCACTTGAGGCGTGCCGGAACCGTCCATGCGGTATCCGCCAGCCATATAAAAGGACTCCCGTCTTCTCTTACAAAATACCTGCCGTTATCTGATATCCTGAGTCGTTCCACTGCAGTCTTCTCCTTCCTTCCCAAGAGGAACAGCAGCAATGAATGGTCGTGTTACAGTTTTCTTCCAAGCCAGATCAGGATGCAGGCACCGACAGCGGAGACGGCCGTTCCGCCGATCAGTCCATGGCCTTGAATGCCGATGATCCCTAAAACAATGGAGCCTACCACACCGCCGAGCAGGCCCAGGATGATGTTTTTCAGCATACTGCCTTCGCTGCCCATCACTTTCCCTGCGATCCAGCCGGCAAGGCCTCCCAGAAACAGTGTCCAGATAATTCCGAAAATCATGGTTTTTTCCTTCCTTTCTGCTTTTTTATCTTTTGTAAAATCACTTCAGGTCCTTGAAAAAGAACCTGTTCATCGTACTGTGAACAACGCTTTCCGGACGGGGTATCGCCCTGTATCCGGATCTTTCATAGATATGGAGCGCTGCCTGCAGATTGGTATGGGTCTCCAGATACATACTTTCATACCCCATCTGTCGGGCGCACTCTTCGATATGTGCGATCATCCTGTACCCCAGACCATGTCCTTTGGCTGAGTCATCCAGATACAGCTTCTGCAGTTCCGCGCAGCTTTCAAAGCCGTCGAATTCCGCCATACCGATGCCGCCGATCACGACGCCGCCGTCCAGAAGCGCATAATAAGCGCGTCCCGGTTCGGCATAGAAATCAGAGAGATGGTCGAGCCCTTCGTCAAAATAGGCCGTACCCGGGATGTCAAGATGACAGGCCTTCAGATTGCTGCGGATCAGCCGGGCAATATCAGCGTCGTATTGTGGAGATAAGGGATAAAATCTGTAATCAGGCATGTATGTCTCTCCTGCAAAAGTCTGTTCAAACTGCTGTATATCTGCCGATTATTCCGAGAATAACGTTGACGACAAAGTCCATGCCTTCCGCCGTGATATGCTCATAAGGGCCGTGAAAAGCAGCCCCGCCGGTTCCCAGGTTCGGACACGGAAGCCCTCTGTAGGACAGCTGTGCGCCGTCTGTTCCGCCCCTGACAGGAGAAACGACCGCTTCGATTCCCAGCTCCTGCATCACCGCTTTTGCATTTTCGATCAGATGAATGCACGGCTCGATCTTTTCCTTCATATTGCGGTACTGCGGATGGATTTCCAGGATCACGGTGCCTTTGCCCCAGCGTTCATTCATGATCTTTTCTATGTGACGCAGCGTCCCGATCCTGGCTTCATAATTCGCCGAGCTGTGATCCCTTATAAGAAGCCGGATCCGGGCATGTTCCACATTGCCTTCGATATCTGTCAGATGGAAGAATCCTTCGTACCCTTCCGTGTCCCGCGGCGTCTCCGCTTCCGGAAGCATGGAGATGATCCGGGAGGCAAGAAGGCCTGCATTGATCATCTTGTCTTTTGCATCGCCGGGATGGATATTGAACCCGTTAATATCAAAGACAGCCAGCGCCGCGTTAAAGTTTTCGTATTCAAGCTCGTTTTCCAGGCCGCCATCCACGGTATAAGCGTACCGGGCTCCAAAGCCTTCGATGTCCAGATCCTCTGCGCCTCTGCCGATCTCTTCATCAGGAGAAAAGCATATGCAGATCTTTCCGTGGCAGGTTCCGCCATTCAGGATCCTTTCCGCCGCGGTCATGATCGCGGCGATGCCGGCCTTGTCGTCAGCTCCTAAAAGCGATGTTCCGTCCGTCGTGATCAGGGTGCGTCCCTTCATCGTTTTCAGATGCGGGAACTGTTCGGTCCTGAGGATCAGCCCGCTGTTTCCAAGCGGTACGTCATTTCCGTCATAGTTTTCGTGGATCTGCGGGTTTACATGTTCACCGTTAAAATCCGGAGCCGTGTCCAGATGGGCGATAAATCCAAGCGGTGGTGCCTGCTCATAACCCTCTGTCGCCGGTATTGTGCCGTAGACATAGCATTTTTCATCCACTCTGACGTCCGAAAGCCCCAGAGCCTTCATTTCATCTGCCAGAGCGTGTGCCAGATCAAACTGTCTGGCTGTGGAGGGTACTGTTGCGGCGTCTTCGTCGCTGGTGGTATATATTTTTACATATTGAAGCAATCTCTCATATGCTCGCATTCCAAACCTCTTCTGTATGGTTCAATTCATATCAGCCGACGTCGTTGTTTACGCGGCCTCTTCCAGACTGTATGCTTCCTGAATCTCGTCAAATGCGTCGATCTTGTTTCTGAACAGATCCATCAGATCCTTCTCGGCGATCATGCCGTTTTCGCTCACAGGAACATCCTTAAAGGAAAGCGGGACGATCATGGGCGGGTTTTCAAGAGACAACGGCTGGATCTCTCTCAGCTGCTCCACGCTCTGGTAGACAAGACTGACTTTATAGAAAGCTTCCCCTTCCTGGTTTCTCCACCGTTCAAATACCAGTTTGGAGCCGATCGGCGTCTGCGGCTCGATCGCACCCGGCAGGGTGTAGTCCTCCACACCAAGGGCCGAAAGCGTGCTGGCGATCGTAGAGTCATGGCCGCAGAGGAAGGTAAACTCCCGGCCCTGGGCGTTCATCTCGGCATAAAGCTCTTTCAGCATGGGATGGGCCAGATTGACGGCCAGATCTTCCGTCATGAACAGGATCTCCTGATAGTTTCCGAGAATTCCTCCGATCGCCTTCCAGTCCTCCTCGGACATTTCATGTCCGAAAGCAGCCTTCTGGTCGTCCGTCTCTTCATAATACTGCAGGACCAGGGCGTCCGCCACGGAGGTTGCCGTTTTCATAGGTCCTGACATTGCGGGCTCTTTATCCAGTTCAAGGGTCAGGACCGATTCATCTTCCAGAAGATTTCCATAGGTTCCGCTCTTGTAGCCTTCGCTCTCTTCCATATCTGTCACTTCCATCAGAAGTTTCAGCGCGTCCGCTTCCTTCTCAGCATAACCGGAAAGCCCTTCTCCGCCTCCCTTTTCGGAGATCTCCGCCTGGATCGCCTCATCATATCCATCATTCATGAATCTGATAATGGGAAGGAACATGGTGTCCAGTTCATCATAGTCCACATGCCGTTCCACAGGCGATACGGACACCGGCAGCAGTCCTGTGGAGAAATAATGCGCCGTAGCCTGGGTGCGCTGCAGACCGTTTGCGTAAAAGCGGACCGCTCCATCTTTCGGAATATAGTTTTCGGGGAACAGTCCCTCATTCTCGAGCCACAGGCGGAAGTACTGACCCATGGTCGTCTCCAGCATTGCACCTTTCAGGGAAAGCTCTCCGGCGTTCGAAGTCCACGGGAACCACTCGTGCGGCGTGATGTCATCCAGCAGGGAACCCTTTCCGGAAAGCGGAGAACGGATATTATGACGGCTCAGGACCACAACCTGTTCAAGGGTGTATTCCCGCGCTTCGCCCTCTTCCTCCGCTTCTGAAGCTGCTGCGGATGCTGCCATGGTACAGAACAGCATGAGCATTGCCATCATAAGTGCCATCCATTTTCTTTTCATCTTTGAAATGTCTCCTTTCTGTCTTCCCGGCAGATCTACCTGCCGTAGAATTGATTCAGTCCGTCTACGATCGCTTCGGCGATCGGCGTCTGCGCTGCTGCATTGTGAAGTGAAGCCCGGTCTCCTACCTCCAGGTCAAGGGTCGGTATGACCGAATAGGAGGTCTGCGTAAGATCCAGCGGACTGTTTCCGGTACCGAAGATCCTGAGTCCTTTGCTGCGGACTCCTGCCAGAATACAGGCCCCCAGCTGTTCCGATCTCTGGTAATGCTGTGCGACCGGCTGCATGGCTCTGTAGGATGCAATGTTTGGGACTCCTGTATAAAAGAAGCCTTTATTTGTAGCGGAAGCATCATAGTGCAGGGACAGATGACAATCTGCGTAATGGTTCGCAAAAAGCGCCCGCGCCACGTTATCCAGCTGGGTGTCAGCCTCTTCCCGGATCATCAGGACATCATATCCTTCGTCCAGCAGTTTCTGCTTCAGGATCAGGGCGAGTGAAAGTGTTCCTGCCGCTTCTGATGTCCCGTCTAAAAAGGCTGTCCCGGCGGATACCGCTATTGCATAGATCGATCCGGCTGCTGTGGAACCGCCCGTCACCTTTGGAGTTCCGTCCGGATGACAGAGCGTTTTATAATTCCACCCTCCGTAGGTTCCATGACCTGCGTTGACGGCAACAACGATCCCGTTTGACTTCGGCGCATGATACAGCTTCACCTTTCCGGAATGGATCCTGGAATTGGAAGCATACTGCCAGGAAGGATTCCAGGACAGCGTCTCAACCGGGGGCACCGGCGCTTTTACGGTCAGCTTGATCTTGCGGGTAATGCCGTTGCTCCTCACATAGATCGTGGTACTGCCTGCTCTTTTCGCCGTGATCTTGCCGGTTTTATTGACATATGCGATCTTAGCGTTCCCGGACGCATATGTGACGGTCGTTGTTTTGGGGGCCGTCTTCACTGTGATCGCGGATCTCTTCCCTTCCGTAAGCGTCAGCGCCGAAGGACTGGTCACTTTCAAGGAAGCTCCGCATACCGTGATATTACAGACAGCCTTCTCGCTCCCGCAGGAAACAGTGATGACGGCTTTGCCTTTTTTTAATCCAGTCACTTTCCCCTTGCTGTTGACTTTTGCGACAGAAGGATCGGAGCTTTTATACTTTATTTTTCCCGTCAGTTCCCCTTTCGGCTTCAGCGTGACCTTCTCACGGCCTTCTACATTGTAAAAAAGGGATATCGATGAATAATTCAGGCTGATGCCGGTGTTCGCTTCTGCTGCAGCCGACAGTACAAAAATCAACAGACATGCCAGCGGCAGAAACAGAATGATCCTTTTCTCCTTCACACTTTTCTCCTTTCCAGTCATCTTTTGTCGCACAGATCCTTCACCCTTCTTTAAGATAAGCCGCCGCATCATCCAGGCTCTCCAGGACTGCTTCGGCAAGGCTTCTCATCTCCTCGTTGGCAGCGAGCAGATCCGGTACCATGATGGGCTTAAGGTTTCCATTGTAAGCTGCTCTGATGCCGTTATACGAATCTTCTATCGCATAAGCCTTTTCGGGAAGCGTGCTGATCTTTTCGCATGCTGCGAGGAAAATGTCCGGTTCCGGCTTGCTTTTTGTCACCATATCGCCGGTAACAACGGCGTCGAAGAACGAAAGGATGCCTGCGTCCCTCAGCTGCGCTTCCACCGTCTGTCTTTTTGTAGAAGAGGCAAGTGCGATCTTTTTGTTGTTCTCTTTTAAGAAGGTAAGAATGGTCAGGACGCCTTTTTTCATCGGCAGTCTTCCGCCATCGTATTTTTCATGGTACATTCTGGATGTTTCCTGCGCATACCGGTCATATGGAAAGTCTTCTCCATAGGCTTCCAGCATGATCTCTTTTGTTCTGGCCGCATTCACGCCGATACAGTCGTAGTAAGGCGTCCTGATGTCTTTGATGCCGTATTTCTCAGCAAGAACGATCCAGCAATCCATTACGGCTTTCTCAGAATCAAAGATCACGCCGTCCATGTCAAAGACAACCGCGTCAAAATCCCTCATTCCTGCAATTCCTCCAAAACCGCTGCCATCTGTTCCGCGAACGTCTTCTGTCCTTCTTCCGAAATATGGACCAGGTCAAAGCACAGCTCTACGCCCCATTCGCCGGCGTCGGCAAAATGAACCTGGTATTCTTCCGCGCTTTCCCGGAACTTCCGGTTCATACGGAGACATTCTTTATAGTACTTTTGGGCAAGCGGATCTTCCGATGTTTCGCTTCCGGACGGGACAGGGGCGATCACGAGGATCTGATCCGGCCGCAGGTGATCTGTCAGAAAGGTCAGAAAGATATCCATCCTGTCCTGCACGACCTCCGCATCCGGATCGTACATGGACAGAATGTCATTGGTACCCAGCATTACGGCAAACATACCGTCCTCCCCTGCCTGCTCAAGAAGCGGCAGGATCCAGTCCGCGCTCTGGGTGGGATCAGGGATCTTTCTGCCGTTGAGGCCCTGGGAAATAATGTTCCAGCTGCTCCCGGTCTTCTCCTGCAGCAGAGTGGTCCACAGATGCTCCTCCGGGTATCTGCCTTCCTCCATGTCCGCAGGATCAAATCCGTAGGTATTGGAATCCCCGTAAAAAATGATCGTCCGTTCCGCCTCAGCTCCCATGACTTTCCCTCCCGACAGCGCTGCCAGAAAAATGGCTGCCGCCATCATCCAACCTGTTTTCATCCGGCGTCATCTCCTGTCCTTTATGATGATCCGGCGTTTCCTTTTTTGCCCGGTACGCCGGTTCTGCAGTTTCTTCTGTCATATACATTTATCATACACAGTTCCCGGAATGAATGCAATGAGAAAAGCCTCTCCGCGGCGGTTCTTTCTTTTTTTTCCGCCTGTCCAGTGGTATCATAAAGATAAAGGAGAATGCCATGATATTAACGATTTATCCGATCCTGTTTTTCATATTGATCTTCTGGGGAGCCAGAAGGGAACGCGGCGATTTTTTTGTCCAGGGAAAAATGCTCCGCGCTGCCGCCTGCATCGGCGTGATCCTGCATCATCTGGCGCAGCATTCCACCGGTTATGGATCTGTCTATAAAGGTCCTGTAACGGTTTTCAACGATCTCGGCATCGTTTTTACGGCAGTCTTCTTCTTTTTTTCCGGCTTTGGGCTGATCACCAGCGTTTACAATAAGCCGGACTATCTGAAGACATTTCTGCAGCGCCGTCTCCCCACCGTGCTGATCCCGTTCTGGTGCGTCAATCTTCTGTTGCTGCTGGTGAGAAGACTCTTTTACGGCATCCGGAGCAGCCTTCCTGATCTGCTAAAGGATCTGTCCGGGCTGACCCTTGTCGACAGCAACAGCTGGTTCATTATCGAGATCGTGCTTCTGTATCTGCTGTTCTTTCTGCTGTTCCGCCTGATCCGCAAAAAAAACGCCGCGCTCTTTCTTCTGTGTGTTGGGGTCATTCTGCTGATCCGGTATGGCTCTCTGCAAGGACACGATACCGGCGCCGCGGTCCACTGGTTCAAAGGGGAATGGTGGTACAATTCCACGATCGCCTTTGTATTCGGAGCTTTATATGCGCGTTTTCAGCAGATCGACCGGTTTTTGTTCCGACACGCCGGCGCTTTCTGTATCCTGTCGATCCTGCTGTTTGCTGCGGCGCTGTATGGATCTGTATACACAGTCAGGCGATACGGCTATTACGATGGAAATCGTTCTTCCGCGATGATCACCCTGGCGTCCCAGACAGCAGTCTGCCTGGTGTTTCTCCTGATGATCCTGGTCGTCAATATGAATCTTTCCATCGGTAACAGGGCTCTTCGATATGTGAGCCGAATCAGCCTGGAGCTGTATCTGATCCACGGCTGGTTTCTGGACCTGTTTTTCGATGGAATGCGCCTGAGCGATCCTCTCCGGTACGCGCTGGTGATCCTCTGCAGTCTGCTGGCTGCTTCTGTTCTTTGTCCTCCGGACCGGTGGCTGAGCAGAAAGCTGACCTCTCTTCTGACGCCCCGGCAGAAGCCCGTTGAAACACTTGAACGTGAGCTTCAGAAAAAGAGAAGAAAAAAGTGGATCCGGATCGCTGCGGGGCTGCTTCTGGTATCAGCGCTGGCCGTTCTGTTCCTGTCCGGAAGACGCTGGCTGTTTGCGAAAAAAGAATATGAAGAAGAGATGGAAGCCCTCCGTTCCGCCCGGGTCGGCGACGAAGTTCTTTGGGGTTATTATAATACGGACACCCTAAGCCCGGGTCCTGAACGGCTCACCTGGATCGTACTCCGGAAAGATGGCGATTCCGTCTGTCTTTTATCCAGGGAAGGGCTGGCCGGATCTGTCTATCATCATAAGCACGAAGCTGTTTCCTGGGAGGAAAGCGATCTGCGTCAGCTGATCAACTCTTCAGAATTCACGGATATGTTCAGCCGATATGAGCGTGAAAGCATGGTCGAAAGAGGCGGGGATCTGGTCTCGCTTCTGAGCGCCAAAGAGGCACAGACGTATTTTGATTCGGACCGGTCCCGGGAGCTGCAGATCACGGATGCTGCGGCCGCTTCGGGAACCAACATAAACCATCTCAGCAAAGACCACAACTGGGACATGAAAGGATACCGCTCATCCTGGTGGTGGCTGCGGGGAGATAACGGCGTGGAAGATATCTACGCTCCGATCGTGACGGTCGACGGAACCATTGAAAAAAAAGAAAAGAACGTCAACCGGCCAAACGGTGCCGTCCGGCCGGTGATCCGGGTGAACTGCAGATAGACTGTGATCGTGCAAAAAGGCCAGGGGCATCATCAACGCCCCTGGCCATGTTTCTATTATCTTTATGCTTCTGTTGTTTTCCAAACCGGCTTGTATGCCGCGTATTCTTTTTTCTTTTCGTCCAGGAAGTCTTTCTTTTCCATGATGATCGGGATGCAGATCCGCATCATTTCGCCGATCTCGGCGTGATGCTCGTTCAGACCGACGATCGTGTTTCTTGCACGTTTTACTTCCTCCGTCGGGAATACGATCTTCATCTTGCCGTCAGCCATCTCGACCTTGCCGTGGCTGCCGCAGACAGCGCAGGTGACGGTGTCTGTGCCGTCCACCGTCATCAGATTCAGGTGGCAGGTGGGACATGTGCCCTCTTCTCCGAACCAGGTGGTCTCTTCGTAGGGAACACCCAGGTTGTTGGCCAGATTCTCGCCCATCTTGAAGACATCTTCCATCATGGGCGGATCCAGGAAGGGGCTGGTTTTACGGCCCTGATCGTTCGCGTTGATCTGGCCGACCACCTTCATGGCCTGGGAACAGCTGAACAGATGCATCATCGGAAGGCCCATGCCGGTCCAGTCCGGAGTCCAGGCGCCGCCGACTGCGATGTAGCTGACCCAGCGGTCTTTGAAATAACGCTCATCCAGAAGCGGACGTCCGTCTGCTTTTCTCTTTTCCTGTTCGTCGATCATGGAAGCACGGTCATGCGCTGCGCCGAAACGGTCCGTGATATTTTTCAGCTGGCCGACGATACCCACCGAATAGACCGGAGCCACGATGATGATGCCGTCGGCGTCCAGGATCTTTTCTTCGACCATCAGATAGTCATCTTTGATCCAGCATTTGATCTTCCCGTCGGGCGCTTTGCTGCACGCGCCGCAGCCGCGGCACTGTCCGATGTCCAGTGTGACGGTGTTGAGAAATTCGACTTCTATGTCTTTGCCGGATGCCTTTGCGGCGGCTTCGACGCCCATCAGAGCCTGCTTACAGTAAATGTCGCTGCGCTCGTTTTTTCTTCCCATTGAAATGCCAAGAACTTTCATCTCGCGATATCCTCCAATCTGCGAATAGCGTGTACGCTGTACCTGGTTCCATGATACAAAACCTTGTCCGGCATTGTCAACGTACATGATTTCCGCATAAAAGAGGAAACAGGGCATCTCCTATCTTTTATGGATCACGGAAGCATCCATTTTATCCAGACGATAGCAGCCTGTGAAGGACATGGCTTTCTTCAGTTCGTCCGTCAGCTTCCGGATATGGGCAGCCATAGCCGCGGCGCCTTCATTTTTGATGATGGGCATAAACGGTCTGCCTACACAGACGCCGGCCGCTCCCAGCGCAAGCGCTTTAAAGGCATCCATGCCGGTGCGGATCTCGCAGTCGACAAAGACCGGAACCTTTCCTTCCGTTACGCGGATGATCTCCGGCAGAAGCATGACCGGAGGAACCGCATAGGTGATCCGGTTGTTATGGTGTGAGAGAAGCATTCCGGCCGCGCCTGCTTCCAGGACCTCGTTGGCATCGTAGATACTCAGCACTCCTTTGGGGATGACCGGCAGCTTCGAAAAATCGCAGATCTGACGCAGCTCCTCCGTCGTCATCGGAGCCATGACATCCTCAAAGACAAGATCCGCCGATCCATCGTTGGAGAAAGGATGGTCAATGTCGATCCCGACTGCCAGCAGATTGTGCGAAACCGCATGCTCGATCTTTTTATAGATCTTATCGCGATCCTTATATGGTTTGATGATCTCTACGAGAGAGGCGCCCGTGCCTGCCATCATCTCGATCTCGGGCTCTTCAGCCATGCCGTACCATAACACGGCGTCCGCCTGAGCCGCTCCTTCGGCATACGCCTTTGAAGCCCCTTGCCCCACGAACTCTTCCAGATGAGAAAGAGCTGCCGTCATGATGGGAGTTGAAAATTTCTTTCCAAACAGTTCAAACGACGCGTCCGCAAAAGCAGAATTCATATAGCGTGTTTCTATAAGCAGCGAATTCAGATATTCTCTTGTTATCTCGTTGGAATTACCGGTTGCTTCTGCCATGTTCATATCCTCCTTCTTTCACAGCAAACCCTGTCTGTCTCAGTCGTCGCAGTCAAAGATCGCCTTCTTTGCGATGATGCCGCCGTATTGTAATTTCCACCTGAGATGCGGTTCCGAGACATCGTAAGCCGGGAGGGCCTCCCGGTCCATATCCATGATGATCATCATATCATAGCGGTTCGGACGGTCTGATGAAGACAGTTTGATCTCCACTTTTTTTATTCCCGGTATCTGCAGCGTTTCTCTGAAAATGCCATAGACCGGTTCTTCAAGGGATGCCGTGTCTGTTCCTTCTTCGAACTTCACAATAATATAGTGTTTCATACACGCTGTCCTTCCATTTGAGACGGTCCTTCCGGTTTAATCCGGTTCATTGATCTTTGCTGTAAGAGCAAGAAGCTGGTCATATGTCATCTCTCCTGCGCCAAAGCTCAGCATGGTCCTCAGAGGCATATACTGCATCATCGCCCGGCTCATTTCATCCGAGATCGCTTCTGACGCCGCTTCTCCCTGATCCTTTCCCTGACTGGCAAACTCTTCCATCATCTTCTGCAGGATCGGCCCGAAGATCCTCATGGCCTTCGGATTTTTCTCAAGATCCATAAATATGGTATCCGGGTCGACCGGATCCAGCGGTTCCGGAACGCTTCCAGTCACTTTTACGGACTGGCAGAGGACGATGTCACGGCTGCTGCGTCCGATCTGGATGCTGTAATCGCCGTCAGCGACAAACCAGTCATGAAGCCTGACATTCCAGTACGCAAAAGCTCTCTTGTCCAGTTTGAAGGCGACCGTCTTTGTCTCACCCGGAGCAAGCTCCACTTTTTCAAAGCCTTTCAGTTCCCGCACGGGACGGAAAACGCTGCACACGGGCGCCCCGACATACAGCTGAACCACTTCTTTTCCGCTTACGCTGCCGGTATTTGTCACATCCACGCAGACATCCAGCGTCTGCGTATCATCGATCTCAACCGCCCCGAGACGGAGATTGCTGTACGTAAAGGTCGTATAGCTTAAACCAAACCCGAAGGGGAACAGGACCTCCATCTTTTTCTTGTCATAATAACGGTACCCTACAAAGACGCCTTCATTATAGAGCGCTGTATTCCCTTCTCCCTGATAGGACAGATAAGAAGGATTGTCTTCCAGCCGGATCGGGAAGCTTTCCGGCAGACGTCCGCACGGATTCACTTCTCCCCACAAGACTGCTTTTGTAGCAGCTCCGACAGCCTGTCCTCCCAGATATCCTTCCACCAGGCCTTTCACGCAGTCGATCCAGGGCATCTCCACAGGAGCCCCGTTGTAAAGAACGACTACCGTATTGGGATTTGCTTTGGCTACCCTCTCGATCAGTTCCACCTGACATCTGGGCATCCGCATATGTGTCCGGTCATAGCCTTCGCTCTCAAAGCTGTCCGGAAGGCCGGCAACGATCACGGCTTTGTCGCAGAGAGCCGCTGCTTCCACAGCTTCGGAGATCAGCTCTTCATCCGGCTCCTCATTTACAATATCATAGCCTTTGGCGAAGATGGTATTCCCGTTTCCTTCCAGCGCGTCCGCAAGACTCTCCACGCGGAAACTGTTGATATGAGAGCTTCCGCCGCCCTGGTATCTTGGCTGGAACGCAAACCTGCCGATCACGGCGATCTTCTCCTCTTTTCCGAAAGGAAGAACGTCGTCATCGTTCTTCAGGAGCACCATGCATTCCGCCGCCAGTTTTGCTGCAAGCTGATGCTGTGCTTCCAGGTCCCACTCTGTATCAGGTTTACGGTTGGAGATATAGCGGTCTATGATATTCAGGATACAGCGGACCGATTTATCCACCGCTTCTTCGGAAAGCGTTCCGTTTTTAACAGCCTCTACGATCCGTGCATCGTTGGCGCCGCCGCTTGACGGCATCTCCAGATCCAGGCCGGCTGTCACGCCTTTTACGCGGTCGCTTACAGCCCCCCAGTCGCTCATCACATATCCGTCAAAGCCCCATTCATCCCGAAGGACTTCTGTAAGGAGCCAGTGGTTCTCCGAAGCGTAGACCCCGTTCACTTTATTGTAGGAACACATGACCGTCCAGGGATGGGCTTTTTTAACAGCCGTTTCAAAAGCAGGCAGATAGATTTCCCGGAGGGTCCTCTCATCCACCACGCTGTCCGAAGACATACGTCTGTGCTCCTGGTTGTTGGCCGCAAAATGTTTGATGCTCGTTCCGACATTCCGGCTCTGGACGCCCTCTATCAGAGCGGCGGCGAGTTCCCCTGCCAGAAGAGGATCTTCGCTGAAATACTCAAAGTTTCTCCCGCAGAGCGGAGATCTCTTGATGCAGACAGCAGGACCCAGGATCACGCTCAGATCCTCATGCTGACAGGCATCTCCTATCCCTTCGCCGATCTGCCGGAGAACTTCCCGGTCAAAGCTGGCTGCCGTCGCGCTGCCTGCCGGAAAACAGACTGCCTTTATACTGTCGTTGATCCCCAGATGATCTGCCTTGTCATCCTGCTTGCGAAGACCGTGGGGGCCGTCGCTCATCATGGTCGCAGGGATCCCAAGGCGCTCTATCGCTTTGGTATGCCAGAAATCAGCACCTGATAAAAGAGAGGCTTTCTCTTCCAGGGTCATTTCAGATATGAGTTTCTCAATATCCATTCTCTATTATATCCTCCTTTCATACTGAAAAAAGGTTATTCCACCGTGCTGAGATCCCATGCCTCATGAATCTTGGGCACATCGCTGATCAGACGGCGCGTATAGGGCGCTTTCGGCGTAAGGATCACTTCGTCCGCAGAACCGTGCTCCACAAATTTGCCGTGTTCCATGATATATACAGTGTCGGAAATATAATATGCCAGACCGATATCATGGGTGATGAAGATGACCGTCATCCCGATCTCGTCACGGAGGTTCAGCAGCATATCCAGGATCGTGGCTCTGGAGCAGGCATCGATCATCGACGTAGGCTCGTCCGCCAGGAGGATCTTCGGCTTCAGCAGGAAGATGCGGGCGATCATCAGACGCTGCATCTGGCCGCCGGAAAGCTCAAAGGGATATTTGTTGGTAAGCTCCGCAAACTTCAGGTTTACAAAGCTGCAGGCCTCGGTCATCATCTCCGTCTTCTTTTCCATGGGAAGGCTTTTCCCGCCGGTCATGTTGATGCAGTCCAGAAGGACCGTATCGATCTTGTTGAATACGTTGAACGAAGAAAACGGATCCTGAAAGATAGCCTGAATGTTTTTCCAGTATTCTTTTTTCTTTTTTCGTGTGGAAATATCACGGGGAGCTCCTCGGAAGAAAATCTCTCCTTCGGAGACCGGCAGCAGCCCCAGGAGCATCTTGGACAGGGTGGTCTTTCCGCTGCCGCTCTCTCCCACGATACTGACCAGTTCTCCCTCCCGGAATTCAAAGTCCACATGGTCCACAGCCACATTCTGTTTGCTGCCCGATCCGAAGATACGGGTGACGCCTTTTCCGCTCAGGCAGAGCGGATTCTGCGAAACATCCCGGCGGCGGTCCAGACTGACGGTACTGGTGTTGTCATTGTCTGTCTTCATTCGCGTACACCTCCCTCAGATGTTCTACAGAATGACCGCACCGGTAAGTCCTTCCTTCTTCTCCGAATTCCATGATCGGATAAGAATTGTACTTACAGGACGGCATCGCGTATTTGCAGCGTTCCGCAAACCGGCACCCTTCCGGCGGATGTTTCAGGTTGGGCGGCGTACCGGGGATCGCGATCAGCTTGTTGGATCTGGTTCCGTCCTCCGGAACCAGGATCGACCGCATCAGGCCCCTGGAATACGGATGTACGGGGTCGAAAACCATCTCCTTGGCACTGCCTCTCTCCACGATCTGTCCCGCATACATGACCATGATATCATCGGTCACATTATATAAGAGCGGAAGCTCATGGGTGATAAAGATCATGGATTTGATAAATCCTCTGTCCATCATCTCCCGCAGCATCTTGATGACGACCTTCTGGCTGGTCACGTCCAGCGCCGAGCTTGGCTCGTCCGCGATCAGGACCTTCGGGGAAAGGATCGTGGAAATAGCGATGACGACACGCTGTTTCATGCCGCCGGACAGTTCCACCGCGTACCGGTCCAGGGCTTCCTTTGGCAGATGCAGCTCTTCAAACCTCTTGACGGCCATCTCCTTGATCTGCTTTTTATCCGCTTTCGGGTCATGCGCCCGGATCACATCCACGATAAAATCCGAGATCCTTCTGGTCGGGTTCAGCGCATTCATGGCTGCCTGGGGAATATAAGCCACATCGGATCCCAGAACGTTCTTTCGAACGGTGTCCGGGTCCATTCCGGAAATGTTCTTGCCGTCCACGATGATCTCCCCGCTCATATAATGGAGCGGCGGGAAATAATAACCCATCAGGCTCAGAGCCAGAGTGGATTTTCCGCATCCGCTCTCGCCGGCGATCCCGAGGCTCTTCCCTTCCTCGATGGTCAGGGAGACATGGTCCACCGCGTAGACGTCTTCATGAAAGCGGGTGATATATTTTGTTGTCAGTTCTTTGACTTCCAGCATTACTTTCGCCATATCGTCCCCTCCTTAATCACGCAGCGTCGGATTGAACACCTGGTCGAGGCCTGTGTTCATCAGATTCAGCGAGAATGATATCAGCGTGATCATCAGGATCACGGGGAAATACGCCCACCAGGAGCCGTTCAGATGCGCTGAATACAGCATCGCCCAGTTCATCATGAGGCCCAGGGTCGGCACCTCCGTCGTCTTAGGCCCGAGGCCCAGGAGGGAGAGCTGCGCTTCCGCAAGGATCCCGCTGGAGACCTGCAGGATAAACGCCATGACCACATAGCTGGCAATGTATGGCAGGATATCGGTCGCCAGGATCCGGAACAGTCCGTGCCCGGAAAGTCTTGACAGATTGACATGGTCCCTGTTCCGCAGCGAAATGACCTGGGAACGGACAGACCTTGCCGTCCACGTCCAGCTGGTAAGACCGATGACCAGAGCCACGACCGGCGCGCCTCTCTTATCCTGACCGATCGAATAAGAGATCAGGATCAGAAGGACAAATCCGGGAATGACCGTGAAAATATTGGTGATGAACATGATGATATCATCCACCAGGCCGCCCAGGTATCCGGACAGAAGGCCCAGCAGAAGGCCGATCACCGTTGCGACCGCTCCGGCGATCAGACCGATGAAGATCGATGTACCGGCAGCGGATACAAGCTCCTTCAGAACGTCCCGGCCAAAGTTGTCTGTTCCCAGAACCAGGTTTTTGGTGTTGGGAACGTCCTTCACATTCACATAGTCCTCGGTTCCGATGGTCGCGACCACCTGTTCTTCTCCGGAGGAGTCTTTTTCGGTCACGGTCATCTTCCCTGCGGATCCAAGGCTTCCGAGCGAAGCATTCAGACGCTTGTAATAGTTTCGTTCCGCCTTGGTCATCCCTGCCGGACGTGCTGTCTCGTCGTAATTCTCTTTCCAGACCGCAAGCAGCGCGTCCGTATCCGACAGATCCAGGCCGCTCACATCGATCTCCATGGCTGACAGCCAGTCTGCCATCTTCTGCCGGTCCGCTTCCTTCAGGACGTTGCCAAGGCGTTTGACCGCCGCGTCCGGAAGCTTCAAGGTTTCCGTCTCCGTTGTCACTGTGTCATAAACAGACACATAAGTGCCGGGCTCCGCAAAAGTACCCACGCCGATCATCTCCAGGGGGTTTCCCGGATTGATCAGAGGATAGATGATCAGCAGCAGAAGGATCCCGACAAAGATGATAAAGCCTGCCACAAATTTGGAAGAATGGAAGATCTGACGCAATGTGTTTTTCATCTTTTCTTCCCCCCTCTCAGTCAAGCTGCGCGGCTTTTACCCGCGGGTCGATGAATCCGTAGATGATATCCAGCAGGAAGCTCAGCACCAGGACCATCAAGGTGATGATCAGAGTGGTGGCCGAGATCAGCGGATAGTCTCCGCCGGAGATCGCGGTAAACATCGTGCTCCCAAGGCCCGGATAGCTGAAGATGATCTCTGCCACCAGAGCGCCGCCGATCATGGTACCGATGGACATCGCAAGGCCTGTCACCTGCGGAAGCATGGCGTTCCGGAACACATAGCCGACGATCTTACGGTCCTTGATCCCCAGGAAACGGGCATATTTGACATAATCCGCGTTCAGTTCATAGATGGACATGGAACGCATGCCGACCGCCTGACCGCCGATGGAGATCAGTACGATGCTCCAGAAGGGCAGCTGGTAATGCGCGATCACGGATTTGACGAAATCCCAGCTGAAGTTCGGGATCATGTCATAAGCGTAGCCGCCCGACGTAGGTGCTATTTTCCACTTGACGGCAAACAGCACCAGCATGATCACCGCCATGCCGAAGGCCGGGATGTTGCTCATGAAAAGCGCCATGGGAAGAAGGACCTTGTCAAAGCCCTTACGTATATAGGCTGCCAGTGCTCCCAGCAGATTGCCCAGAAGCCACCCTACGATGATCGCAGGCAGCTGCAGGGCAATGGTCCAGCCCAGGGAGCTTGCCAGAATATCACTCACTTTTCGTGGATACTGGCTGAAGGAGGTTCCCAGATCTCCTTTAAACAGATTGCCGACAAAGATAAAAAACTGCTCGATCATCGGCTTGTTGGTGCCGAATTCTTCCTGATACTTTTCGTAGATCCGCTGAGAAGCGCTGGCGTCCGTCACGCCCTGGGCCATCTTGCCCGTAATGGCGGCAACCGGATCGTTCGGCATCAGACGCGGAAGAACAAAATTCAGGATGACAGCCACAACAAGCGTGATCAGAAACCAGATGATCTTTTTTCCAAAGTATTTCCGATACCCTTTCATGCCTGCACCTCTTCTGTATGATTAGCTGGTTTTATTGTATCTGCGCGTTCGGTTACAGATACGGTTCTTTCACTGAAAAGCGGCCATGCTTCCTGAAGAAGCATGGCCGCATGCCCCGCCTGTTTCTATACAAGTCTGAGGGCTGAAGCTGTGACTTTTATCAGCCTACCAGTTCCAGATCATACAGAGCAGCGATGCCATAGCCATCGGTGCAGTCTGCGGGCGGAATGTTCCTGCCATCGCCCTCTTCCGGATAGTTGGTCCATACGCTCTCATTGACAGCGTGGAACACAGCCGGACGATACATCAGGGAGAAGCTCGGAACTTCTGTCAGATAAATCTGAATAGCTTCGGTGTACAAAGCTTTCAGTTCTTCAGGATCAGAGGTAAGCGGGATCTGTTTTACGATCTCGGTAGCGCGGTCGTTCTTGTACTGGCCCCAGTTGCCTGTCCAGTTGTTCTCGATGCCTGCCAGATCGCCATCCAGGAACTGACGTACACGGCCCCAGGGCATGGAGGGTCCGGCACCGTCCGGAGACCACATAAAGATGTCATACTCGGTCTGGTTCGGGTTGGTGAAGACGGTCTGAACGGTATCCCACTCGGGGAACAGTGTGGTGATCTCAACGCCGATGTTCTTGCCTGCTGCAGCAACCACTTCCATAGCTGCCATCCAGTCGGTCCAGCCGTTCGGGCATACAGCGTTCAGGGAGATCTTTTCTCCGTTGTATTCACGCCAGCCATCGCCGTCAGTATCGGTAAGGCCTGCCTCATCGAGGAGTGCGTTTGCGCCGTCGATGTCATTGCCTGCCCACTGCAGATCAGCTACTGCCTCATGATCATACAGGGCCTGCTCACCTTCGGTCGGGTTCATCAGGGAACGAGGAACGTCTGCGAAGGACGGGCTCTGGTTGGTCATAGCGTTTGCGATGATGGTGTCATAGTCCACTGCGATCGCGATTGCTTTACGAAGAGCGGTGTTCTCAGCCAGTACCGGATTGTTCATGTTGTACCATGCGGTCGGCATGGTCAGGCATACGCCGTACGGAGCTTCTTCCATATAAGTGGAGATCGGAAGATCCTCTTCCAGCCAGGTGTTCTGGATGTTCGGAAGGAACTGCTGGTCAACGTCGATCTCGCCGGCCTTGAAAGCAACTTCAGTAGCCGCATTGTCAGCATAGATGGTGTGAGCGATGTACTTCGGAACCGGAAGCTTGCCCCACATGGAAGCATCCTGGCCCCAGTAGTTGTCGTCACGGATCAGGACGACCTTCTGGTCATCATCGAAGTATTTGGTGTACGGGCCGGACCATACAACATCCTCTGCCGCATCGTTCATGATGGCGGTCGGATCGTTGTTGTTCCGCTCGCAGACTGCATCGATCCAGCCTGCCTGCGCGATCAGAACTGCGCTCAGGAAGTCATTGACCTTCAGCGGATTGACGGGAACGCCATCCTCTGTCACGGCTGCCTTGATGACAAAGGTCTTGTCATCAACTGCTTCGATGCTGTCGATATACGGGCCATAGCCGGTGCCTACGCCGTTGGCGATCTCTACGCCGATGTCAAAGGTACGGATGACGTCCGCGGAGGTGACATCGGATCCATCGGACCATTTGGCTGCGTCTTTGATCTTGACGGTCATCTCGGTCAGATCATCGTTCCAGGCAAAGTCGCCGTCTGCAAGAAGCGGTGTCAGAGAACCATCCAGGAAATTGTACATGTACAGGGTCTCAAACATAAGGGTACGGCTGCCGATCAGCTGCGGTGTGGTAGCCATAGCGTTGTTCTGGTTTGTGCCGATGGGGTTGTAGCTGTTGACCGTGCCCCACTGCTGTCCGCCGAAATACAGGGTTTCTTCTCTCGGAAGCTGGACATCCTCAGCCAGAACAGAGACTGTGCTCATCATTCCGGTCAGAGTGATGGCTGCCGTGAGTAACAAAGCAGTAAATTTCTTCATGGGATCCTCCTTCTCAACAAGGTGACCGGAACATAATCACCAATTTCCGGTCTGTAAGTGGCGGGTTTCTATGCAAAATACTACCATATTTCCTTTTTAATACAATAGAATTAACTAATTAATTAGATTATATCCAAATGTTCAAGATGTTTTTTGTGCTATTTATACAAAAAGGCACGGCTGTCTGCCGTGCCTTTTTCTTTACGTTTCGGTATGGATGGTCCTGACACTCTCCTTCTCCTGGAAGTGTCCGGTTACAATTGAAATATGCTTTTTCGTATACTCACCGTTCATCCTGCTGAAAAGGGCGTGAACGGCTTTTTTTCCCATCTCTTTCACATCCAGTTTGTAGACAGTAAAATCCTCTTCCCGGCCGGACACATAGCCGGCAGTCCCGAATTTGACGATGGAAACATCTTCGGGACATCGGAGGCCTTTTCTGGCCAGGTGCCGGCTCAGAAGATCCGCAACTGCATCCGATCCGCAGACATAGGCGGTCGGAGCATCTTCCGGAATGATCTCAAGGTTCTCCAGATCCTGTCCTGTGATGACCCACTCTTTCCGGACCGGGAGCCCATGCTCTGTCATGGCCCGTACATACCCCAGGTATTGTTCCATATAAATAGGAGTTTCCAGGATCCGTCCGATAAAGGCGATCTGTGTATGGCCCCGGTTTAAAAGATAATTGGTGATCTGACAGGCTGCATAAAAGCCATCCGATATGATGCAGTCAGCATTGCTGTTGTCCGGCATAAACCCCAGATACACCAACGGTACTCTGCTCTTGTGGGAAAGCATCTCCAGATATGGTCTGTCGAATGAGCCCAGCAGGATCAGTCCATCCATATTTTCTTCCCGGATCACCATGGGAACGCTGCACTTTTTTTCCATCTGCAGGCCGATAATCTCCGTCGTTGCATTGCACTTGCAGCGGGCACATTCATCCACAACGTGCTGCAGGATCATTGCATAGAAGGGTTCTGTCTGCGACAGATATTCTTCCGGCACCAGTACGCCCACGCTGAAACTGTCCCGTTTTCGTTTTCTTCGCTCTCCGACAGGCTCATAACCCATCTCACGCGCAAGTTCTTTGATCCTTGAACGCATGCTTTCCGAGACACCGCTGTACCCGGCAAGAGCTTTCGAAACCGTCACAGTACTGACGC
Source organism: uncultured Blautia sp. (assembly GCA_946622645.1). Lineage (GTDB taxonomy): Bacteria > Bacillota > Clostridia > Lachnospirales > Lachnospiraceae > Blautia_A. The sequence goes on from CAMOQF010000011.1 coordinate 33,243, forward strand.
CGGCTCTGGCTGCTATATCCTTCATTCTGACCTGCTGATCACCCATATTATATAATCTCCGTAGAAAGTATGCCAGCCGCTTTGATCTTTGTAAATCCTGCCAATAACCGACCTGTACTGTCCTGCTGTTTTACAGGTGTACAAACCCGTCAGCCGTAACATTTTAATAATACCATATCCGCCTGTTTTTGTATACATCAGAAGTATCAGCGTTTTTTCTTTACAGCCGGTTGA
>CAMOQF010000012.1 GCA_946622645.1 uncultured Blautia sp.
CACACTCGATGTAGGCGGTTTTGGGCTCGTTATCACTGCTGTTATTCTTGATGGCGAGGCTCTTCAGGTTCATGATGATCTCGGTGACATCCTCCTTCACCCCGGGGATCGGGCTGAATTCGTGCAGGACGCCGTCGATCTTGACCTGGCTGACGGCAGCTCCCGGAAGGGAAGACAGCATGATCCTCCTGAGGGAATTGCCAAGGGTTGTGCCATATCCTCTTTCAAGAGGTTCTACCACAAATCTGCCGTATTTCCTGTCATCGGATATTTCGGTAATCTCAATCTTTGGTTTATTGAAATCAAACACTAAAAGTCCCTCCGTTTCCTTTTCTGAGACTATTGAGGGGGTTTTATGCAGATTTTTCTGCGGGTCCTACGCTATTATTTGGAATACAGCTCGACGATGAGCATCTCGTTGACCGGTACGTCGATGGCTTCTCTGTTGGGAAGCTCGTTGACGGTGCCTTTCAGGTTTTCCTGATCAACGGTGAGCCAGGACGGAACCAGTCTGCCGCCGGTAGCTTCCAGGATCTGTTTGTATCTCTCGGAGCCTTTTGCCTTCTCTTTGATCTCGATCTCATCCCCTGCCTTTACAAGATAGGAAGGAATGTTGACGATATGGCCGTTCACCAGCACATGTCTGTGGCCGACGATCTGACGGGCTTCTCTTCTGGTCCTGGCAAAGCCAAGGCGGAAGATCACGTTGTCCAGTCTGCTCTCCAGCATGACCATCATGTTTTCACCGGTCTGGCCGGGCATGCGGTCCGCTTTTTTGTAATAGTTGCGGAACGGTTTTTCCAGAACGCCGTAGATGAATTTGGCTTTCTGTTTTTCTCTCAGCTGGGTGCCATACTCCGAAACCTTACGGGTGGAACGCTTCAGCTGTCTTGTGGACTTTTTATCGATTCCCAGATACATCGGCTCCAGACCGAGAGACCTGCATCTTTTCAGAACGGGAACTCTGTTCACTGCCATGTTGCTCTACCTCCTTAGACTCTTCTGCGTTTGGGCGGACGGCAGCCGTTGTGAGGAACGGGTGTCACGTCACGGATGCTTGTAACTTCAAGTCCGCAGGCCTGAAGTGCACGGATCGCTGCTTCACGGCCACTTCCCGGGCCTTTGACCATAACGTCTACGGTCTTAAGGCCATGTATCAGGGCAGCTTTTGTGGCAGTTTCAGCTGCCATCTGTGCTGCGTAAGGGGTAGATTTCCTTGAACCTCTAAATCCAAGACCGCCCGCACTTGCCCAGGAAAGGGCATTTCCTTCAGTATCCGTCAGAGTGACGATGGTGTTATTGAAGGAAGACTGGATATGGGCCTGTCCGCGTTCAACGTTCTTCTTGACACGACGTTTTGTCGTTTTCTTTGTCGTTTTTGCCATTCTAAACTAACCTACACTTTCCTTAATAAAAATCAAAACAGTTTATTTCTTCTTGTTTGCCACAGTTCTCCTGGGACCCTTGCGGGTTCTGGCGTTCGTCTTGGTCTTCTGGCCACGGACCGGAAGTCCTTTACGATGACGAATGCCTCTGTAGCATCCGATTTCCTGCAGTCTTTTGATGTTCAGGGCGATTTCTCTTCTGAGGTCACCTTCCACCATCATGGTTTCTTCGATGACGGAACTGATCTTCTTAACTTCATCATCTGTAAGGTCTCTTACCCGGGTGTCAGGATTGACGCCGGCCTGCGCAAGGATCTTGTCCGCGCTGGATCTGCCGATCCCATAAATATAGGTAAGTCCGATTTCGATTCTTTTTTCTCTTGGTAAGTCTACACCAGCTATACGAGCCATGTACTGTTTTCCTCTCTTTCTTTGTTCAAAAGCTCACGTCCTGTACACCACTTGCCGCAGGGCAAGGTGAAATGGGGTGCATCCGTCCGGGCTTTTTATGTTTTTCCTAATTGGGGTGACTCGGTCTCACCCAGCCGCCGCCCGGCATGGCGCATGCGGCCTTTCCGAAGTGTGGCATGTCCGCCACGATTGCCTCTCGGTATTAGGCAATACATGTACTGTCAGGATTGTCAGCCGCGATCAGCCCTGACGCTGTTTGTGCTTTGGGTTCTCACAGATGATCCGGATGGAACCTTTTCTCTTGATGACTTTGCACTTTTCACAGATCGGTTTTACAGATGATCTAACCTTCACGAGAAATCCTCCTTTCTATAAGAATAAACACAACTGCCGGTTTCCGGGCGCACTGATAGCCTGAAAAAGTGCGTCCACATGCAATAGTAGCATGGGACGCACCAGAATGCAAGTCTTTTTTTTAATTATTTGTCTCTCCAGATGATCCGTCCTTTGGAGAGGTCGTAGGGTGAAAGCTCGATGGTCACTTTATCTCCCGGAAGGATCCGGATAAAGTTCATGCGGAGCTTTCCGCTGATATGGGCAAGCACTACATGCTTGTTTTCCAGTTCCACCTTGAACATCGCGTTGGGGAGCTTTTCCAGCACTGTGCCTTCTACTTCGATCACGTCTGCCTTTGACATACTGTCCTCCTATATCTTTAATAATCCTTCGTCAGCGTTAAGATTTCCGGTTCTCCGTCGGTGATGAGAATGGTGTTCTCATAGTGCGCCGAAAGAGATCCGTCCATGGTGACTACCGTCCATTCGTCATCCAGCCATGCCACATCCGCCCTGCCCATGTTGATCATGGGTTCCACCGCGAGGGTCATGCCCTTCTGCAGACGGATGCCTTTTCTTTTCTGGGGAAAGTTGGGGATCTCGGGATCCTCGTGGAGATGTGTCCCGATGCCGTGGCCCACCAGATCGCGTACGACCCCGTAGCCGTATCCGGCGGCAAATTCTCCGATGGCTCTTGATATATCATAGAGCCTGTTTCCCTCCCTGGCGTATTTAAGCCCTTCAAAAAAGCTCTGCCGGGTGACGTCAATGAGCCTCCTAGCTTTGGGAGAAACCTCTCCCACCGCGTAGGTCCTGGCCGCATCGGAATGATAGCCCTTGTAGATCAGTCCTGCGTCGATCTTGACCAGATCGCCTTCCCTCAGGATCTTCTCGTCCGAGGGGATCCCGTGCACCACTTCATCGTTGATGCTGATGCAGAAGGATGCCGGAAAACCTCCGTAGTTCAGGAAGTTGGGAACGCATCCCAGCGACCGGATCTTTTCTTCGCCGATCTTGTCGATCTCGCTGGTCTTCATGCCTGGCTTGATATAGGGGATCAGAGCGTCATGTACTTTTTCGAGCAGATGGCCCGATTCCCTCATAAGCGATATTTCGTGTTCTGATTTGATGGTTACGGACATGGCTGGATCCTCAGGCTCCCAGGATCTCCTGGATCTGAAGGAACACTTCCTCCAGGCTCACAGTGCCGTCCACGGTCCTCAGAACGCCCTGGGCAGTATAGTAATCGATGAGCGGCTGTGTCTGCTCATGATATACGTTCAGTCTCTTCTGGACTGTCTCGGGTTTGTCGTCGTCACGGAGGACAAGCTTTTCACCGCAGACGTCGCAGATCCCTTCTGTCTTGGGAGCCGCAAAGACGACATGGTAAGTAGCGCCGCACTTCAGGCAGGCACGGCGGCCGCCCATGCGGTTCACGATATTGTCATCCGGCACGTCCACGTCGATGGCGAAGTCGATCTTGCTTCCGAGCTTTGCAAGAGCATCCGTCAGGCATTCAGCCTGCGGAATAGTCCTGGGAAAACCGTCCAGAACATAGCCGTTAGCGGCATCCGGCTGCTGGATGCGGTCTACGACCAGGTCGCAGGTCAGCTCATCCGGCACCAGAAGGCCCTGATCCATGTAGGTCTTGGCTTTTTTGCCGAGCTCGGTCCCGTTTTTGATATTGGCACGGAAGATATCCCCGGTAGAAATATGCGGGATCCCGTATTTTTCAGCGATCTTTTTGGCCTGTGTGCCTTTCCCGGCGCCAGGTGCTCCCAACATGATGATTCTCATAATAATCTCCTTTCCGGATAAACAGGTATAAGGGGCTGCTGCGGAGCGTCTGCCCCGCGGCAGTCCCTTACCGCGTGAATTAATTACCGAGGAAGCCCTTGTAATTACGCACGATCATCTGGGATTCGATCTGTTTGACCGTCTCCAGAATAACGCCTACGATAATGATGAGGGAGGTGCCGCCGAAAGATACATTGGCGCCGAACACACCATTAAAGAAGAACGGGATCACGCATACGATCACAAGTCCTACCGCACCGATAAATACGATGTAATTCAGAATGTTGGTGAGATAATCCGAGGTCGGTTTGCCAGGACGGATACCGGGGATAAAGCCGCCCTGTTTTTTGATATTATCCGCAACCTCCAGCGGGTTGAAAGTGATGGAGGTGTAGAAATATGCAAAGAACACGCAAAGTACGATGTAGAGGATCAGGCCCCAGCTGTACTTCAGCTGTCTCGGATTGCACCAGTTGTTGGAAGAAAGTCCTCTCAGGATCTCCGCTCCGACGCCGGTCCCGTTGGCATTGCCCGTCAGCTGGGCGATGATGTTCGGGAAGGACATGATGGAGGAGGCAAAGATCACGGGGATCACGCCTGCGGTGTTGACCTTCAGAGGAATGTTGGTGGACTGTCCGCCCATCAGCTTACGTCCTACCATCTTGCGGGAATACTGAACCGGGATGCGGCGTTCCGCGCCGTTCAGGATCAGGACAAGCACGATCACCAGCAGGATGATGGCTGCGATGATGATGGCTGCCAGCGCGCCGTACGCGATGGATTTTCCCTTGATGAAGTTCTCATACAGCGTTCCGAGATCGCTGGGGATACGGGAAACGATGTTGACGACCAGGACGATGGAGATACCGTTGCCGATTCCTTTTTCGGTGATCCTTTCACCGATCCACATCAGCATTGCGCTGCCTGCGGTAAGGCATACGACCACAGCAAGACCTCTGCCGAAGTTCATGTTTTTGATCAGTCCCTGACGTCCGAATCCGATCGCCATCGCGATGGACTCAAACAGAGCAAGACCGACTGTTACATAACGGGTGATGGCAGTAATTTTCTTTCTGCCTTCTTCTCCGTCACGATGCATCTCTTCCAGGGCCGGGATGGCGATGGTGAGCAGCTGCATGATGATCGAAGAAGTAATGTACGGTGTGATATTCAGTGCGAATATCGACATCTGGGTAAAGGATCCGCCGGTAAACGCGTCAAAGAAGTTGAACGCATCGCCTGTGTTCTGCGCAAACCAGTCTTTGAAGAAGTTCGTGTCTACACCCGGAACAGGAAGCTGTGAGCCGATGCGGATGACAAGGATCATCCACAGGACGTAGAGCAGCTTCTGCCTCATCTCTTTTACCCGGAAAACATTTTTCAGCGTCTCAAACATCAGATCACCTCTACTGTACCACCTGCGGCCTCGATTTTAGACTTGGCACCTTCGCTTACTGCATCGACCTTGACGGTCAGTTTTTTGCTCAGTTCACCGTTTCCAAGGATCTTGACGCCATCGGCTGCCTTGGAGATGGCACCGGTCTCAAGAAGCTTTTCGACTGTGATCTCTTCGCCGTCTTCATAACGGTTCAGAACATCGACGTTGATCGCAATGATCTCTTTAGAGTTAATGCACTTGAAGCCTCTCTTGGGAAGGCGTCTGTACAATGGCATCTGGCCGCCTTCAAATCCCGGTTTCTTGTGGCCGGAACGGGCCAGCTGTCCTTTATGTCCTTTACCGGCGGTCTTGCCGTTTCCGGATCCGTGTCCTCTGCCTCTTCTGAAATTATCGCTGTGCTTAGAACCCTCTGCCGGTCTTAAGTTTGATAAATCCATATTGGCACCTCCTTCTCAAACGTTAAACTTCTTCCACCTTGACCAGATGGCTGATCTGCTGGATCTGTCCTCTGGTGGCCGGGTTGTCCGGAAGAATGATTGTCTTGTTCAGTTTTCTGAGTCCCATGGCCTCAACCGTCTTTTTGTGTTTCGGCACTGCCCCGATCGGAGATTTGACCAATGTGATCTTTAACTTGTCTGCCATTTAGCTTTCCCTCCTTACGCCAGAATCTCATCAACAGATTTTCCGCGCTTCCTGGCAACCTCTTCAGGAGTCTTCAGCTGGGCAAGACCATTGATGGTAGCAAGAACGACATTCTGCTTGTTTCTGGAGCCCATGCACTTTGCACGGATATTTTTGATGCCTGCAAGCTCAACCACTGCACGGGCAGGGCCGCCTGCGATGACGCCGGTACCTTCCGGAGCTCTCTTCAGAAGCATCTCTGCGCTGCCGTATTTACCGATAAAATCATGCGTGATGGAGCCGTTTTCGTCTCTGGCAACCGTCACCATCTTCTTCATGGCATCCTCTTTTCCTTTGCGGATCGCTTCGGGAATTTCAGTAGCCTTTCCAAGTCCGGCGCCGACATGGCCGTTTCCGTCGCCCACAACCACAAGTGCTGTGAAGCGCATGTTGCGGCCGCCCTTGACAACCTTGGTAACACGCTTGATCGCAACTACTTTATCTTCCAATTCCAACTGACCAGCATCAATAAGATTACGCTTCATGGTTTTTCCTCCCTCTCTTAGAATTTCAGTCCAGCTTCTCTTGCTGCATCAGCGAGTGCTTTGACTTTTCCGTGATAGATATATCCGCCTCTGTCGAAAACCACGTTCTCGATTCCGGCTTCCAGTGCCTTCTTTGCGATCACGGTTCCAAGATGAGCTGCTGCTGCTACGTCGTCGGTAAAATTAAGCTCTGCCTTTACATCCTTCTGGAGAGTAGACGCAGATACTAAAGTGTGTCCAACGGTGTCATCGATGATCTGAGCATACATATGCTTGTTGGAACGGAATACTGCCAGACGCGGAGTCTGCGCGGTTCCCTTCAGATGATGACGAATTCTTCTGTGTTTTTTCTGACGAACATCCGCACGGGATACTTTACTTATCATTTTCTCACTCTCCTCAATTATTTCTTACCAGTCTTGCCGACTTTGCGTCTGATCACTTCAGTAGAGTACTTGATACCCTTGCCCTTGTACGGCTCAGGTCTTCTCTTGTCGCGGATCTCCGCCGCAAACTGGCCAACTTTTTCCTTGCTGATTCCGGAAACAGTGATCTTGTTTCCTTCTACTGTGGATTCGATGCCTTCAGGATCTTCCATCTCAACAGGATGAGAATAACCAAGGTTCAATACAAGCTTTTTGCCCTGCTTGGTCGCTCTGTAACCAACACCGTTGATCTCAAGTTCTTTCTTGTAGCCTTCGCTCACGCCCACCACCATGTTGTGGATCAGGCTTCTGGTAAGGCCGTGCAGGGACTTCATCCTTTTCAGGTCATTGGGTCTTTTGACGACTACCTGGCCGTCTTCGAGTGTGATCTCCATCTCGGTCGGGAGCGCTCTCTCCAGTGTGCCTTTGGGGCCCTTCACTGTTACTACGTTGCCTTCAGCGATTTTGACTTCTACGCCTGCCGGGATGGCAACCGGAAGTCTTCCAATTCGTGACATATGATCTGTCCTCCTACTTAGATTGTCGGAGACGGAAGCGTTCCGCCTCTGTTTTCAGTTTAATATGGCACCTGGAATTACCAGATGTATGCGAGCACTTCGCCGCCGACATGAAGCTTTCTGGCTTCCTTGTCTGTGATCACGCCTTTGTTGGTGGAGATGATGGCGATGCCAAGTCCGCCAAGGACTCTCGGCAGCTCATCTTTTCCGGCATAGATACGAAGACCGGGCTTGGAGATCCTCTTCAGGCCTGTGATGATCTTCTCGTTCTTGTCCTCACCGTATTTCAGGGTGATGCGGATGTTCTGGAAGTTTCCGTCTTCCACCATCTCGTACTTGGTGATATAGCCTTCGTCCAGAAGAATGTTCGCGATTGCGACCTTCATCTTGGAAGACGGGATATCAACTGTATCATGTTTTGCTGTATTTGCGTTACGGATTCTTGTAAGCATATCAGCAATCGGATCGCTCATTGTCATGTTAGTTTCCTCCAAATATGTTCAGACTTGACATGTCCTCGTTTCAAATAATATCTTACCAGGATGCTTTTTTGACACCCGGGATCTGTCCTTTGTAGGCCAGCTCACGGAAGCAGATCCTGCAGATTCCGTATTTTCTCAGATAGGCGTGGGGACGTCCACAGATCCTGCAGCGTGTATACTCTCTGGTGGAGAACTTTGCGGGGCGCTGCTGTTTGATTTTCATTGCTGTTTTAGCCATGAATACTTCCTCCTAAATCTTCCCTTATGCGTTCTTTGCAAAAGGCATGTTGAACAGTCTTAACAGCTCGCGTGCTTCTTCATCGGTCTTGGCGGAAGTAACGAAGATGATATCCATACCTCTCACCTTGTCGATCTTATCGTATTCGACTTCCGGGAAGATCAGCTGCTCTCTGATACCGAGTGCATAGTTACCTCTGCCGTCAAACGCGTTGGGATTGACGCCGCGGAAGTCACGCACGCGGGGAAGCGCAAGGTTGATCAGACGATCTGCAAATTCATACATCTTTTCGCCGCGGAGAGTGGTCTTGCAGCCGATGGACATGCCTTCTCTGATCTTGAAGTTAGCGACGGACTTTTTAGCCTTGGTAGCCACTGCCTTCTGTCCGGTGATCAGCTCCATGTCAGCGATCGCGGAATCCAGAAGCTTGGCGTTTTCCTTTGCTTCACCGACGCCCATGTTGACGACGATCTTCTCGAGCTTGGGGATCTCCATCACGTTCTTGTATCCAAACTTCTTGACCATGGCATCCATGATCTCATTCTTGTAAAGCTCTTTTAATCTACTCACCTGTTATGCCCCCTCTCACTTTCTGGTCTTCTTGGAGGAAATGGTATCGATGACTTTTGTCTCGCCGCCGCCGACTTTCGCCACGCGGAACTTTTTGCCATCCTCGATCTTGAAGCCAACGCGCACCGGCTTGTTTTCAAACAGGAGCATCACGTTGGAGATGTTGATCGGAGCTTCCTTGGAGATAATGCCGCCATTCTGGTTTGCAGCGGACGGTTTGGTGTGTTTGGACACCATGTTCACGTTCTCTACGATGACGGTATTGTCTTTTTTGTTGACGGCAATGACTTTGCCCTCTTTATCTTTTTCTTTTCCGGCGATGACCTTGACGGTATCGCCCTTTTTGATCTTCATAGCTGACATACGGCACCCTCCATTATAATACTTCCGGAGCCAGAGAAACGATCTTCATGAACTTCTTTTCGCGAAGCTCTCTGGCAACCGGCCCAAAGATACGTGTTCCCCTGGGGGTCAGGTCGTCTTTGATGATGACGGCAGCGTTTTCGTCAAAACGGATGTAGGAGCCGTCTTTTCTGCGGGCACCCTTAACGGTACGCACGACGACAGCCTTGACCACATCGCCCTTCTTGACAACGCCGCCTGGTGTTGCATCTTTAACAGTAGCAACGATGGTGTCGCCGATATTGGCATATCTTCTGGTAGAGCCGCCCATGACACGAATACAAAGGATTTCTTTTGCACCAGTGTTGTCGGCAACTTTCAGTCTGCTTTCCTGCTGAATCATACTGGCAATCCTCCTTATTTCACTTTTTCAACGATCTCAACCAGTCTCCATCTTTTATCTTTGGACAGCGGTCTGGTCTCCATGACCTTGACGGTATCGCCGATGCTGCATTCGTTGTTTGCATCATGGGCTTTGAGTTTATAGGTTCTCTTCACGATCTTTTTGTAAAGAGGATGTTTGACATGGTCTTCGATTGCAACGACGATGGTCTTGTCCATCTTGTTGCTGACAACCTTACCCACACGGGTCTTTCTCAGATTTCTTTCCACGATAGTTTCCTCCTGTTAATTGGAAGCATTGGCCTGCTCAGTGATTGCGGTCTGGATCCTGGCGATCTTCCTGCGGACATCCTTGATGCGGCTGGTGTTGTCCAGCTGATTGGTCGCATTCTGAAATCTCAGATTAAAAAGTTCTTTCTTCGCAGAAACCAGTTCGGCATTCAGCTCCGCAGAGGATTTTGCCCTTAAATCATTCATGAAATCTTTATACTTCTTCACTGTTATCACCGCCTTCTAAGTCTGCACGAGAAACGATTTTACATTTGACTGGCAACTTGTGCATGGCAAGACGCAATGCTTCGCGGGCGATCTCTTCGGATACGCCGGCGATCTCGAACATTACGCGTCCGGGCTTTACGACTGCTACCCAGTATTCCAGAGTTCCTTTACCGGAACCCATACGGGTTTCAGCAGGCTTTGCAGTAACAGGTTTATCCGGGAAGATCTTGATCCAGACTTTACCGCCACGTTTGATATAACGGGTCATGGCGACACGGGCAGCCTCGATCTGGTTGGATTTGATCCATGCGGGCTCAACAGCCACAAGACCGAAATCGCCATAGTTGATCTTATTTCCTCTTAACGCTTTTCCCTTCATGGAACCGCGGAACTGTTTACGACGTTTTACTCTTTTGGGCATTAACATTATTTATCGCTCCCTTCCTTAGATGCCTTAGTGGGAAGCACTTCACCGTTGTAGACCCATGCCTTTACGCCAACCTTGCCGTAGGTGGTGTCTGCTTCCGCGAAACCATAGTCAATGTCTGCACGAAGTGTCTGAAGCGGGATCGTTCCTTCACTGTAGAACTCGGTACGGGCGATATCCGCGCCGCCAAGACGTCCGGAAACGGCCGTTTTGATACCCAGTGCGCCTGCCTTCATGGTTCTCTGCATGGTGGACTTCATGGCGCGGCGGAAAGAAATACGGTTTTCCAGCTGCAGGGCAATGTTCTCAGCCACCAGCTGTGCGTCTCTGTCCGGTCTCTTGACCTCTTTGATGTCGACGATCAGCTTCTTGTCGGTATATTTTGCCAGTTCGGCCTTGACCTTCTCGATCTCAGCGCCGCCCTTGCCGATGACGATGCCCGGCTTTGCGGTGTAGATGATGATCTTGACTCTGTCGGATGCTCTTTCGATCTCGATCTTGGAGACGCCGGAGCTGTACAGTTTCTTCTTCAGGAAATTCCTGATGTTATAGTCTTCTACTAAATAATCAGCGAAATCATTTTCTGCGTACCATCTGGAATCCCAGTCCTTGATGATGCCGACTCTAAGACCATGCGGGTTAACTTTCTGTCCCATACTTCTCCTCCTTACTTCTCATCCAGCACGATTGTGATATGGCTGGTCCTCTTTTCGATCCGATAAGCTCTGCCCTGTGCTCTGGGCTGGATCCTCTTCATTGTCGGTCCCTTGTTGGCATAGCATTCTGCGACGTAGAGATTATCTCTGTTCATGCCGTTGTTGTTCTCGGCATTGGCGATCGCAGATTCCAGCAGCTTTTTCAGGACGGAGGATGCGTATCTCGGATTGTAGGTAAGGATTCCAAGCGCGCTCTGCACATCTTTGCCGCGGATCACGTCCAGGACATAACACGCCTTGGTGACGGAAATTCTGGCATAAGATAACTTTGCAGACGGTCTTGTCTCTCTGTTATTCTCATTTCTGGCTCTTTTTATCTTGCTTCTATGTCCCTTTGCCATTGTAAAATGACTCCTTTCGTCAGATTAAAGCTGTCAGCGGACGCCGGACTTCTTTTCGTCTTTTCCGTGTCCTCTGTATGTTCTGGTGGCGACAAACTCTCCGAGCTTGTGTCCGACCATATCCTCTGTGACATAAACCGGCACGTGCTTTCTTCCGTCATGTACAGCAAAGGTGTGTCCGACGAAGGACGGGAAGATGGTAGAACGGCGTGACCAGGTCTTGATTACGGCTTTATCGTTTGCAGCATTCAGCGCGTCGACCTTCTTGAGAAGGTGTTCGTCTGCAAATGGTCCTTTTTTCAGTGAACGAGACATTCTTTCTCCTCCTTATTATTTCGATAATGCTCTGCCATCGCGTCTTCTTACGATGAGCTTGTTGGACTGTTTGTTCTTCTTTCTGGTCTTGAGACCAAGAGCGGGCTTGCCCCAGGGAGTGGAAGGACCAGGACGGCCGATGCCGGTCTTGCCTTCGCCGCCGCCGTGCGGATGGTCATTCGGGTTCATGACGGAACCACGGACGGTGGGACGGATGCCCATGTTGCGTTTACGTCCAGCTTTACCGATGTTGATAAGGTTGTGGTCACCGTTGCCGACAACGCCTACGGTTGCTCTGCAGACGATGGGGACCATTCTCATTTCGCCGGAGGGAAGACGAAGGGTAGCGTATTTGCCTTCCTTAGCCATCAGCTGTGCGCCATTGCCGGCGGAACGGACCATCTGGCCGCCCTTTCCGGGATGGAGCTCGATATTGTGGATCATGGTACCGACCGGGATCAGTTCCAGCGGGAGGCAGTTGCCTACGCGGACCTCGGCCTCGGGGCCGTTCATGACCGTAGCGCCGACCTTCAGACCTTCGGGAGCAAGGATGTAGGCCTTTTCTCCGTCTACGTAGTGGATCAGTGCGATGTTGGCTGTTCTGTTGGGATCATACTCGATCGTGGCTACCGTTGCGGGGATGCCGTCTTTTCTTCTCTTGAAGTCGATGATCCTGTATTTTCTTCTGTTGCCGCCGCCGCGGTGACGGACAGTGATCTTGCCCTGGTTGTTGCGGCCTGCGTTTTTCTTAAGAGACACGGTGAGGGATTTTTCCGGCTTGGTCGCGGTGATCTCAGAAAAATCAGAGCCGGTCATATGTCTCCGGGACGGTGTATATGGGTTATAGGTTTTGATTCCCATTGTGATGTTACTCCTTTCGAATGAATTATCGTGTATTCGAACACATATCGCAAAGCTTTAATCAAAGCCCTTCAAAGATCTCGATATCCTTGCTGTCTTCTGTCAGGGATACGATGGCCCTCTTGGTGGCTGCGGTCTTGCCCACAACCAGGCCGCGGCGTCTGTTCTTGCCGCACTTGTTCATGGTGTTGACGTTTTTGACCTTGGTCCCTTCGAACATCTTCTCGACGGCTTCCTTGATCTGTGTCTTGGTTGCATCGGGATGTACCTGGAAGGTGTATTTCTTTTCGCCCATCATGTTCATGGACTTTTCAGTGATGATCGGTTTCTGAATGACGTCATAATATTTCAGATCTGCCATTATGCGTACACCTCCTCAATCGCCGCGACTGCGTCCTTGGTGACTACGAGGGTCTTCTGATTCATGACATCGTAGACATTGATGGTCGCAGGTGTGGCTGTGATCACGTTTTCGATATTTCTGGCGGAAAGGGCAACGTTTTTGTCATCGCCTGCGGTGACGATGAGGGCCTTTTCAGCTTTCAGGTTGGCCAGGATACGGGCCATCTCTTTTGTCTTGATCTCGGAAAGCTCCAGAGCGTCCAGAACGACGATGTTGTTGTCCTGTACCTTGCTGGTCAGCGCGCTCCTGAGGGCGGCTCTTCTTTCCTTCTTGTTCATCTTGACGCTGTAATCTCTCGGCTTCGGAGCCCAGATGATACCGCCGCCTGTCCACTGTGCGGCACGGATGGAGCCCTGTCTTGCATGACCGGTTCCTTTCTGTCTCCACGGTTTTCTTCCGCCGCCGCTGACCTCGGAGCGTCCTTTTGCGCTCTGAGTGCCCTGGCGTTTATTGGCAAGGTTGCGTACCACTGCAAGGTGCACCAGATGTTCGTTGATCTCTACGCCAAAGACTGCATCGTTCAGCTCGATCGTGCCTACTTCGGTGCCTTCCACATTGTAAACTGTTACGTTCGCCATCGATGTGCTCCTCCTTTCTTATTATAAGGACTTAACTGACTCTTTGATGGTGACAAGAGACTTCTTGGGTCCGGGAACAGCTCCCTTTACCAGAAGCAGATTGTTTTCGGCATCCACACGGACGACTTCGAGGTTCTGCACGGTAACCTGCACATTACCCATCTGTCCGGGCATCTTCTTGCCGGGGAATACACGGCTGGGATCGGATGCGGCGCCGTTGCTGCCTGCATGACGATGATATTTGGAACCGTGTGTCATGGGTCCTCTGGACTGTCCGTGTCTCTTGATGGCACCCTGATATCCTTTACCTTTGGAGACAGCGGTCACATCGATGTGATCTCCTTCTGCAAAGATGTCTGCCTTGATCTCCTGGCCTGCTTCGTATTCGGCAGCGTTCTCAAAACGGAACTCGCGCACGAATCTCTTCGGAGCAACGCCGGCCTTTTTGAAATGGCCCTGTTCCGGCTTGTTGACCAGTTTTTCTCTGATTTCGCCAAATCCGACCTGAACGGCTGCGTAGCCGTCGTTCTCTTCTGTCTTGACCTGTGTCACGGTGCAGGGACCAGCCTGCAGAACGGTCACGGGAACCAGAAGTCCGTCGTCGTTAAAGATCTGGGTCATGCCCACCTTGGTGGCCAAAATCGCTTTTTTCATTTTTGTTTTTCCTCCTTATAGCGGATTGCCGCTCCGGCAATCATATAGTATATATATAAGCTGGTCAGCTTACTATCGTATATTATTTTGTCTTCATCTTGATGTCGATATGCACGCCTGCGGGCATTTCGAGTCTGGAAAGAGCGTCCACGATCTTCTGGGTCGGCGTGATGATGTCGATCAGTCTCTTGTGGGTTCTCTGCTCGAACTGTTCTCTGGAATCTTTGTACTTATGGACGGCACGAAGGATGGTCACAACTTCCTTTTTGGTGGGAAGCGGAACCGGCCCGCTGACCTGAGCGCCGTTCTTTTTGACAGTTTCGATGATCTTTGCAGCAGAAGCGTCTACCAGCTGGTGATCATAAGCCTTAAGTGTGATTCGCATTACCTGATTTGCCATAAAAAAAGTCTCCTCCTATTCGTACGATTCGTACGACAAGCGGCGACTGTACACATCTCCGTGTGTGTCCTGCTGTGAACACACACCCCATCCTCGATGGTAGTTTGAACCTGTACAGTGACTTGTCGTCAGTTTCCTAACTTGACATTCGCTCCACGGAAAACCTGCCACATGCGGGCAGCAACCTCGCGCTTCACAGCTATCAATGTCACAGCACTACATATTATACACAACCGTTTAGCATATTGCAAGAATTATTTTTAGAAATTTTGTGAATTTTTACAGAAATTAAAAGGGCCGCTTTCTGCGGCCCTTCTGGGTACTATTTTATTCCTCGTCTGTGTCTTCATCCAGAAGATCGGAGTAATCAAACAGTGTGACGTCGGTGATGTCGTCCTGGAAAACGTCCGGGCTCTCACCTGCGGAAGCGGCTTCCCTGGCGAGCTGGGAAGAATTCCAGCCGGGGATGGCCCTTTTGCGGATCTCCTTGATCTCGGGTTCCTCCAACACATCGTCGAAGAAGGGTTCCGGCTCATCGTCCGGTTCCGGTTCGTCCGGAAGGTCGAGCTCGACTTCTTCAAGCGCTTCCGGCGCGATGCTGGCAAGGGGAGAAACTTCCTCTTCCTCGGCAGGCTCATCGGCTGCAGCTGCATTTGCGGCGGCGGCGACCTCCTGGCGAAGGTATTCATGCGCCTCTTCCTCAGCGGGCTGCTGCGTCACGGGAGCTGCGTTCTGGGGAACATATTCTTCTTCGTCGTCCTCTTCATCGATGTCGTCCACAAAGCCGCCTGTGTGCACTTTACGCTTTTCGGCTTTTTTGCGGGCTTTCCGGGCAGCGCGGCTGTCTTCGTCGTATTCCTCGGCCTGTTCTTTTCTGGCTGCCTTTGCTTCTTTTTTCAGCTGTCTTTTTGATTTGCCGCTGTCCTCGTAGTCCTCGTCGTAATCGTCGTCGGAGCTGTCATCTTTTTTCCAGAGCTCCGCGATCACATAGAGGATGATCAGGAACAGAAGGACCAGGCCCAGGATGATCAGGCCTTCCATGCTCTTGGTGGCCACCTGCAGGTAGCCTACATAGCCGATGGTAATGACAACCTTCTGTACATAGCCTCTGTTGATGGCGACCGTGATATCCTTGGAGTCTGTTACGGACTGATCCTTTACGACGCCCGTGCCGTTGGCAAGATTGATGGACTCAATGTTGTAACGATAGGTGTTGCCGTCCTCTTCCACCAGGATGGGATCGCCCTGATATACATCCTCGGATTTTACGGGGATGGCGTAAGTGACGCTGCCCATGGGAAGATTTGTCTTTGCGTTGGGATCGTCCACAACGACTGTACGAACGCCGAAGAACGGCGGGATCGTAAGCCCCAGGGCTACGATGATCACACAGATCACTACCAGGTGGACAATAAATTTCAGGAATCTAGACATTTTTCTGCTCCTTCGCTTTCCCTAAGATCTGCTATACCGAACAGTCCGCCGGATGACGGCAGATAACTGTTTTATGTTATTCCATCGTGGATATTATAACTTGTTTTTTTCCGCTGGTCAATCTATAATTGATATCAATAAGAATATTTTATGTTAACATCGTCCATCAAATGTGACGATTGGGAGGGTATTATGAGTTTTTTATGGTTTTTGTCCGAATATCGTTCCCCGGCAGCCGATGCTTTTTTTCAGGGCGTCACCTGGTTCGGAGAAGAGATCTTCGCCATCGTAGTCATCTGCTTTCTGTACTGGTGCCTGAGCAAAAAAGCCGCTCTGTTTCTCGGCTTCTCCTATTTCTCGGCAGGTCTGGTGCTCCAGGCGCTGAAGCTTACCTTCCGGATCGAACGGCCGTGGATCCTGGATCCGGACTTTAAGGCGGTCGAATCCGCCCTTCCGAAGGCGACCGGTTATTCCTTCCCGAGCGGGCACACGCAGAGCATCACCTCCATGATGGGGTCTCTGGCTCTGATGGCTCCTAAGAAATGGCAGAAATGCATCTGTATCGTTTTTCTCATCCTGGTCCCCTTTTCCAGAATGTACCTGGGCGTCCACACGCCTGCCGACGTGATCGTAAGCTTTCTGGTATCGATGACCTGCGTCGTCCTGTGCTACTGCTTTATATATAAGAAGGAAAACATACAGGACAATCCTCTCCTGATCGTTCTGATCCTTCTGGCTGTCAGCATTGCAGTGACCGTCTATGCAGCTATCCTGTGCAGCACATATCACATCGATCCGGCTCTCTCCACCGACTGCTTTAAAGCGACCGGCGCCGGGATGGGTTTTGCCGTCGGCTATTACCTTGAAAGCCGCTTTATCCGTTTTGAGATCCCTAAGGACCTGAAAGTAAAAATCCTGCGCTTCCTGATCGGAGTCGCTCTGTCGGTCCTCATCCTGAAGGGCCTGAAGCCCATCATCGGCGAGTCTCTTCCGGCTTCCTGCATCCGGTACTGCGTCACGATCATCTGGGTGCTCGCCGGCTATCCCGCAGTGTTTCAGAAGACAGAAAAACGTTTCCTGAAAGCCGCCTGATCCGCCCGTCGTCCTTTCACGGCACAAAGTAAACCCCTGCGAAAACGGTCTTCATTTTTCGCAGGGGTCTTTTTTTGCTGTTATGACCAGATCACTTCTCTGTTTATTGATTGCGGAGATATTCCTCGATGCTGTTCATGGCGGCTTCTTCGTCGACGCCGTTCGCAGAAACCAGGATTTCTTCTCCTGCATCCAGTCCAAGTGTCATCATGCCCATCATGCTCTTTGCATTGAATCTTTTTTCTCCAACTTCAACATAGATCTCGCTCGAGAAGCGACATGCCACCTGTACAAGCTGGGCAACCGGACGGGCCTCCAGACCAGTAGACAGGTTGATCGTGATCGGCTTTTTAATCATAATAGTTCCTCCTCGTTCTCCCGCAGTGATCCTGCAATCATACTCAGCTTGCGAAGCCGGTGATTAACGCCCGATTTGCCCACCTGCGGATCCAACATCATCCCTAGTTCTTTCAGTGTAGCTTCAGGATACTGCAGTCTGAGTTCGGCCATCTCAGCAAGATTCTCCCCAAGGCTTTCAAAGCCTATCGTCCGCTGTATATAGCGGATATCCTCCATGCTGCGCACAGCGGCGTTTACGGTCTTGTTGATGTTTGCCGTCTCACAGTTTACCTTACGGTTGACAGAATTGCGCATCTCCTTGAGGATCCGGATGTTCTCCAGCTCCATCACGGCCCGGTGGGCACCCATGAGCCCCAGAAGATCTACGATCTGCGCGCCTTCCTTTACGTACACCACATAGGATTTCTTGCGCATGACGATCCTGGCATCCATATGAAAACCGATGAGTACTCTTCTGAGCAGTTCCGCCTTTTCTTCTGCGGGAAAGACCAGTTCAAAATGATAACCCTTGTTAGGATCACTGATCGAACCTGAGGAGAGAAAAGCACCACGCAGGAACGCTCTTTTGCAGCAGTCCTTTTGCAGGATCAGGGAATGATCCTGCAGAATAAGAGTCCCGTTATCCCCAGCAACGACTAACTTTGTGCCCTGCAGAATGTCAACGGCAGCGCCGGATCCTGCGATCTCGATGAGGTAGACCTTCCCTCTTTTTCCGGTAAAGTTATCGTGCATGGAAATCACTGATTCTATATTATATGTTTTTCTTAATAATGTAAAGCATTTTCTTGCAACGGATTCATTTTCGGTGGAAATACGAAGCACCCCCGGCTCCGCCTCCTCCTGCAGCCATATGCCGCAGTTCATCAGGATGGCCGAAAGCTCAGCGATCTGACAATGTCTTGCGCTCCCGGTCCTCTCTTCCAGCTCAAGTTTCACTGTGCCCGAAAAAGACATCTTTCCATGCCTCCTACATACCTCTTCTTGCAGGCCGGTCCCGGTCAACATCCCTGTGCTCCAGACGGAAACGGTATTCCTCCGAACCGGTCAGTCTTTTGAACAGCTCCCGCGCCATGGAGATGGAACGGTGCTTTCCACCGGTGCACCCGATGGCCAGCACAAGGCTGGTCTTTCCTTCTTTTTCATACCTCGGGATCAGAAAACGGACCATCGACTCCAGCTGACCCGCAAAGTCCTGCGCGTCCGGATCTTCCATCACGTAGCTGTACACCGCCTCATCCTCACCGGTCAGAGGCCTCAGCTCGGATACATAATACGGGTTCGGAAGAAAACGCACGTCAAACACCAGGTCGGCGTCCTGAGGGATCCCGTATTTAAACCCGAAGGATACGATGGAGACCATCATGTTCCGGAAGATCTTCCCCTGCACGAAGATGCGTTCCAGCTCCTGCTTGAGCTCCCTTGTAAGAAGGCGGCTGGTATCCAGGATAAAGTCGGACTGCCTGCGGAGAGGCTCCATCCGCTGTCTCTCCAGACGGATGCCTTCGTCCACCCGTCCCGTTTTGGAAAGCGGATGGCTGCGGCGGGTCTCTTTGTAGCGTTTGACCAGCACCGCGTCCTCGGAATCCAGGAACAGGATCTCGAAACGATAGCCGGTTTCCCGCATCCTCGAAAGGACGGCGTCCAGCTCCGTGAGCGATCCGCTCCTCGAATCGATGCCGAGGGCGGCGTTTTCCATATCTTCGCTGCCCGCCTCCAGCATCAGCCCGGCGAACTTTTCGATCAGGGCGATGGGCAGATTGTCCACGCAAAAGTAATGCATGTCCTCCAGCATTTTCAAAGCCGTTGATTTTCCTGCGCCGGACATGCCGGTCACGATCACAAGACGCATCTTACACCTCTTTTAAAAATCTCCGAGAAGCCGCACTTCGCGCTCCAGCGTCACGCCGAACATGGAATACACCTTTTCCTGGACGTCCTGCATGAGCTGCATCACGTCCCGGGCGGCGGCTCCTCCTGTATTGATCACAAATCCTGCGTGCTTGTCGGACACGCGGGCGCCGCCGACCTGATAGCCCCGAAGTCCGGCATCCGAGATCAGCTTCCCGGCAAAATAGCCCTCCGGGCGCTTAAACGTGCTGCCGGCGCTGGGGTATTCCAGCGGCTGCTTTTCATTTCTTTTCTGCTGCAGCTCCTGCATCCTCTGCCGGATCGCCTCGGGATCTCCTTTGGTCAGCGTGAGGACGGCTCCGATGACAAGATCCCCCCTCTCCTGGATCAGGGTGGTACGGTAGCCGGGCTGCAGATCTTTGTACGGGACCGTCTTTTCTTCCCCGTCCTCCGAAAGCAGTGTGACCTCCGTCAGGATATCCTTCATCTCTCCCCCGTAGGCGCCTGCGTTCATCCAGGCGGCGCCTCCAAGGCTTCCCGGAATTCCGCCGGCAAATTCCATGCCGGTGAGGGCGTTGTTCCGGGCCAGCAGAGCGATCCCGGAAAGCAGGGCTCCTGCCCCGGCGATGATCCTTTCGCCATCCGCCTCTGAATGGCTCATCTTTTTTCCGATCTGGATGACCACACCCCGGAATCCCTGGTCGCTGACCAGCAGATTGGTCCCGTTTCCCAGGACGAACCAGGGCATGCCGCAGGACCGGCATGCTTCGATCACATGGCGGATCTGCGATGTGTTCTCCGGCATGACAAACACGTCCGCCGGTCCTCCTATCCTGAAAGAAGTGTGCTTTTCCATCCGTTCCTGCAGGAGGATGTCTTCGTCCGGCAGGATCTCTTTCAGAAGGCTTATGATCTGTTCAGCCATGGTCCGGCTCCTTCCCTTTTCTGATTCTTTGTCTGTGATGTGCGCTTCCCGCCGTAAGGATCCTGACCGCTTCCTGCGCAAGAAGCATCCCGGCTCTGGCAGGGACAAACACGATCCCGCCGCCTTCGGAAGCGGTCTTCTCCGTCTTCTCCCGGGAACAGACCGCCCACAGGTCCCGGATCCCCTCTTTTCGGAGGGCATGCCGGATCTCTCTGGCGAGAGGGCCGACAGACGCGCGGTGCAGCCGTACTCCGATCAGCTGATCCGCATCCGAAAGCCCTTTCGGCAGGATGCAGGAGATCGCAGCGGTCTTCTGTCCGGCAGCGAGCGACAGGAGCAGGAGCTTCCCGTCAATATCCGTTGTCGCGTCGATCACCAGATCGAAGGACCGCAGATCGAACATCCCGATCGTTGTGTCCGTCACATCCGTCTCATAGGTGTGTACCAGGATATCAGGATCGATCCGGGCGATCTTCTCTTTCAGGATGACGGCAGCGTTCTTTCCCGCAGTGTTTCTGTCAGCTGCGGGATGGACGGCGATGTCCTCCTCCGACAGGACGTATCCGGATACCAGAGTCAGGCTCCCGATGCCGCAGCGCGCCAGAGCCTCCGCGGCGAAAGCGCCCGGAGCCTCCAGGCCGAATACGGCGATCTTTGCTTTGGCAAGCCTGTCTGTTTTTTTCTCTCCCAGAAGCCTGGTTAATCCGGCATATGCATCCGGCATCTGTCTACCTCCGATGATCAGGGCACCAGTGTTGCGACGCCTCCCATGTCATTCACTGCAGATGACTGCTCCGTAACCGTTTCTTCGGCTGTCTGCGCGTTCTCTGCCGTATCATTTTCCTGTGTATCTGCGCTCTCAGAGGGCGCGGGGCCCTGGATGTCTTTATAATAGGACAGGAATTCCTCCAGCGTGATGTCATGCTCCATGATGTAGGTGGCGGCTTCCACGCCTACATAGCGGAAATGCCAGGGCTCATAGATAATGCCGGTCACGTCCTCCCGTCCTTTGGGGAACCGGACGATAAAGCCATATTCATGGCAGTGCTGGCTCATCCATTGATACATGGCCGTGTTTTCCAGCGATTCGTTTTTATATTCGTAGACCTGATCGGTGATGTCGGCTGCAAGGCCTGTCTGATGTTCGCTTGTGCCGGGGCGGGCTACGATGGTCGCCGCCACGTCTTCATCCCCGTACTGCGCCACCTTGCGCTGGAAGAGCCAGGTCTGGGTGCCGTAATCACGATAGCCTGAAGCCAGCACGACGCTCAGTCCCTGGGCGCGGGTATCCGCGACAAAATTCTGCATGGCCGGGATGATGCGGGCATCCAGCTGGATCCCCTCAATGTTTGCCACGGAAGGAAGATAATCATCGATGGAGTTCCATGGATTGGCAAGGATGAATTCCCAGCTGTTTACATCGATCTGCGGCAGATCCTGCGGTACGGAGGGCGTCGGCGTCACGGTGATCTGAGGCTCCGCCTCTCCTTCAGCTTTCCCTTCCTCCGGCGTTTCTGCCGTTTCTTCCGTGGTCTCCTCTTCCCTCGTGGTTTCCTTTGTCTCGGTCTCCTCCGGCACGGTGGCCGTCTTTTTGCCGCTGCTGCAGGAATGGATCACAAGGATCAGCACGATCAGCAGGACCAGGGCCAGCGCAAAGGCGATGCGCCGGATCATCATTTTTCTTCTCTTCCGGGCCAGCCTCGCACGCCGTGCCTGTTGGGATGACCGGGCGGAAGACGGCTTTCTGCTGCCTGCGCTGCTGCTTTGCTGTGCCGGCCGCGCGCTTTTTTTCTCAGGTGTTTTTTCTGTACTCATCTCTTATCCTCTACGATCACTGGTAAAGATCTGCCATCTCGATGATATTATCGGATGTGATCCGGACGGGCGGTCCGAGAACGATCTCGCTTCCGCCGTCCGATGCGGGAAGGACTGTATATTCCGTATCTTCCAAGCGCAGCAGGTCTCCTGCTTTCCCGGAAAAAGAACCGTCTATGAGCGAAACGGTGGCGTAAGCGGCCAGGCGGCCCAGCTCTTTCATATCCCACAGAAAAAAGCAGGGACAACAGAACTCTTCCGTATCGCCCGTAAAGCCGATCATCTCCGACGGAAGCCCCAGTCCCGTCAGGAGACACCGGGAGGCGTTCTCCTGCAGGTATTTCGCTGCGGAAGCGATCCCCACCGTGGTCGGAGCGCAGATGACCTTCAGGTCCGGGTGCTCCTTCAAAAGCTTTTCGGTCAGATCTGTGCACAGGCGGGGATCATCGTCCCCGTATACGACATCGGTCAGCGTGAGCCTCTCGTACTCTTCCTCCTCCATGAGGGTCTGCATCTCTTCGATCCACGCGTTCTGGTTGGAAGCCGTGCCTGACCCCGAGAGGATCGCCCACTCGCCCTCTCCTCCGGTGATCTCACAGACCGCGTCCAGCAGGACACGGGCTACATCCGGCGCAGGGGACTGATTGATAAAGATCTCGCGGCTGTCCGGTTCCGGAGCGGAGTCGAAAGAGGAGACCCTGATCCCGCTTTCCCTGACACGATGCAGGACTTCTTCCAGCGCCGCCGCATCGTTCACCGAGATGCAGAGGGCATCCGGATGGCTTTTGATCACCTCTTCCAGGATGCGGATCTGTGCGTCCGCCGTAGCGGCCTCCGGATAGATGGTCTCGACAGCCGCGCCCAGGCGCAGCGCTTCCTCCTTGAAGGATACGGCAGCGACCTCAAAGAAGGCGTTCCCGGCGGATTTGCCCACCAGTGCGATCCGCATGCCATCGCTCTCTTCGGCGGCCGCCGGCACGGTAAAGCCAAGGAGCAGCGCCCCCGACACCAGGAGCATAGTCAGTTTCTGTTTCATAAGTCTTCTTCCTGAAGTTCTGTGATCAGCTCCTGCATTGCCTGCACCGTGTTAAAGTTGTACGGCTCCAGGTCCGCCACGTCGATATCAACGTCAAAAGCTTCGTTCAGTTCACTGGCGATGGTGATGATGTCAAAGGAATCCAGGATCTCGTCGTCGATCAGCTTCGTCTCGTTCAGAAAATCGACGTCCGGACGGATGTCCTGCAGGATCTCAAGAATCTTCTCTTTCATGGTCGGTTACCTCCTGTTCTGCTATGTATTGTGTGACACTCCTGTCCTGAATATGCAATCCGGCTTTCTGGCACATGCCCAGCGAAGCCGTATTGGTATCGGAGACCCAGGTGAGGCAGCGTTTCAGGCCGGCCGCCTTTGCGTCCGCCATCCATGCAAGCTGCAGCGTCAGGCCGATGCCTTTCCGGTAATAGTCAGGATGTGTGACTGCATGACGGCCTTCGCTTTCCCTTCGGGTGTTTCTCCACCAGTATGTGGCAATTATGCGGTCTGTGCTGCTTTCCTTGATCAGGAACAGCTTGTCGGTCTCTTTCAGCTCCAGATGCTCCAGAGGGATGTCGCCGATCTCCAGATAAGCTTTCCAGAGCGCGGCAGCCTCTTCCATGTCATCCTGCGTTCCGAAGGCGCAGGCAAGGCCGATCTCCTGCAGCTTCCGCTTTCGGTTTTCCAGTTCATCAAAAGGCCAGTCACCGGATTCCGGCAGTTCCATATCCAGCAGGAGGCTTCTTTTGTCCGGAACAAATCCGGCTTTGAAAAGACGGGGCTCCAGATCCCGGATATACTGTTCCCGCCTGCCTCTTCCATCGATCTCACGGAGAAGCACAGGCCTGCCTGTCTCCGGAGGCGCGAAGTCCTCGCCGCCCTTCCAGTAATAGATCAGGTTGTAATGATCCCCTTCGTCGATCAGGAGATACAGTCCGTTCTCAAACGTCTTCCGGTACAGTCTTCCCTCCGCGATATACATCCGCAGCAGTTCAGGCGTCAGAGAAGAATTGGTCTGCACGTCCGGCAGCCTTTTTTTGCTGTCCCGCACTGTCTCTTTATAATCTTCTGTCGAAAGGATCTTTTCCATTCATGTTTCCTCCGGTCAGAACTGTTCGTAGATAAAGCTGGCGCTGTTGTATTCCGCGCCGTAGATGCCGAAGACCAGGATCACGAGGATCGCCCCGATATAGACGATCCATCGGAAGATCAGCGGCTGTCTTGCGATGCCCTCCCGGATCCGGATCCCTTTTTCATGCAGCAGGTCCGTGATCAGAAGTACACAGACGGCGATCAGGAGCAGGACCCAGTTCGGGCTGTCAAGGCCAAGCTCGTTCAGCCTTCCGTCTACCCAGAAGGACAGATCCCACCACTGCACGGTCATGTTTTTAAACACATGAAGGGCCGTCATGACGCTCCCGGACCGGGAAAACACCCTGCCCAGGGATATCAGCGTGAACGTCCGAAGGATCATGAACAGTCTCCATGAGAAGGGCGTTCCCTCGATTCCGGCCAGTTTTTTCATCCTGGCGTAGATCTCCGGCAGCAGAATGCCTGCCGCGATGATCAGGCCGTTCCAGAGCCCGTAAGCGATATATTTCCATTCCGGCCCGTGCCACAGACCCACCAGGGCGTAAACGATAAAGCTTGCCAGAAGGGCCGGCAGCCTCTTTCCGACAAAGGCGCCGAAGATCTTCCGGGTCTTTTTGGAGATCGTGACAAACGGTCCTGACAGTGTCAGCGGGTAAAACACATAGTCCCGCATCCAGCTGCCCAGGGTGATGTGCCATCTGCGCCAGAAGTTCTCGACGCTGTCGGCAAAATACGGCTGGCGGAAGTTCTCTTCAAGCTCGATCCCGAGGATCTGCGAGACGCCCCGGGCCATATCCATACCTCCGGAAAAATCCGCGTATACCTGCACGCTGTAAAGCACGGCTCCCAGAAAGAGCAGAAGCCCCGTGTACTGTTTTCCGGAATCGAAGATCTGCGTGACCGGGATCATCACCCGGTCCGCGATGATCAGTTTTTTCATCCATCCCCAGAGGATCAGCTGCAGGCCGAA
Organism: uncultured Blautia sp.; assembly: GCA_946622645.1. GTDB lineage: Bacteria > Bacillota > Clostridia > Lachnospirales > Lachnospiraceae > Blautia_A. The sequence goes on from CAMOQF010000012.1 coordinate 25,232, forward strand.
GGTGCATCTCAGGTAGCTGAAGCGGTGGCTTGCGTACAGCTGCTCTGCGAGCTGATGATGCCGCGCGATGGGTCCCTGGACGATCTGCGGGAAGAAGGACATGAACAGCAGGAACCTGAAGAAATTCCTGTCCGCTTCTTCCTTTCCGCGATAGACATCCACCATGTAGGCGATGGCCTGCAGGGTGTAGAACGAGATCCCCAGAGGCATCAGGAACTTAAACGATGGAAGCTCGAATCCCAGAAGGCGCAGCCCCTGATTGGCTGTGGATGCAAAAAAGCGATAGTATTTCAGGACCAGCAGCATCCCGAGGACCACCAGGATCGCACAGAACAGAAGGACTTTTTTCCTTCTTTTCACGCTTTCTCTGTACTTCTTTTTTTCTTCTTTGGAACTCCAGTCCTTCTCCTTCAGAAGCTTTTTGGAGGTCCTGTCGATGTTCGAAAGCCAGAGCCCCGTCAGAAACGCGGTCAGAGCGGCGGCAGCGAGAAACACCACGAGCCATCTGCTGTTCAGCCAGAAAAAGCACAGGCTCGCAAGCAGAAGCACGACCCACTGCCATCTGCCGGGCGTGATGAAATACACAAACACTGTCAGTGTGATAAATATCAAAAATGAAAAAGAAACAAAAGTCATGCCGGTCGTCCTTATACCTTTGTCTTATGAAATCCGCAGATCGACCCCGGCAAAGGAGAAATTGCCAAAAAGGTCTTCTCCGTTCTCCGTCCGGAAGGGAAGCACCGTGTAGTAGAGCCTTGCCGCTTCTTCCGTATGGGTGTCCGTCCAGGTAAAGGTTTCCCCGGACGTCTCTGCTGTCTGCTTCCAGAAGGTATCACCTTCAATATTCGTCTTGCGGTAGATCCGGTACCCGTCTGCGCCGGGCGTTTCGGTCCAGGACAGGACAGCATGCTGCTCCTCGTCCGCGCGAACCGTCATCTCGGGAGCCTGCAGATCATAGTCCCTCGGCGCGTGGTCCCTCTCTATGTCAAGGGTCCACGGATCGATGTAATCTCCGTAAAGCGTGACGGATGTATCCCAGCTTTCCAGACTGTCCCGGCCTCGTTTGTCCGTGAAGCCGTAATTTTCTATCAGGTAATCGCTCAGATACTCCGTGAACTTGATGGAGCCGTGAATATTCAGATGGTTGGAATCGTGAAAATCCACCGCTTCCTGCACGCCGTAGGTATCTCCGAGCCCCATCATGTCCAGACATTCATAGCCTCTGTCCCGGACCATCTCTTCCAGATAGTTCAGTCTTCCCTGGCTTTCCTTGTCGAGCACCTGCGGTACGGTGACGAACAGGACTCTCACCTTCTCCCGGTCAAGATAATCGAGCAGCTCTCCCATGACCTGAAGAGTCTCTTCATCGGGCTGAGTGCTCTCCTCTGTAACGTCGAAGGTCTGAGGACTGCTTGTCTGCAGAAAATACTTGTAGTAATAAGCCCCTTTCAGCCCGTTATATGTATGGGTGAAGTCTTTGCTGGTCATTTCGGACCAGCCGGAATGGAACCGGAGCAGAGGCAGATAGAACTCCAGCCGGTTTTCGATGGAATAATTCTTTCTGGAGAGCAGGTCCTGCATCATTTCCAGCTTGTTTACAGACCAGGGCATGTAATCGAGATTGCGGTGAAGCGCTTTGTCGTTGAACCCCATCGACTTGAAGGAATTCAGGTTCAGGATGAGCAGCGAATCCGGCTGCCTCTTCAAGGCTTCTTTGACTCTGTACACATAGCTCTGCGCCGGCATGCTGGGGATCCCGTAGGAAAAGACCGTGATCCCGTGGTCCTTCCAGGCCAGCGGGGGCTGAAAGAACGAGAACTCGTGACTCGCTCCGATATAGACCGCGTCCAGGCTGTTCTCCTCTTCCTGCAGGAAGCCCTGTTCTCTTGAATATATGCTGTAATCCCTGATCCCGAAAAAGTGCTGCAGGATCGCGATGCAGACAAAGAGCACGGCAAAAAACGCAATACACTTTACGAGGATCTTTATCGTGTTTTTTTTCATATCCTTGATCGGCCTTATCCGATTTTCCCTGCCAGATAGTCCTCCCGGATCCTGACGCGGTCCGTCTTCTGATGGCTGGTAAGCGGCAGGGCGTCCATCCGGACAAAACGGGTCGGCCACATGTATTTCGGAAGTTTTGAAGAGATTGCTTTGACGATCTTTGTTTTGAGGGCAGGCCCTTCTGTTTCCTCCGGATCCGTCAGAGGTGACAGCTGGAAGACACAGACGATGTTCTCCTTCTGTGCATCATAGAGACAGCAGGCCGCGGCAATAAAATCGAGGGCGTTCAGCGCCGCTTCGATCTCTCCCAGTTCGATCCGGTGTCCCATGTGTTTGATCTGGGAATCCGCGCGGGAGGAGAAGTAGATCCTTCCTTCGTCGTCATAGTAACCAAGGTCTCCGGTGTGGTAGATCGTATTCCTGTATGCCGGGAACTCCGGATGGTCCGTAAATACCTCCGCTGTCTTTTGAGGATTGTTCCAGTAACCCAGAGCGAGCCCGGTTCCTTCCACACAGATCTCTCCCACGACGCCGGGCTCCAGGATCCGTTCGTTTTTATCGTTCAGCAGGAACACCCGCGTGTTCGGGAAAGCTTTGCCTGCGCTGAGGGGCTTGTCGGGATCCACCGGTTTTTCAATGATGCAGTACGTGCAGTTGCAGGTGATCTCGGTAGGCCCGTACAGATTGACAAAGACAGCTTCAGGGAAATGGTTCATCCAGTGCTCAAGCGAAGAAGGAGGCATCACCTCACCGGAGAACATCACATACTTTAAATTCACCGGTTTTTGCGTCTGTACTTTGTCGAAGGTCCTGAAATCCGAGACGATCCGGACGGCCGAGACGGCCCAGATCAAAGTGTTGATCTCTTTTTCGGCCAGATATTCCACCAGAAGCTTCGGCATGCCGAATTTCTTCTTGGGAATGATCTCCACCCGGCCTCCGCAGTAAAGCGCGTTGTAGATGTCCTTCACGGAAACGTCAAAATCAAAGGGGGCCTGATTCCCGAACACACTGTCCTGCCCGAAAGCAAAGACCTCAGAAAAAGCGTTGACCAGATCCAGCACCGAGCGGTGGCAGATCAGGACGCCTTTGGGAACGCCGGTGGACCCGGATGTAAAGATGGAATACAGGGGATCCGTATCGATGATGGAATCCGTCATGATCCGGAAACGCTTCTCATCCGCTTCACTGATCTCTTCTTTTTCCAGGATCTCCGATACCGGAGGGCAGGGGCAGATCTCTGTCCTGCGATCCGTTCTGGCATCCAGGATCCCGATAGGAGCAAGCTCCGAAAGGATCACCTTCCGCCTTTCCACAGGCAGGGCCGGATCGAGCGGCACATAAAAGTTTCCGCTGGCGGCGATGCCCAGAAAAGCCAGTACGGACAAAGCGTTTCTGTCGATCAGGACTGCGACCGGCCTCTTGGTCTGTCCGTCCGCGAAGTTCCGGTCCACAAAGCACGCGATCTTTTTCACCGCGTCCAGATATTCATGGTATGAAAAGCTGCGGGACTCGTCCGCAAGCGCCTGATGATCAGGAATCTCTTCCGCATTTCTCTGCAGATAATATAATACACTGTGAATCAATTTTCTCTCTCCGTTATGTCTTTCAAAAAGTTGCCATCAGCCTTGGGAGCTGATGGCAAAGGGATACTGATTTATGCTTTATAGATCTTGATGTCGAAAGAATCATGGATGACCGTACGGGCAGCTTCCACAGAAGAAAAATCTCCTGCCTTCAGCATCTGTGCGGTGATATTGCCGATGGCCGTAGCTTCACCCGGGCCGGCATGGATCTCTTTTCCCGTCGCTGCTGCCGTAAGCAGATTGAGATATTCCGCGTTGGAACCGCCGCCCACGATGTGGATGCGGCTGTAGGTCCTGCCCGTCATCTCCTCCAGCTCTTCCGCCGTCTTTTTATAGCAGTCCGCAAGGCTCGTATAGATGACCGTCGCGATCTCGCCGATGGTCTGCGGTACCTTCTGCCCGGTACGGCTGCAGTAGTCCTGTACTTCTCTGGTCATGTTCTCCGGCGAGAGGAAGCATTCATCGTTGGCGTCCACCCGTGACGGAAAATCCTTTGCTTCTTCTGCCATCGAGCAGATCTCGGCAAAGCTGTAGGCGTCCCCGGTCTCATGGCGCACGGACTGGATCATCCACAGCCCCATGATGTTCTTGAGGTAGCGGAAGCGTCCTTCATAGCCGCCCTCGTTGGTCAGATTCAGTTCCATGCTCCTGTCCGAGCAGTCCGCGGCCGGACGCTCGATCCCCATCAGGGACCAGGTGCCTGAGCTGATATAGATAAAGTCGTCGTCGTTCGCGGGAACCGCCAGCACGGCGGATCCGGTATCGTGCGTGGCCGGAGCCACCACTTCCAGATCATAACCGATCTTCTCCTGTACTTCGGGAGTCAGATGGCCGATGGAAGTACCTGGCATGATCAGTTTCTGGAAAATGCGGCGCGGATAGCCAAGCAGGTCGATCAGTTCGTAATCCCAGTCTTTTGTGACGGGGCTTACCAGCTGGCCTGTTGTGGCTTCCGTGTATTCGCAGGTCTTTTTTCCTGTAAGGAGGAAGTGGAAATAATCCGGCACGTGGAGCAGCGTCTCCGCCTGTTCCAGATGCTCCGGATGCTGCTTTTTGACCGCCATCAGCTGATAGATGGTGTTGAAGATCGCCTTCTGGATGCCGGTCCTCCGGTAGAGATCCTGCTGGGAGATCAGCCTGTAAACCTCCTGATCCATCCCGTCGGTGCGGTGGTCACGGTAACCTACCGTGTTCCCGATGACCTGATCGTCCTTGTCGAGGAGCACAAAGTCTACGCCCCAGGTATCCACGCCCATGCTGACCGGGATCTTGCCGATCTCGCGGCATCTGATCATGCCGTTTATGATCTCTTTATACAGACGGTCAAATTCCCAGCAGAGAGAACCGTCCTTTTTGACCATTCCGTTTTCAAAACGATATACTTCCTCCAGGACCATCCTGCCGTTTTCCAGATGTCCCAGAATATGACGGCCGCTGGATGCGCCGATGTCTACCGCAAGATAATATGTACTCATGTTATCCTCCCGTGAAGAAACGAGACTGTGTGATCAGAAGATAATGTCGCCGCCCTGATCGTCCGGAGTAACCGGGACGACCGGATCGGGATTGACAGGCTGCGGATCGACAGGCTGCGGATCGACAGGCTGTGGATCGACAGGCTGCGGATCGACAGGTGCCGTGGTCGGTTCTGACGGTGCCGTGGTCGGTTCTGACGGTGCCGTGGTCGGTTCCGACGGTGCCGTGGTCGGTTCTGACGGTGCCGTGGTCGGTTCCGACGGTGCCGTGGTCGGCGTGGCCGGCGCTGTGGTCGGCGTCGCGGGCCGGACAGGCGTACGTGTCGGGGTGCGGGCCGGTGTGCGCGGTGCTGTGGTCGGCGTGGGCCTTGAAGGCTCTCTGGTCGGCTCCGGCGTAGGCGTCGGTTCTTCGGTGGGCGTCGGAGTGACCTCCGGCTCCATCGCGGCGATCTCCAGCGCTTTGGTGGTGACGGGCGCTCCGGTCACCACATCCTCGTACGCAAGGAAGATCACGTCGTCCTCAAACATGATGTCGCACTCGGATATTTTATCGAAGGGGAACTCATGCAGCGTATGGACGCTGTCGTCCTCGAAGGTAAGAGCCACGTTAAACTTCCGTTCTGCGGGCGCATCCGCGCGCTCGTCAGGTTTGAAGCAGAGGATCCTCGTTTCCGCCGCGGCGTAAACGTCCCCGTCGGCCAGAAGATTGCCGGTATTCCACTCAGTATCCCGTTCTGCGACGACCACAGATTTGATCTCATGGCTGGTCCTGTTGGTGACCTTGATCTCATAATCGGCCATCTCATGCGTTCCGATCAGTTTATACTCTTCCTGCTCCGGAGTGGGCTCCGGCGTGGGAGTCTGGGTGACCTCCGGTGCGGCTTCCTGTTTTTTGTCAACCTCTGCGGCTTTTTTACGGTCCGTGTTCTCCTCGCAGCCTGCGAAAACAAACGCCATCGCGGTGCAGATGAGCAGGATCTTCAATGATCTTTTTTTCATGATGTTCTCCCTTCCACTTTTTGAGCAGCCCTGAAATGGCTGTCTGTAGTCGGTCCTGATCAGCCGGTCTCTGTCAGCCGGCAACAATAAGCTGAATATAATTGTAGCATAAAGAAAACTTAAATACAACGGTTAAAAATACAGGGTGCCATGCAATGCCGGTAGATTTCCCCCTGTCCCGGTGTTATACTGTTGACCAGAAAAATACAGGAGGCAATGTTATGCGAATGACTGATTACCATCCCTCAAACGGAGGCTATACGATCACATGTCCGGACCTTACCGAGAGCATGCTGTTTTACACGGAACTTGGTTTTGACGTACTCTGTACGGACGAAGACAGCAGCACGGCATCTCCCGTCATCTGTCTTGGGCTCGGCGATATCCGGATCCTGCTGATACAAACAGAAAGTGCCGCCATGGTATCTGACGGCACGGTCTGTTTTACGATCGTAGTGGATGATATCGCGGGTGCTTTTGACCTGATCTGTTCCCGCGGCCTGAACAATCTGGACCAGTCGCTGCGGGAAGGCGTATTCTGGGGAAAGCCGTCCCTGCTCTTCTCGGTCCGGGGGCCTGCCGGAGAACACATCCGGTTCGTCAGCGCATGAAGGACGTGACAGGTTCCTATTTACGGATCGCCGTGGGGCCGTCCTCATATCTGCTGTAGATCGTTTTTCCATATGGTTCTTTCAGAAATGCTTTTACGATGTACTGATAGCGGACGCCTTTCTTGGCTGTTTTATCCGTATAAGTATACCGGAAATCTCCTCTGGCGTTTCCGATATGGGTATATTTGCTTTGTCCGACCACCCGCCTGTAGATGCTGTAGCCGGTGCAGCCGGGCTGTTTATACCAGAAGACCTTAAGCGCGTCCGTCTTGACCTGGATCTTCTGGATTTTCTGTTTAGCCGGAGAACCGATCACCGTATTGCTGTAAGAAGGATTCCCGTAATATCTGACTCCTTCGATCAGACGATAAGGCCGTACCCGGAAAGTATAGACTGCAAAAGCCTGCTCTCCGCTGTCCTTAAAGGTCGTTTCCGTCTGCGTTTTCCGGACGGTCCAGGCACCGGTATCGCCGATCTTCCGGGCGATCTCATAACCGCCGGCTCCCTTCGCGGCCGTCCAGGTTACGCTGGAGTACATCCCGTTGCTGACCGCCGCGTTCACCGAGACGGCGTCCAGCTGCGGCGTTACGGTGACTGCCGTAGACCGGCTGCTGAATTTCCGCGTTCCGTTGATCGTTTTATACGACTTGACATAGTAAGTGTACGAAACCCCCGGCTTCAGATACCAATCGTTTTTGGAGCTCTCACTGTCCGTAAATGAGACTCTGGACGGACTGCCGCAGCTTGCCCGGGTCCGGACCTCGCCGCCGTCCTCCATACGGTATACAAAGTATCCTTCACAGCCGGAAGTTGCATTCCAGCTGATCTTCATTTTATTGTACGCCGTCTGCGTGACGGTCACGCCGGTGGGAGCGGCCGGGAGCACCGTCACTTCCACTGCGGCCTGCAGATTGCCGGCCCCGCCGGTGATCGTCGGCCAGAAGACAGCCGTCGCGCTTCCGGAGGTAAGACCGGTCACGGTACCGTCCGAATTGACCTGCAGGACGCTCTCATTGGTGCTCCTGCCGGAAAAGCCCTTCGCCGTATAGGAGGACGGCGTGACGATGAGCCCTGCGC
>CAMOQF010000013.1 GCA_946622645.1 uncultured Blautia sp.
GATCCATCCTTCAGGCGCTTCGATCCGCCCCATCTGGATCCCGGTCAAAGTATCATACAGCTTCTGCGTGACCGGCCCCATAGCCTCCATTCCGCTCGGGAAACAGATCTCCTTCCCATGATCGACAAGCTTGCCGACCGGCGAGATCACCGCCGCAGTCCCACAAAGACCACACTCAGCCATATCGGCAACTTCCTCCAACGTGATCTCACGCTCCTCAGCCTCAAGACCAAGATAATCCTTCGCAACCTGCACCAGAGATCTCCTGGTGATAGAAGGCAGGATACTGCTGCTCTTAGGCGTCACGACCTTGTTGTCCTTCGTCACGAACAGGAAGTTGGCCCCGCCAGTCTCCTCAACCTTGGTACGGGTAGCAGCATCCAGATACATATTTTCATCAAATCCCTGATTATGAGCGTCCACGATAGCATGCAGACTCATCGCATAGTTAAGACCCGCCTTGATATGACCGGTTCCTCTCGGCGCCGCACGGTCAAAATCACACACGCGCAAAGTAAGAGGCTTTACGCCGCCCTTGAAGTACGGACCCACCGGCGTGGTGAATACACGGAACTGATAATCAGCAGCCGGCTTAACACCGATCACAGGGTTGATCCCGAACATGTACGGACGGATATAAAGCGTTGCCCCGGAACCATAGGGCGGTACGAAAGCCTGGTTGGCACGCACGGTCTGAATAACAGCATCGATGAACCTCTCCTTCGGAAAAACAGGCATCTCCAGCCTTCTGGCAGAATTCTCAAGACGTTCACCGTTCAGGTCCGGACGGAAAGTAACGATACGGCCATCCTCCGTGGTATAAGCCTTTAATCCCTCAAAAACGGTCTGGGCATACTGCAGGACACAGGCACACTCGTTCATGGTGATGGTCTCGTCGGTGGTAAGACCGCCTTCATCCCAGGCGCCGTTGGTATAATTTGCGACAAAACGATAATCTGTCTTCACATAGCCAAAGCCCAGGCTTCCCCAGTCAATGTTTTTCTTTTCCATATGCTTTTCCTCCTGATTTTGCAGGAATATCCCTGCTTATTGCGGTTCGTTGATGACTATTGTAAAACTTTTGCCGCCTGTGCGCAATCACAAAATGAAAAATCTTGTTTTTTATCGTCTTTTCCAGTATAATATTTACGGTAACCGTCCGGCCGTTTTGCTTCCGTGAAAACGACGGATAAAGATTGTTTTCGATGGATAAGACTTCGACCAGGAAATCCGACAGGAGAAGCTATGGATGAATTTGATTTTGAGGAACTGGGCGACCGGATCAGCGATCTGATCGAAAACGCCGTCAATTCCAAAAACTTTCAGATGCTGAACGAGACCATCACAGATGCGGTCAACACAGCCATCGACAGCGGCACCACCGCCCTGAAAGACGCTATGACGGGCAAAAACGCGTACAAGCGCAACCGGTATCAGGCGCCCGAAGAGTTTCAGAAAAGAAGAGAAAAACCCAAAGAAAAAAAGGAAGATCCCACCAAACATCTCTATGCGGATGTCTCCGGCGACCAGGTGAAAGGCATACTGGCTACCGCCGGCGGGGCAATACTGACCGGGTGGAACGCGATCGCGCTGATGGCCGGCGGAGCCATCTCCGCCCTGGCGCATGGCGGCGGAGTTTTCGGCATGATCGTCACAGGTCTTTTCATGGCGGCGGGCATCGGCCTGTTCGCCTGGGGCAGATCCGTCCTGGGCCTCGCCAAACGCTTCAAGCGTTATAAACAGGAGCTGGGACAGAACACCTACATCGATCTGGAACGCCTCACACAGATCAGCAACAAACCGGTCAAGTTTGTGCGGAAAGACTGTAAAAAGATGATCGCCAAAGGCTGGTTCAGAGAAGGACGCCTGGATCTGGAGGAAAAGACCCTGATCACCAGCAAGGAGACCTACGAGCAGTACCTGGAGACCCAGAAGGAAGTTCAGGCCAGGAAGATCCGCGAAGCACGCGAAAGAGCCAAAGAGCCGGTCATCACCCCTGAGGTACAGGATATCCTGGACAAAGGCCAGGAGTATCTGGACGAGATCCACCGCTGCAACGACGCGATCCCCGGTGCTGAAATAACAGCCAAGATCGCCCAGATCGAAGAGATCGTACGCGAGATCCTGAACAGAGCAAAGAGCCACCCGGAGGTGGTCGGCGATCTCAAAAAGCTCATGAACTATTATCTCCCCATGACCATCAAGCTTCTCAAAGCCTATGAGGAGATGGACCGCCAGCCGATCCAGGGAGAGAATATCAGAAAATCCAAAAAAGAGATCGAGGATACCCTGGATACCCTGCACAAAGCGTTTGAAAACCTTCTGGATTCGGTCTTTGCCGAGACGGCGCTGGATGTATCCACGGACATCTCGGTCCTGAATACGATCCTGGCACAGGAAGGCCTTAAAGAAGATGAGCTGCAAGTGGCCATGCGCCATTGAGCGATAGATGTATTTTTAAAAACCCGGCATGGAGAAGGAGAAGAACAATGGGAGAAGAGTTTAAAGATTTTGGAGCATCCACACCGACCCTTACACTTGAACCGGACATCAGCACGCCGGCCGCCGCTGCCGCTGCTGTGGCGGATGTTGCCTCAGTCGTTGCAAAAGAGACTGTAGAAGAAGCTGTGATCGAAGAAGCCGCCCTGACTCCTGAAGAGCAGAAGATGGTGGAAGAATTCTCCAAAAAGATCGATATCGAGAATACCAATCAGGTGCTGCAGTACGGCGCCAACACACAGAAAAAGATGGCAGATTTCTCCGACGCTGCTCTGGAGAACGTACGCTCCCAGGATCTCGGCGAGGTCGGAACCCTTCTCGCCGACGTCGTAGGAGAATTAAAAGATTTTGACGCGCTGGAAGAAGAAAAAGGCATCTTCGGTTTCTTCAAAAAACAGGCCAACAAGCTGGAAAACCTGAAAAACCGTTATGCGAAGGCAGAGGTCAACATCGACAAGATCACCGAAGCCCTGCAGGAGCATCAGATCCGCCTGATGAAAGATACAGCCATGCTGGACAAAATGTATGACCAGAACCTGGCTTACTACAAAGAACTCACCATGTACGTCCTGGCCGGAAAAGCAAGGCTGAAAGAAGTCCGCGAAGGCCAGCTGAAAGAACTCGAAGAAAAAGCCGCACGCACCGGCCAGGCGGAAGACGCGCAGGCCGCCAAGGATCTCGGCGACAAGTGCAACCGCTTTGAGAAAAAGCTGCACGACCTTGAACTGACCAAGATGATCGCCATGCAGACCGCTCCGCAGATCCGTCTGATCCAGAGCAACGACACCAACATGGTTGAGAAGATCCAGACCACGATCGTAAACACCATTCCGCTTTGGAAGAGCCAGATGGTCCTGGCACTTGGCATCGCCCATTCCACAGAGGCCGCACAGGCGCAGGCAAAGGTCACCAACCTGACCAACGAGCTGCTGCAGAAAAACGCCGAAGCCCTGCATCAGGCTTCTGTTGAGACCGCAAAGGAGTCGGAGCGCGGCGTCGTAGACATCGAGACACTCAAGAAGACCAACGCGGACCTGATCCAGACACTGGACGACGTTCTGAAGATCCAGCAGGAAGGCAAAGCCAAGAGACGGGCAGCCGAGCAGGAGATGGCCAGAATGGAACAGGATCTCAAGAAAAAACTGCTGGAGATCCAGCACTGATAAACATCGGAACCAACGGGGGGTCTGCCGAAAAGGCACCCCCTCATTTTATCGGAGGAGAGCGTTTTGTACAGAGATCATACCAGAAAAATACAGATCGGCGACGTAACGATCGGCGGCGGTTCACCCATCCGTATACAGTCCATGACCAACACAAAAACGGAAGATGTCGAAGCTACGGTGGAACAGATTCTTGCGCTGGAGAAGGCAGGCTGTGAGATCATCCGCTGTACGGTGCCTACGATGGAGGCGGCAGAGGCTTTAAGATCCATCAAGGAGCGGATCCATATTCCGCTGGTGGCGGACATCCATTTTGACTACAGGCTGGCCATCGCCGCTATTGAGAACGGAGCCGACAAGATCCGCATCAATCCCGGAAACATCGGAAGCTCTGAAAGGATCCGGGCCGTGGTGGAAGCCGCCCGGCAGAAAAACATTCCCATCCGCGTCGGCGTCAACAGCGGCTCCCTGGAAAAAGAGCTTGTGGAAAAATATCACGGCGTGACGGCGGAAGGCCTTGTGGAGAGCGCACTGGACAAGGTTCACATCATTGAATCCTTCGGTTACGAAAATATGGTGATCAGCATCAAATCTTCCAACGTGCCTGTTTGCGCGGAGGCACACCGCCTTCTGGCCGAAAGGACCGACTATCCGCTCCATGTGGGGATCACCGAAGCCGGTACCCTCTGGTCCGGGAACATCAAATCCGCAGCCGGTCTGGGGCTGATCCTCGGCCTTGGCATCGGAGATACCATCCGGGTCTCCCTGACCGGTTCTCCGTTGGAGGAGATCCGTTCCGCAAAGATGATCCTCCGCACCATGGGTCTCAGAAAAGGCGGCGTGGAAGTGATCTCCTGCCCGACCTGCGGAAGAACGCAGATCGATCTGATCGGTCTTGCAAACCGTGTGGAGGAGATGGTGCAGGATATTCCTCTGGACATCAAGGTGGCTGTGATGGGCTGTGTCGTGAACGGACCCGGGGAGGCAAAAGAAGCCGATATCGGTATCGCCGGCGGCATCGGAGAAGGCCTTCTGATCAAGGGCGGCCAGGTGATCCGGAAGATCCCGGAGGAACAGCTCCTGGAAGCGCTTCGGAAAGAACTGCTGATGATGGTACAGGACAACAAATACGATAAAGGAACCATTCTTTCATGAATAAAGCTTTTTTTGAGGTATTTCCGACACTGAAACTGGATAAAGAACTTCATGATCTTCTGGCAGACGCGGCTGTTTCCAGAGTCACGAGCAACCGGGAACGGACGAGGGTCGCAGTCTATCTGGAGAGTGAACGCTGGATCCATAAAAAACATATCTATTCTCTTGAAAAAAAGATCGCTTCCCAATGCTTTGCCGGACTCCCCGTCACGGTGAGGGTGGTGGAGAAATTCCGCCTGTCCTCCCAGTATACGGCGGAGAACTTTTTCGAGATCTATCGTGACAGCATGGAATATGAGCTGCAGGCACAAAGCGTCGTAGAATACAATCTGCTCCACACGGCCAAACCGGTCTTTCTGTCGAGCGACACCCTGAGGCTTGAGATGCCCGATACCATTCTTGCCGATGAAAAAAAGCATCTGTTGGAAGAATATCTGCATAAAGTGTTCTGTGAACGCTGCGGACTGGACCTGAAGCTTACGATCCTGCTGACGGAAAACAAAGAGAGCAGACAGAGACAGAACGACGCCCTGCGGATCGCCGAAGAGGTGGCGCAGATCTCAAGGAACGCTTCTTCCGGCAGAACGGAGGCGCCTGCAGAAGAGAAAAGCGAAAAAGAACCCGAGAAGAAGAACGACGCGAAGACCCAGGAGAAAAAGACGTCTGCTCCTTTACGGAAGGATGCTTCTCCCGATGTGATCTACGGAAAGGACTTTGACGGTGAGGCGGCAGAACTTTCTTCCATCACAGATGTGATGGGAGAGGTGGTCGTGCGCGGCCGTGTGATGGAGGTGGAGACACGCTCCATCAAGAACGAGAAGACCATCCTGATCTTTTCCATCACGGATTTTACGGATTCCATCGTGGTCAAGCTCTTTCTGCCGGATGAACACGTGGACGACGTGCTTTCCGGCCTGAAAAAGGGCTCTTTCATCAAGCTCCGCGGCCGGACCATGATCGACCGCTATGACGGAGAACTGACGATCGGCAATCTGCTCGGGATCAAAAAGATCAAAGACTTTACCTCGACCCGCATGGATACGAGCCCGCAAAAAAGAGTGGAGCTGCATTGTCACACCAAGATGAGCGACATGGACGGTGTGACAGACGCCAAAGCCCTGGTGAAAAGAGCGTACGAATGGGGTCATAAAGCCATCGCCATCACCGATCACGGTGTGGTCCAGGCTTTCCCCGAAGCCAACCACTGCTTCGACGCATGGGGCGGCTGTGTGCCCAAGGATTCGGATTTTAAAGTGCTCTACGGCATGGAAGCGTATCTGGTGGATGATCTGAAAGGAATCGTCACCAATTCGGAAGGCCAGAGCCTTTCCGGTTCTTATGTGGTTTTCGATATCGAGACCACGGGCTTTTCGCCCCTTTCCTGCAGGATCATCGAGATTGGAGCCGTCCGTGTGGAGGGCGGAAAGATCACCGATCGCTTCTCGCAGTTTGTAAACCCGCAGATCCCCATCCCTTTCCGGATCGAACAGCTGACCGGGATCGATGATTCGATGGTGGCGGACGCGCCGCCGATCGAAGAAGTGCTGCCTTCCTTCCTTTCATTCTGTCATGACGCGGTGATGGTAGCGCACAATGCGGATTTTGACATGAGCTTTATCATGGAAAACTGTCGAAGGCAGGGGCTCCCGGATACATTTACCTACGTGGACACGGTCGGCATCGCCCGTTTTCTGCTTCCGTCCCTGAACCGTTTTAAGCTGGATATTGTAGCCAAAGCCCTGGGCGTTCCGCTGCTGAACCATCACAGGGCGGTGGACGACGCAGCATGTACCGCTGAGATCTTTGTCCGTTTTGTCAGAATGCTGGAAGAGCGGGAGATCTACAACCTCGATCTGTTAAACGATAAAGCGGCGGTTTCACCGGACATGATCAAAAAACTGCCCACCTATCATGCGGTCATCTTCATGCGCAACGAGACCGGCAGGATCAACCTGTACAAGCTGGTGAGCAAGTCTCACCTGCAGTATTACCACAGACATCCCAGAGTACCCAAGAGCGAATTTCTGCGCCACCGGGAGGGCCTGCTGATCGGCAGCGCCTGTGAGGCAGGAGAACTGTACCAGGCTCTTCTAAGGAACGCTCCGGAACCGGAGATCGCCAGGATCGTCAGCTTTTATGACTATCTGGAGATCCAGCCCCTGGGCAACAACGCGTTTATGATCAGGGATGAAAAGAATGACACCGTTCATTCCGAAGAGGACCTGATCACACTCAACAAAAAGATCGTACGGCTGGGAGAACAGTTTGACAAACCGGTCGTAGCCACCTGCGACGTGCATTTCATGGATCCGCAGGACGAAGTCTACCGCAGGATCATCATGGCTGGTTCCGGCTTTTCGGACGCTGACCAGCAGGCGCCACTGTACCTGAGGACGACTGAGGAGATGCTGCAGGAATTCTCCTACCTTGGCAGCGAAAAGGCGGAAGAGGTGGTCATCACCAACACCAACCGGATCGCGGACATGATCGAAAAGATCTCCCCGATCCATCCGGATAAATTCCCGCCGGTGATCGAGAACTCCGACCAGGATCTGCGGAAGATCTGTTATGAGAAAGCGCATCAGATCTACGGGGATCCGCTGCCGGAGATCGTAGAGAACCGTCTCTCGAGGGAACTTCATTCCATCATTTCCAACGGTTATGCGGTCATGTATATCATCGCGCAGAAGCTGGTATGGAAATCCAATGAAGACGGCTATCTGGTAGGCTCCCGTGGCTCGGTGGGATCTTCCTTTGCGGCCACCATGTCCGGCATCACGGAGGTCAATCCGCTTCCGCCGCACTATGTGTGCCCGTCGTGTCAGTACAGCGATTTCGATTCTGAGACAGTGCGCAGATATGCCGACAAGGTGGGGGCCGACCTGCCGGATATGAACTGTCCGGTCTGCGGCGCAAAACTCAGAAAGGACGGGTTCAACATCCCCTTCGAGACCTTCCTTGGCTTCAAGGGAGATAAGGAGCCGGATATCGACCTCAATTTCTCCGGTGAATATCAGGCTAACGCGCACAAATATACCGAAGTGATCTTCGGTAAAGGCCATACCTTCAAAGCCGGTACGATCGGCACGCTCGCGGAAAAGACAGCCTACGGCTATGTCAAGAATTATTTTGAGGAAAGAGGACAGCACAAACGGTACTGCGAGATCAACCGTATTGTACAGGGCTGCACCGGAATCCGGCGCACGACCGGACAGCATCCCGGCGGGATCGTGGTGCTTCCTCACGGGGAAGAGATCGAGAAGTTCACGCCGGTCCAGCATCCTGCCAACGATGTCAATTCCGACATCATCACGACACATTTTGACTATCATTCCATCGACGGAAACCTGTTAAAGCTGGATATCCTCGGGCATGACGATCCCACCATGATCCGCATGCTGGAAGACCTGACCGGTACGGACGCGAAGAAAGTCCCCCTGGATGATCCGGGAGTGATGTCGCTGTTTGCGTCCACCAAAGCTCTGAAGATCCGCCCGGAAGATATCGGAGGCTGTCCGCTGGGATGTCTCGGAGTACCGGAATTCGGGACGGACTTTGTCATCGGGATGGTGCAGGAAGCACGTCCCACCTGCTTCTCGGATCTGATCCGTATCTCGGGGCTTTCACACGGCACCAACGTGTGGCTTGGAAACGCGCAGAAGCTGATCAGCGACGGACTTGCGACCATCTCGACCGCTATCTGCACCAGAGATGATATCATGGCTTATCTGATCCGTATGGGCGTGGAATCGAGCCTTGCCTTCACGATCATGGAGAGTGTCCGTAAAGGAAAAGGCCTTCGCCCGGAATGGGAGGAAGCCATGCTCGAGAAAAACGTGCCGAACTGGTATATCTGGTCCTGCAAGCAGATTTCGTACATGTTCCCGAAAGCGCATGCGGCCGCCTATGTCATGATGGCTTACCGGATCGCCTGGTACAAAGTCTACATGCCTCTGGCCTATTACGCGGCTTTCTTCAGCATACGCGCTTCTTCCTTCTCCTACGAACTCATGTGCCTCGGCCGGGACCGGCTGGAGTTTTATATGGATGAGATCCGCAAAAAAGGAGATGCCGCGACCAAAAAAGAACAGGATACCATGAAGGACATGAAGATCGTGCAGGAGATGTACGCAAGAGGCTTTACTTTTGCTCCGATCGATATCTACAAAGCCAAAGCCCATCGTTTCCAGATCGTCGGCGATCAGCTGATGCCTGCGCTGGACACCATCGAAGGGCTGGGAGACAAGGCGGCGGACGCGGTGGAAGAAGCCGCAAAAGAGGGGCCGTTCCTCTCGAGGGATGACTTCCGCGACCGTACTCACGTCAGCAAAACGGTCATCGATCTGATGCAGGATCTGCATCTTTTCGGGGACATTCCGGAATCCAACCAGATGTCCCTGTGGGATCTCGCGGAATAAAATGATTTGACAATCCCTTCAGGCAGCGCTACAATACGGTTCTGGAAAAAAAGAGTGAATGTAAGAAAAAAAGGAGCATATTATATGGGCGGATTCTTTGGAGTAGCATCAAAATCCAGCTGTATTCTGGATCTGTTTTTCGGAATCGACTATCATTCTCATCTGGGGACCCGCAGGGCAGGAATGGCGGTCTACGACAGAACTAACGGTTTTGACCGGGCCATTCACAACATTGAAAATTCTCCATTCAGGACCAAATTCGAGTATGACGTGCAGGAGCTGGAGGGCACCATGGGGATCGGCTGTATCTCCGATTACGAGCCGCAGCCGCTGCTGGCAAGATCCCATCTTGGGAGCTTCGCCCTGACCTCCGTGTCGAAGATCAACAACATGGAAGAGCTGACAAGGACCGCTCTGAAGCGGGGACATACGCACTTTCTGGAGATGAGCGGGGGTTCCATCAATCCGACGGAGATGATCATCGCGCTGATCAACCAGAAGGACAGCTTTGTGGAAGGCATCCGCTATGCGCAGGAGCTGATCGACGGATCCTGCTCCATCCTGATCCTGACGCCTAAGGGGCTGATCGCAGCCCGCGACAGGCTGGGGCGGACGCCGGTCATCATCGGAAAAAAAGAAGACGCTTACTGCGTCTCCTTCGAAAGCTTTGCCTACGTAAATCTTGGATATGAAGATTATAAAGAGCTGGGCCCCGGCGAGATCGTACAGGTTACGCCCGACGGCGTCGAAACCCTGTCGCCTCCCGGAGACAAGATGCGCATCTGTTCCTTCCTGTGGGTCTATTATGGCTATCCTACTTCGACTTACGAAGGCGTCAATGTAGAAGATATGCGGTACAAATGCGGCCGTATCCTCGCTTCCCGTGATAAAGGAAAGGTGAACCCGGATCTGGTCGCAGGCGTCCCGGATTCCGGTACGGCTCATGCGATCGGCTATGCGAATGCTTCCGGCGTACCTTTCGCCAGACCGTTTATCAAATACACGCCGACCTGGCCGAGGTCCTTTATGCCGACCCAGCAGAGCCAGAGGAATCTGATCGCGCGTATGAAGCTGATCCCTGTCCATAAGCTGATCAAGGGGAAGAGCCTCCTGATGATCGACGATTCCATCGTCCGCGGCACCCAGCTGAGAGAGACGACAGAGTTCCTGTATCATAACGGCGCAAGCGAGGTCCATATACGCCCTGCATGCCCGCCTCTTCTGTTCGGCTGCAAATATCTGAACTTTTCCAGATCCAAGTCGGAGATGGATCTGATCACCCGCCGGATCATCGCCGCCCGGGAAGGTGAAAATGTGTCGGAGTCCGTACTCCGCGATTATGCCGATCCGGATTCACAGAATTATAAAGAGATGCTGGAGGATATCCGGAAGGAGCTGAACTTTACGTCCCTTCGTTTCCATCGGCTGGATGATCTGAAGAGATCCATCGACATCGATGAATGCAAGCTCTGCACCTACTGCTGGAGCGGAATAGAATAAAAAAGATCCTGGCGGGAGCCATTGCAGGGCTCTCGTCAGGATATCGCTTTAAGCCGATGATAAAGATATATCAAATACGGACCGGATCATTTGATTGGTTTTTTGTTGTCGGTACGGCCTACCAGATAGTCGATGGTCGTATCATAATAATTGGCCAGGCGGATCAGCATTTCGATCGGAATGCTGCGGGATCCTGTCTCATAATGTGAATACGAACGTTGACTGATGTGCAGGATCTCGCTTAACTGTTTCTGAGAAAGATCCGCATCATTTCTTAAATCCTGAATTCTCTGATATCTCATCTTTTCACCTCTCCATCAAACACAAGATAATAAAATTATAATCCATTTCAAAAATTGTGTTGAAAAAACGAGCAAAATGGGCTATAGTAAACCTATCTTTTCTGCATTTTCTGAATTTCTGATGCTTCTATCATAATTCATTCCACCCTGAAAAGCAAATCTGACCGAGAAAATCTTGCATGGCCGGGGAGATTTTCGAGAGAAAGAGGAGAATATTGTTTGCACAGGTATTGACGGCAACCCTTCTTGGCATGGAGGTCCGTCCGATCCAGGTAGAGGTAGACGTAAGCGATGGTCTGCCTGTTTTTGTCATGGTCGGATACGCAAGCGCCCAGGTCAAGGAATCACAGGACAGGGTACGCACAGCCCTGAAAAACAACGGTATCGCTTTACCGCCCAAAAGGATCACGGTCAACTTTGCTCCGGCGGATATCCGCAAGGAGGGGGCAGGCTTTGATCTGCCGGTGGCGGCTTCTCTGCTGACAGCAGCAGGGATCCTGGAACCCTCCTGCCTGCAGGATGTCCTGGTGATCGGTGAACTGAGCCTCAACGGGGATGTCCATCCGGTCCCGGGGGTCCTTCCCTGCGTGATCAAGGCAAGAGAACTTGGCTGCCGCTTCTGCGTGATCCCTTACGGGAACCTGCGCGAAGCACGCCTGATCCGCGATATGAAGGTGATCGGCGTAAAAAACCTGCCGGATGTGATCAATTATCTCAGCCATCCGGAATCGTTCGAAGCGGATGATCTTCCTGAAGAGGAAGATTCTCCTGCGGAGGAAGTGCCGGACTTTCAGGAGATCTGCGGGCAGGAAAGCGCCAGAAGAGCGGCGGAGATCGCCGTGGCCGGCTTTCATAACCTTCTGTTCATCGGTCCGCCCGGAGCCGGAAAGACCATGATCTCCCGGCGCATTCCCACCATCATGCCCAAACTGACATTTGAAGAGTCGCTGGAGCTCACCAAGATCTACAGCATCGCCGGTCTGTTATCGGAGGAACATCCCCTGATCCGGGAGCGTCCTTTCAGGAGCCCTCATCATACCAGCTCTGCCCAGGCTCTGACCGGCGGAGGCAAGGTGCCGAGGCCGGGAGAGATCTCTCTGGCCCACCGGGGCGTCCTGTTTCTGGATGAACTGCCGGAATTCTCCCGCAGAGCGTTGGAGACATTAAGGCAGCCTCTGGAGGATAAGGTCATCTGTCTGTCCCGGACCGCAGGCACTTACATATTTCCGGCCAGCTTTATGCTGGTAGCTGCGATGAATCCTTGCAAATGCGGTTATTTTCCGGATATGAACCGCTGTACATGTTCACCCGGAGAGATCTCGCAGTACCTGGGCCGGCTGTCCCAGCCCATGCTTGACCGGATCGATCTCTGCGCCGACATCCCTGCAGTAGATTTTATGGAGATGAGCCGGCATACCTTACAGGAATCCTCGAAGGTGATCCGGGAGCGCGTGGAGCGTGTCAGGGAGCGGCAGCAGGACAGGTTTGCAGGCCGCGGCATCCTCTGCAACGGGGAGATGAACAACAAGATGATCGATGAATTCTGTCATCCCACGGACGAAGCCATGAGACTTCTGCGCTCCGCGTTTGACAGGCTTCGCTTCAGCATGCGCTCGTATCACCGCATCCTGCGGGTGGCGCGTACCATCGCGGATCTGGATGATTCGTCTGCCATCTCATCAACCCATATCGCGGAAGCACTGTCTTACAGGGCACTGGACAAAAAATACTGGAGTTAGGAGGAAGGACATGGAAGACAATTATCCGGTTCAATGTATCCATAAAGACGAAGCGCTCTTTCCTGCCTGCTTTCTGCAGTATCCGCACATGCCGGACACTCTCTGGTACCGAGGCGCCCTGCCGGATCCGGAAAAGCCCTCGGCAGCCATCGTAGGCGCCAGGATGTGCAGCCCTTATGGAAGGATCCAGGCCTTCCGATACGCGAAAGAACTGAGCCGCTTCGGCGTCCAGATCATCAGCGGCCTTGCGTCCGGCATCGACAGCGAGGGTCACAAAGGGGCGCTGGAAGGCAGCACGCCCACCTTTGCTGTCCTTGGGAACGGCGTGGACGTCATCTATCCCAAAAGCAATACGCAGCTGTACCGCAGGATCCTGCGGGAAGGAGGCGGTATCCTGTCGCAGTTTCCGCCGGGAGAAAGCCCCAGGCCATACTACTTTCCGGAACGGAACCGCCTGATCAGCGCCTTTTCGGATCTGGTCCTGGTCGTGGAGGCCCGGGAGAAGAGCGGTTCCCTCATCACGGCATCGCACGCGCTGGAGCAGGGGAAGAGCGTATACGCGATCCCCGGACAGGTCACGGACCTCCTCAGCAGAGGATGCCACAAGCTGATTTACGATGGAGCCGGAATTGCATACGATCCAGCAGTTCTGCTGATGGAATGGGGCATTACCGTAGAAGAATTCGGCAAAAATGAACAAAAAAAGGACTTGGGACTTGCAGAAGATTTGAATTTGTTGTATAGTATCCTCGGTTCACGGCCTGCCAGTCTTGACAGTCTGATCAGAAGATCAGGGATCGACCCGGGACAGGCCGCCAAAGGAATGATAGAGCTCTGCCTGATGGGGCTCGCAAGAGAAACCGCAAGACATTACTACATCAGGCTATAGGCAAGGAGAAAGATATGGCAAAAAATCTGGTGATCGTGGAATCGCCGGCCAAGGTTAAGACGATCAAAAAATTCCTGGGCTCTTCCTACGATGTACAGGCCTCCAACGGCCATGTGCGTGATTTCCCGAAAAGTCAGTTCGGGATCGATGTGGAAAACGATTATGAGCCGAAATATATAACCATCCGGGGAAAGGGAGAACTGCTTTCCGAACTCAGAAAGGCAGCCAAAAAAGCGGACAAGATCTATCTCGCGACGGACCCTGACCGGGAAGGAGAGGCGATCTCCTGGCATCTGATGCAGGCTCTCCACACCGAGACGCAGAAGATGCACCGCATCACCTTCAATGAAATCACCAAATCCGCCGTAAAAGCTTCTATTAAAGAAGCACGCGATCTGGACATGAATCTGGTGGACGCGCAGCAGACCAGACGTATGCTGGACCGTATGGTAGGCTATTCCATCAGCCCTCTTCTGTGGGCGAAGGTAAAGCGGGGGCTCTCAGCCGGCAGAGTACAGTCTGTGGCCCTCCGGATCATCTGCGACAGAGAAGAGGAGATCAGGGCCTTCATCCCCGAGGAATACTGGACCCTGGACGGGAAATTCGTGGTTCCCGGCGAGAAAAAGCCCCTCGAAGCCAAATTCTACGGCACTGACAAGCGTATGACGATCTCTTCCAGGGAGGAGATGGATAAACTTCTGAAAGACCTGAAGGGAAAAGAGTATGTCGTCCGGGAAGTAAAGACCGGCGAGAGGACCAAAAACGCTCCGCTTCCCTTTACCACCAGCACATTGCAGCAGGAAGCAGGCAAGGTCCTCAACTTCTCCACGCAAAAGACGATGCGGATCGCCCAGCAGCTGTATGAAGGCGTCGACGTGAAAGGCGTCGGGACCATCGGTCTGATCTCTTACCTGCGTACGGACTCCACCCGTATTTCGGAAGAAGCGGATACCGCAGCAAGAGCTTATGTGCAGGAACAGTACGGTGAACGCTATGTGGCCGGTGAAGAAAAACAAACCAAAAGCAAAAAACGGATCCAGGACGCGCATGAAGCCATCCGTCCGACGGATATTCACCGCACGCCCCTGCTTGTGAAAGACTCTCTTTCAAGGGATCAGTTCCGCCTTTATCAGCTGATCTGGAAGCGCTTTACGGCCAGCCGCATGGCAAACGCCGTATATGAGACCACTTCCGTCCATATCGGGGCAGGAAACTATGTCTTTACGGTTTCTGCCTCCAAGGTCATTTTTGATGGTTTCATGTCTGTATACACCGAAGAGGAAGACCAGAAAAAAAGCAATCTTCTGAGCAAGAGCCTCAAGGAAGGGATGACCCTTTCCCTGCAGGATCTGGTCAGTGAACAGCACTTTACACAACCTGCCCCGCATTATACGGAGGCGACCCTTGTCAAGACCATGGAAGAGCTCGGGATTGGACGTCCCAGCACCTATGCGCCCACTATTACCACCATCATCAGCCGACGCTATGTCTCCAAAGAACAGAAGAATCTGTACGCTACGGAGCTCGGCGAGGTGGTCAACCAGATCATGAAACAGTCCTTTCCATCCATCGTGGACGTAAATTTTACCGCCAATATGGAAGGCCTTCTGGACTGCATTGAAGAGGGAACGGTGCAGTGGAAGACTGTCGTCCGCAATTTCTACCCGGATCTGAAGCATGATGTGGAAAAAGCGCAGGAGGATCTGGAGAAGATCCATATCGAGGATGAGGCGACGGATATCGTCTGCGAAAACTGCGGACGCCGCATGGTCATCAAGTACGGACCGCACGGCAGATTCCTGGCATGTCCCGGATTCCCGGAGTGCAAGAATACGATGCCTTATTACGAGCATATCGGCGTCGCCTGTCCAAAGTGCGGACAGGATATCGTGCTGAAGCAGACGAAAAAGGGACGCAGGTATTATGGCTGCATCAACAATCCGG
Source organism: uncultured Blautia sp. (assembly GCA_946622645.1). Classification (GTDB taxonomy): domain Bacteria; phylum Bacillota; class Clostridia; order Lachnospirales; family Lachnospiraceae; genus Blautia_A. The sequence continues at coordinate 15,610 of CAMOQF010000013.1, forward strand.
AATGCGACTTCATGTCCTGGGACAGACCCTCCGGGAAGAAGTGCCCCGTGTGCGGAAGCTACATGGTGGAAAAAGGCAGCCGTCTGGTCTGCAGTGACAGAAACTGCGGTCATGTAGAAAAGGCCTGAATACAAATAACTTGATAATTGTACATGATTCATGTAAGATAATACTGTGTACCGCTTATATTTCAAATCATTCGAAAGGAGGATGTGATGAGCGTTCAGCTGCTGGATAAGACCAGAAAGATCAACCAACTTTTGCATAACAGCAGCTCCAGCAAGGTCGTTTTTAACGATATCTGTCAGGTGCTGATGGAAACGCTGCGTTCAAATATCCTTGTTCTGAGCCGGAAGGGCAAAGTCCTCGGCGTAAGCCTCTGTCCCGGTGTGGCTGAGATCACCGAACTGATCGAAAGCAAGGTGGGCAGCTATGTGGATCCTCTCCTCAATGAGCGCTTTCTGGGCGTTCTCTCCACCAAGGAGAACGTAAATCTGGAGACCCTCGGGTTCGAGCATCTCGTCCCTGGCTACCAGGGCATCGTAAACCCCATCTATATCGCGGGGGAGCGGCTTGGAACACTGTTTATGTACCGCATTGACAACCCATATGATATAGAAGACATTATAGTCAGCGAATATGGCACGACCGTTGTAGGTCTTGAGATGATGCGTGCGCTGCACGAAGAAAACGCTGAAGAAGACCGTAAACAGCAGGTCGTCCGTTCGGCGCTGAACACCCTGTCCTTCTCGGAACTGGAAGCGATCATACACATCTTTGACGAGCTGGACGGACCGGAGGGCATTCTGGTCGCAAGCAAGATCGCCGACCGTGTCGGCATTACGCGTTCCGTCATCGTAAACGCCCTTCGCAAATTTGAAAGCGCCGGCGTGATCGAGTCCCGTTCTTCCGGTATGAAGGGGACATACATCAAAGTGCTGAACGAAGTGATCTTCAGCGAACTGGATGAGATCAAAGCCAGAAAAAAGAAGGATTGAGAGGCCGTCGGACCTCTCAATTTTTTTGCAAGATGCGAAAATTCAAGAAAACGAGAGAAAAAGGGAGAAAATTAGAGAAAAATTAGAATAATACGGCGTTTTCCGAATTTGCATAAAGCATGGAAACAGAATAATATAGCAACAGTGATTAGCACTCGAAATGATTGAGTGCTAGCAAAAAGGCAAACGACCTAAAGGAGGAAGATTGATCATGAAGTTAGTTCCATTGGGAGATCGGGTAGTACTGAAGCAGCTTGAAGCAGAAGAGACAACAAAGTCCGGCATCGTGCTTCCGGGCCAGGCCAAGGAAAAACCCCAGCAGGCGGAAGTAATCTCCGTAGGCCCCGGCGGTATGGTTGACGGCAAGGAAGTCAGGATGGAAGTTGCCGCAGGCGATAAAGTCATCTATTCCAAATATGCAGGCACCGAAGTCAAGCTGGATGGCGAAGAGTTCATCGTCGTCAGACAGAGCGACATTCTGGCGATCGTCAAATAAAACAACTTATCAAGGTGCAGCGCACCGATAACAGGAGGAATCTATCATGGCAAAAGAGATCAAATTTGGTGCAGAAGCCAGATCAGCACTGGAGACCGGCGTAAACAAGCTCGCCGATACCGTCCGCATCACGCTTGGACCGAAAGGCCGCAACGTGGTTCTTGAAAAATCATACGGTTCACCGCTCATCACCAACGACGGTGTAACGATCGCGAAAGAGATCGAGCTGGAAGACGGCTTTGAAAACATGGGCGCTCAGCTCATTAAGGAAGTCGCTTCCAAGACAAACGATGTAGCCGGCGACGGCACCACCACAGCGACCGTCCTTGCACAGGCAATGGTTCATGAAGGCATGAAGAACCTTGCTGCAGGCGCAAACCCCATCATGCTCCGCAAGGGTATGAAAAAGGCTACAGATGCTGCAGTGGATGCCATTAAAGAAATGAGCCAGAAGATCAGCGGTAAAGAGCAGATCGCAAACGTGGCCGCCATCTCCGCAGGGGATGAGACCGTAGGCAATCTGGTCGCTGACGCTATGGAAAAGGTTTCCAACGACGGTGTCATCACTGTGGAAGAATCCAAGACCATGCACACAGAACTGGACCTTGTAGAAGGCATGCAGTTCGACCGCGGCTATATCTCTGCTTACATGGCTACCGATATGGAAAAGATGGAAGCTGTTCTGGATGATCCCTACATTCTGATCACAGACAAGAAGATCAGCAATATCCAGGAAGTCCTTCCGTTGCTTGAACAGGTCGTACAGGCCGGCGCAAAGCTCCTCATCATCGCTGAAGACGTAGAAGGCGAAGCACTGACCACTCTGATCGTCAACAAACTGCGCGGCACCTTCCAGGTAGTCGCTGTCAAGGCTCCGGGCTATGGCGACAGAAGAAAAGAAATGCTGCAGGATATCGCGATCCTGACCGGCGGCCAGGTCATCTCCGATGAACTGGGCCTGGATCTGAAGGAAGCTACCATGGCACAGCTCGGCCGTGCAAAATCCGTCAAGGTCGCCAAAGAGAATACCGTGATCGTAGACGGCCTCGGTGAGAAAGAAGCCATCGCAAACCGTGTCGCTCAGATCCGTATGCAGATCGATGAGACCAAGTCCGATTTCGACAGAGAGAAACTGCAGGAAAGACTGGCCAAGCTGGCCGGCGGCGTAGCTGTCATCCGTGTAGGCGCAGCTACCGAGACCGAGATGAAGGAAGCCAAGCTCCGTCTGGAAGACGCTCTTGCAGCCACCCGTGCCGCTGTTGAAGAAGGCATCATCGCCGGCGGCGGTTCCGCATACATCCATGCTGCAAAGAAGGTTGCGGATCTCGCGCAGAACCTGGAAGGCGATATCAGGACAGGCGCTAACATCGTCCTGAAGGCTCTGGAGTCTCCGCTGTACCACATCGCGGCGAACGCAGGCCTGGAAGGCAGCGTGATCGTCAACAAAGTCAAAGACTCTGAAGCAGGCATCGGCTTTGACGCTCTGAAGGAAGAGTATGTGGATATGGTTTCCCACGGCATCCTGGATCCGGCCAAGGTCACCAGAAGCGCTCTGCAGAACGCGACAAGCGTAGCAGCTACACTCCTGACCACCGAGTCCGTTGTTGCCAACATCAAGGAAGACACTCCTGCTATGCCCGCAGGCAATCCCGGAATGGGCATGATGTAATAAAAAGAATATGCAGGCAGGCGTCACATCGACGCCTGCCTGTTTTGTTCTTCGGGCAGGGGCTTTTTTTTATTGCCCGGTTGTGCTATAATTTCAGCGATACATCAAATTACACAAAAGAACAGGAGACCGATCATGAGCGAGCTGTACACTGAACTTCTGGTAAAAAAAGATAAAACGCCCAAGGACTCCCTGATCAAGTACGGGCTGATCACCCTGACGGTGCTGTTTGTGCTTGCAGGACTTGTCATCCATCCGTTGATCCTGATCGGCGCGGTGGGTCTTGGCGTCCTGGATTACTTTATCATTCCAAAGACAGACCTGGAATACGAGTACCTTTTTATCAACGGGGAATTTGACATCGACATGATCATGTCCCGGCAGAAGAGAAAACGCGTCATGAGCTTCAGCCTGAAGGATGCGGATATCTGCGCTCCGTTAAAATCGCACCGCATGGATTATTACAACGGAAATGCAACCATGAAGGTGTTCGATTATTCATCCGGAAACGACACACACAAAAGATTTGCCGTTGTCACAAGAAAGGACAATGAAGCCTGCCGGATCATCCTCGAACCGGACGAGAAACTGGCAATTTTAATGAAGAATGTCGCTCCCAGCAAGGTTTTTTTGGATTGACATGCCACGGCATTTTTGCTACACTGGTGGACAATAACCAAGCGACAATGCTGAAAGTGGAGGAAAAGCAATGGGTACTATTATCGGAGAAGGGATTACCTTTGATGATGTGCTGCTTGTGCCGCACTATTCCAATGTGATCCCCAACCAGGTAGACGTTTCAACCTGGCTTACCAAAAAGATCAGACTGAACATTCCCATGATGAGCGCCGGCATGGACACTGTCACGGAGCACCGGATGGCCATCGCCATGGCCAGACAGGGCGGCATCGGCATCATCCACAAAAACATGTCCATTGAAGAGCAGGCAGAGGAAGTCGACAAAGTCAAACGCTCTGAAAATGGCGTTATCACAGATCCTTTCTTCTTATCTCCTGAAAATACGCTGAAGGATGCCAACGACCTGATGGCCAAATACCGCATCTCCGGCGTTCCGATCACCGAAGGCAGAAAGCTGGTCGGCATCATCACCAACCGTGATCTCAAATTCGAGACGGATTTCTCCAAAAAGATCAAGGATTCCATGACTTCCGAAAACCTGATCACCGCCCGTGAAGGGATCACTCTGGAAGAAGCCAAGACCATCCTTGCCAAATCGCGCAAAGAAAAATTACCCATCGTTGATGATAATTATAACCTCAAAGGCCTGATCACCATCAAGGATATTGAAAAACAGATCAAATATCCTCTGGCGGCCAAAGACGACAAAGGCAGACTGCTGTGCGGCGGCGCGGTCGGAATCACATCCAACGTACTTGCCCGTGTGGAAGCATTGGCTAAAGTCTCCGTCGATGTGATCGTGGTGGATTCCGCCCACGGCCATTCGGAAAATATCCTGCGCACCGTACGGGAGATCAAAAGCACCTTCCCGGACCTGCAGGTGATCGCAGGCAACGTAGCTACTGCGGCTGCGACCAAAGCCCTTATAGAAGCAGGAGCGGATGCCGTCAAGGTCGGTATAGGCCCCGGCTCCATCTGTACGACCCGTGTGGTGGCCGGCATCGGCGTACCGCAGATCACAGCCGTCATGAATTGTTATGAAGCTGCAAAGCCCTTTGGTATCCCCGTCATAGCAGACGGCGGCATCAAATATTCCGGCGATATCACAAAAGCCATCGCGGCAGGCGCAAATGTCTGCATGATGGGCAGCATCTTTGCCGGATGCGATGAAAGTCCGGGAACCTTCGAGCTGTACCAGGGGCGCAAATACAAGGTTTATCGTGGAATGGGTTCCATCTCCGCCATGGAGAACGGCAGCAAAGACCGTTATTTCCAGGCTGACGCCAAAAAGCTGGTGCCGGAAGGCGTCGAAGGCCGCGTGGCCTACAAAGGCCAGGTGGAGGATACGGTCTTCCAGCTGATCGGCGGACTGCGGTCCGGCATGGGATACTGCGGAGCCGAAAACATCGAAGCTCTGAAGGAGACCGGAGAGTTCATCAAGATCTCGGCGGCTTCCCTCAAGGAATCTCATCCGCATGATATCCACATCACAAAAGAAGCACCCAATTACAGCGTAGATGAATAACCTGACTCCATTGCCCGGACTTTCAGCCCGGGCAGAATTATGCATGAAAAGAGGGAAAAGAATGGCAGGATCACTGCAGACCAAATTGAAAGAAAACACTTATCCCGGCCGCGGTATCGTGATCGGAAGGTCCTCAGACGGCAAAAAAGCCGTCACAGCCTATTTTATCATGGGCAGAAGCACCAACAGCCGCAACAGGATCTTTGTGACCGAAGGCGAAGGGATCCGCACCCAGGCCTATGACGAAAGCCTTCTGGTGGACCCGAGCCTCATTATCTACGCCCCCGTGCGCGTCCTGGGCGATACGACCATCGTCACCAACGGCGATCAGACAGACACCATCTACGAAGGACTGCAGAAAGGCCTTACCTTTGAACAGTCTCTGCGGAGCCGCAGGTTTGAACCGGACGGTCCCAACTTCACCCCCAGGATCTCCGGCATCATGGAGGTGAAAGACGGCGGGTATGCCTATTCACTCTCTATTCTGAAGAGCAACGAAGGCAGAGAAGAGTCCTGCGTCCGATTTACCTACGCTTATGATGAACCGGTCGCCGGTGAAGGCCATTTTATCCACACCTATCAGCAGGACGGCGATCCGCTTCCAAGCTTTGCAGGGGAACCGGAGCCGGTAGAGATTCCCGATGACATCGATGCCTTCACAAAGATGATCTGGGAAAGCCTGAACGAGGACAATAAAGTATCTCTGTTTGTCCGCTATATCGATATCGAAAGCGGAAAGTATGAGACCAGGATCGTAAACAAGCACGAAGAGGAGAAATAAGATGAAGGATTTTGAACTGAAATACGGCTGCAATCCCAATCAGAAGCCATCCCGTATCTATATGGCGGACGGATCAGAGCTTCCTGTCACGATCCTCTGCGGAAGACCAGGCTACATCAACTTCCTGGATGCTTTTAACGGCTACCAGCTTGTAAAAGAGCTCAAAAAAGCCGCCGGCCTTCCTGCCGCCACATCCTTTAAGCATGTCTCTCCCGCAGGAGCCGCCATCGGCCTTCCCCTCACGGAGACGCTTGCCAGGATCTACTGGGTGGACGATATGGACTGGCAGAACTTTTCTCCCCTGGCCTGCGCTTATGCCCGTGCCAGAGGTGCTGACAGAATGTCTTCCTTCGGTGATTTTATCGCGCTCTCGGATATCTGTGACAAGGACACGGCTCTCCTGATCAAGAGAGAAGTATCGGACGGTGTGATCGCTCCCGGTTATACGGAAGAGGCTCTCGAGATCCTGAAGACAAAAAAGAAAGGAAATTACAACGTCATTCAGATCGATCCGGACTATGTACCCTGTCCCACAGAGCATAAAGAAGTATACGGCATCACATTTGAGCAGGGACGGCAGGAGCTGCCCATAGATGACGCGCTGATCTCCAACATCGTAACGAAGAACAAGGATCTTCCGGAAAACGCTGCGAGAGATATCAAGATCTCCCTTATCATCCTCAAATACACCCAGTCCAACTCCGTCTGCTATGTAAAAGACGGTCAGGCCATCGGCATCGGCGCCGGACAGCAGTCCAGGGTCCATTGTACGCGTCTGGCAGGGCAGAAAGCAGATAACTGGTTCCTGCGCCAGAGTCCCAAGGTGCTTTCTCTTCCGTTTAAGGACACCATTACGAGGGCTGAGCGTGACAATGCGATCGATGTCTATATCGGGGATGAATACATGGATGTCCTCTCTGACGGAGCCTGGGAGAAGACTTTTACAGAAAAGCCTGCCGTCTTTACCAGAGAAGAGAAGAGAGAGTGGCTGGATCAGATGACAGATGTGACGCTGGGTTCGGACGCTTTCTTCCCGTTCAGCGACAATATTGAAAGAGCCAGAAAGAGCGGCGTAAAATATGTGGCGGAGCCCGGCGGTTCTGTCAGGGATGACGCCGTGATCGAATGCTGCGACAAATATGGGATGGTCATGGTCTTTACCGGCATCAGGCTGTTCCATCATTAAACAAAAAATGCTCCCGCGAAAGCGGGAGCAAAAAAAAAGAGCGATAGACGGGGCTCGAACCCGCGGTCTCGACCTTGGCAAGGTCGCGCGTTACCAACTACGCCACTATCGCATGTGTCGTTCCTGACGACAAAAGCTATATTACACTATTTAAATCCGGTTGTCAAGCAGAAAAATAAAATTTGACACATTTTCTTTTATTTTGTATAATTCAAGAGCTATGAGAAACGAAAGCCTGTAAGAGGAGGAACTTCATGTATTCATTGGAAGATATCGCAAAAGTCGATCCGGAGATCGCCAGTGTCATCGAGGCGGAGACAGCCAGACAGAATTCGCATATCGAACTGATCGCGTCGGAGAACTGGGTAAGCAAAGCAGTTATGTCCGCAATGGGAAGTGTACTGACCAACAAATATGCCGAAGGTTATCCCGGTAAACGTTATTATGGCGGCTGCGGCTGTGTGGACCAGGCGGAGTCTCTTGCCATAGAGCGCGCCAAAAAACTCTTTGAATGTGAATATGCCAATGTACAGCCGCATTCCGGCGCACAGGCTAACATGGCTGTTTTCTTTGCGATGCTGGAGCCTGGTGATACTGTCATGGGCATGCACCTCAATCACGGAGGTCACCTGACACACGGAAGTCCGGCCAATCTTTCCGGAAAATACTTCAAGATCGTCCCTTATGGCGTCGATGACAACGGTTTTATTGATTATGACGAAGTCAGAAGGCTTGCTCTTGAAAACAAGCCCAAACTGATCGTTGCCGGTGCAAGCGCCTACGGACGTACGATCGACTTTAAACGCTTCCGTGAGATCGCGGATGAAGCAGGCGCCTATCTGATGGTGGATATGGCTCATATCGCCGGTCTTGTGGCGACAGGACAGCATCCCAGCCCGATCCCGTACGCACATGTCGTCACGACCACGACGCACAAGACGTTAAGAGGCCCCCGCGGCGGCCTGATCCTCAGCAATGAAGAAAACGCTAAAAAGTTCAACTTCAACAAAGCGATCTTCCCCGGCATTCAGGGAGGCCCGCTGATGCATGTGATCGCTGCAAAGGCTGTCTGTTTCCAGGAAGCTCTGCAGCCGGAATTCCAGGAATACGGCAGAAGGATCGTAGAAAACGCGAAAGCCCTGTGCCAGGGCCTGCTCGACCGCGGCATCCAGATCGTTTCCGGCGGTACCGACAATCATCTGATGCTCGTAAACCTCCTGAATCTGGATATTACCGGCAAAGAAGCGGAGACCCGCCTCGACGAGGTCCACATCACCTGCAACAAAAATACCATTCCCAATGATCCCAGATCTCCGTTCGTGACCAGCGGCATCCGCCTTGGCACACCGGCTGTCACATCCCGTGGAATGAACGCGCAGGATATGGACAGGATCGCCGACGCGATCGCCATGACGCTGAAGGACCGTGACAATATGGAAGCAGCCAGAAACATCGTAAAAGAACTCACGGAAAAATATCCGCTGATCGGCTGACGGACTTATCCGGAAGGAGAAGATTATGAATTTTTTTGATCCCAAGAACAGAAAAGTACTCACGGCAGTCATCGTGATCATCCTGGTGCTGGCCATGGTCATTCCGACAGCGCTGGCGTATCTTCTTTGATATGATGCTGCCGGATGCGCTTACGGATATCCTGCTTCAGGATGTCCGGGGCGCCATGTCAGAAGAAGACAGTATTCTGGTTTGCGGTCCTGTCGGGTTATCCGCCACGATCGCATCCATGTCGCTAAACCGCGATCTTCTGCGGATGCGCTTCTCGGAGCGCTTTTTGCAGGAAGAGAGACTGAAAGAAGCCCTAGAGGCTTCTTTTCGGTATGTGGAAAAAATACAGATGCTTTTCGAGAAAGAAAAGGAGAGCAGCATCACCTGTTTTGTCCCGATGGGGGAGGGCGGATTTACCGCAGCACTCTGGAAGATGGCAGAAGCTTCTTCCATGGGTCTGTCCGTAGATCTGAGGAAAGTACCCGTTCTGCAGCATACGATCGAGGTTGCGGAGATCACTGGTGAAGATCCCTATCAGGCGGATTCCAGAGGCTCCTGTATCATTGCAAGTCATCACCCGGATGCGGCCTTCTATTTCCGGGAGAATTACGGCCTGGAGGCCGTTCCGACAGGACATGCGCTGCAGTCCAGAGAAAGGCTGCTGACATCCGGCCCGATCATCCGTCATCTTGACAGACCCTGGGCTTTGATCCGAAAAGCAGAGGAGAGTTTGCATGCATCTGAACATCGTTCTTCTGGAACCTGAAATTCCATCCAATACAGGCAACATCGGCCGCACCTGCGTCGCGATCGGGGCTTCGCTTCACCTGATCGAGCCTCTCGGCTTTCATCTGAGCGAAAAAGCCCTGAAAAGGGCAGGAATGGACTACTGGCAGGACCTGCAGGTCTTCCGGTACCTGGACTATGCAGATTTTCTCAATAAAAACCCCGGCGCCAGGATCTTTTACGCGACCACAAAAGGGGCAAAAGTCTACACCGACGCGGTGTACGAGGACGATTGCTTTATCATGTTCGGTAAAGAAAGCGCCGGGATACCGGAAACGATACTGCAAAAGAATCCGGAGACATGCATCCGGATTCCGATGCTCGATGAAACAAGGTCATTAAATCTCAGCAATTCCGTGGCGGTCATTGCCTATGAAGCACTGCGGCAGAATGCTTTTGAAGGGCTGTTGTGTACCGGAACACCACGAAGCTTCTCGTGGTAAGTCTCACTCATCAGGCTGCCGGCAAGGTGAAAATAAATTCTGTTCCTTCGCCTTCGGCACTTTTCACTTCGATCTGCTCATTGTGGGCGTTTATGATCTCCTGTACGATGGAAAGACCAAGTCCGGATCCTTTACGGTCACGGCCCCGGGAAGCGTCCGTCTTGTAAAAACGATCCCAGATCCTGTCCAGGTCTTCTTTGGAGATCCCGATGCCCTGATCCTTGACGGAGACGTAGACTTTGCCTCGTCTGAGCCAGGTGGACAGGACCACCTCTTTGCCTTCTCCGCTGAATTTGATCGCGTTGTCCAGCAGGTTATAGATCACCTGCTGGATTTTTGCTATATCGGCGGAGACAGTCAGAGGGTTCTCTTTAAAAAGGGCCGACAGCCGGATCTGCTTTTTGGAACTGATGCCTTCAAAACTCGCCATGATCTGCCGGATCTGCTGATTGATATCAAAGATCTCACGCTCAAGGGCATTCCGGTTGGAGTCCAGGTCATTCAGCATGGTGAGGTTCTGCGTCAGTTTGGACAGACGTTCCGCTTCATAGGAGATGATCCCAAGATATTTGTCATACTGCTCGGGAGGAATGGTCCCGTCCAGCATGGCGTTGGCATAGCCCTTCACTGAAGTAAGGGGAGAACGGAAATCGTGAGACACATTGGCGAGCAGGCGAAGCTGGTGCTCGTTGTTGGACCGCAGATGGTCGGCCATATAGTTCAGAGAATGAGCTACATAGCCGATATCATTCTCCGGGACGACCGGTATATGGTAGTCCAGATCTCCCCGAGAATAGCGCATGGCCCCTTCCTTGATCGCCAGGATAGGTTTCTGGATCTGGGTCTGGTAGATCAGCAGCGGGATCAGTCCAAAGAGCACGATAAGGCCAAGGATCAGATACAGGACGCGCTGAAACACTCTTCGGAATCGGTAGATCCTGGCCATAGGATAATGATAAACGACATACTCAGCCAGTTCATTGTCACGATTCACAGGCGCGATGACGGTGAGATAGTTTTCTTCAAAAACGTCATAGAAGGAACCTACGATAAAGTGGTCGCCGTTTTCTGCCATCTCCCGGTATGTAATGCCGATCTTTTCCGGTGAAAAAGAGACCGGCAGTTCTTCATCGTCAGGGATCAGCAGATTTCCGTCAGGATCCGTGATCCAGATGACGCTCTGCTGATAGCCCATGACAAACTCAAGGGTCTGGTCGATCAGTTCTACCTGGGCCCGCGCGTTCTTCTCGACAAAAAACTCATCCGATGCAATCCGCATGGATTCGGCGTAATACTGTTCCCCGAGGGTTGATGTCAGATACTTTTCAATGATATAAGATCCGAGAAAAGCCAGGACCATATAAAGGAGCCCGGCGATGATCAGATACCAGAACAGGATTTTGCCAAAAATAGAGCGCCGCATTACTTTTTAGCCTCAAACTTGTAACCGATCCCCCAGACAGTCGAGAGACGCCAGGCGGGACGGTCTTTGATTTTTTCGCGGAGACGCTTGATATGTACGTCCACGGTACGCGTGTCTCCGATATATTCGTATCCCCAGATATGGTCCAGAAGCTGCTCGCGGGTGAATACCTGGTTGGGAGAAGAAGCCAGGAAATATAACAGCTCCAGCTCCTTCGGCGGCATGTCTACCTGCTGACCCATGTATGTGACAGAATAATTGGACAGATTGATCTCCAGGTCCGGGTAGGAAACCACCTTCTCCTCGGGGAGAGCTGTTGACCGGACGGCTTTGGATCTTCTCAGAAGAGCATGCACCCTGGCCACCAGTTCCTTGGTGTCAAAAGGTTTTGCTACATAATCATCGGCGCCGAGTTCCAGGCCGAGGACCTTGTCAAATGTCTCTGACTTGGCCGACAGCATGATGATCGGTATGTCGGATATGTTCCGGATCTCCCGGCAGATCTGGTAGCCGTCTTTGCCGGGAAGCATTACATCCAGAATGATCAGGTCGGGCGAGAAAGTGCCGATCTCCCGCATTACCTTGTCTCCTTCGTTTACAATTCTCGTTTCAAAACATTCTTTGGTCAGATAAAGAGAGATCAGTTCGGCGATATCGTTGTCATCGTCCACGATCAAAATCTTTTGTCTGAGCGCCATACTCTCACTTCCCTTTTGAGATTTATGATTTAAAGGTGACGATCGTCACGCCGGAGTCACCTTCGCCGAATTCCCCCAGACGGAAAGAATCGACATGCTTCTGCCGTTTCAGATACTGGTGTACGCCCTGACGAAGGGCACCGGTACCTTTTCCATGTACTACGCGGACGCTCTTCATATGTGCCAGATATGCGTCGTCCAGATATTTGTCGAGAGATGCGATCGCTTCGTCCACGGTTTTGCCGATGAGATTGATCTCCTGTGAGACCGAAGCGGATTTGGACATGCGGAGCTTTCCCTGACCGGTGGGCTTCAGGCCGGGACCGGTGATGTCGGCTTCATCCACAAGCTCCAGATCGGATATGTGAACCTTGGAGCGGATGATGCCCATCTGTACGAACAGAAAGCCTTTTGCGTCCGGTTTGGTTGAAACAGTGCCGTTCAGATTCATGCTGAGCACATGGACGGCTTCGCCGAGCTTCAGATCCTCCGGTTTTAACTCTTTTGACTGCTTTTTGGGTTTCAGATCCTGAAGCGAGCTGCCCTGCGCGTTCTTCATCCGTTCACGCAGCCTGGTCCGCTCTCTTTCCATTGCGGCAGTATCCACATGATCCTTCTGGAATTTGTGGAAGAGCTTCATGGTCTGATCGGCATACTCTTTGGTTTCCTGGAGCATCTGCCGGGCCTGCTCGTTGGCCTCCCGGAGGATACGGTCCCGCTGATTCTCCAGCTTTTCTTTGTGACGGGAGACTTCTTTGTTTTTGGCCTCCAGTTCAGCCTTCAAAGTTTCGATCTGCTGTTTTTCATTCTCCATGCGGATCCGGTTCTGTTCCAGACTTGTCAGTACATCTTCGAATGACTCGTCTTTTTCACTGATCTGTTCTTTGGCCCGCTCTATAATGGAATCCGGAAGACCAAGCCTTTTTGAGATGGCAAAGGCGTTGCTCTTGCCGGGAACGCCGATCAGAAGCCGATAGGTGGGGCGAAGCGTCTCCACATCGAATTCACAGCTGGCGTTTTCCACCCCGGGAGTGGAGAGAGCGTAGACCTTCAGCTCGCTGTAATGCGTCGTTGCCATGGTCCGGATGCCTTTTTCATGGAGCGATGAAAGGATCGAGATGGCAAGGGCGGCGCCTTCCGTCGGATCCGTCCCTGCGCCCAGTTCATCAAAAAGCACCAGAGAGCGGCTGTCGGCTTTCTCGATGAAGGAGACCACATTTGTCATGTGGGAAGAAAACGTACTCAAGGACTGTTCGATGCTCTGTTCATCGCCGATATCGGCATAGATCTCTTCAAAGACAGCGATCTCACTCTGGTCAGCAGCAGGAATATGGAGGCCCGAAAGCCCCATCATGCTCAGAAGCCCGACTGTTTTTAAGGAGACAGTCTTGCCGCCGGTATTGGGTCCTGTCACGACCAGAAGGTCAAATTCATCTCCAAGCCACAGATCGATGGGGACGACTTTTCCCTTGGAAATCAGGGGATGCCGCGCTTTCCGGAGACGGATATAGCCTCTGTCGTTCAGGACCGGCATGGAAGCGTTCATATCCATGGCGAGAGAAGCTCTTGCAAAGATAAAATCCAGTTCGGACAGCACCTCCAGATCCATGCGGATCTCAGGGATGTGGCCGGCAGCCGATTCGCTCAGCTCCGCAAGGATCTTCTCGATCTCTTTTTGTTCCTTCAGCTCCAGCTCCTTATATTCGTTGTTCAGCCGGATCACGACCATAGGCTCGATAAACAGCGTGGAGCCTGTGGAAGACTGGTCGTGGATCATGCCAGGGACCTGGTTTTTATGCTCGGCCTTCACAGGCAGACAGTAACGGCCGTCCCGCATGGTGACCACGGAGTCCTGCAGATAGGATTTTGCGCCCGAACTGACCAGCTGCGTCAGCTGCTGATGGATCTTGTCGTTGATCGCCTTCATGCTGCGGCGGACCGAACGAAGGGCAGGGGACGCGTCGTCGCTGACTTCATCCTCGGAGAGGATACAGCGCCGGATCTCTGTGCTGAGCAGTGTCAGCGGTTCCAGGGAGTCAAAAAAGGCATCCAGCGAATCGGCCGGGGTATCGCTCCGGTCTCTGCGTGCATAGGCCTTTGCGCGGTTTGCATTTTCGAGAAGAGAGGCTGTCTGCAGAAGCTCCGGAATACTCAAGGTGCTGCCGATCTCCAGACGTTTCAGTCCGGCCCGGATATCCTTTGCGCCGCCGAAGGAAATATTACCTTTCTGGAAGAGTCTGGTCAGCGCATCGGCTGTCTGGGTCTGCAGCATACGGATTCGCTCGATCTCCGTCAGAGGAGAAAGCTTCCGGCACATATCCTTTCCGAGAGGAGAGGAGGCTTTTTCGGTCAGGGAATCGACGATCTTATTATATTCAAGGATCTTAAAGGCTTTTTCGTTCATTTTATTCCTTTGATCTTCTAAGAAAAACGGTTGATGGATCACACCTACATTTTACATGATTTTCCGTGCAAAAGAAAGAATAAATTGCAGCTGCGCAATCATTGAAACGTTCAATCAAATTCAAGGTTGTTCTGGGAACGGAGAGTATGGTATTCTATGTGATAGAAAGAAAAAAGACGCTTAGAAAGGAAACTTTATGAGATATCTGAACGATCTCCGCGAAGGAGACAGGATCAACGGTATTTATCTTTGCAAGCAGAAGACTTCCGCCATGACCAAAAACGGAAAGCCTTATGAAAATGTGACGCTGCAGGACAAAACCATGAGTCTGGACGGCAAGATCTGGGATCCCAATTCCAACGGGATCGATGAATTTGACGCGCTGGATTACATTGATATCAACGGCGAGGTGACCAGCTTTGCCGGAACGCTGCAGATCAATATAAGAAGAGCCCGAAAAGCACAGCCGGGAGAATATGATCCGGCCGATTACCTGCCGGTCAGCGAGAACAGTACCGAGACCATGCTCGGCTTTCTGAGGGAGGAAATCTCCACGATCCGGAATCCTTACCTGCAGAAGCTCCTGAGTGCCTTTTTTACAGAGGATGCCGGTTTTATAAAAAGCTTCTCGGAACATTCCGCCGCCAAGAGCGTTCATCACAGCTTTATAGGAGGACTTCTTGAACATACCTCCTCCGTCACCAGACTCTGCGAATATCTGGCCGGTGCCTACCCCGTTCTGAACCGCGATCTGCTGATCACAGCGGCGATGCTGCATGATATCGGCAAGGTGAAGGAGCTTTCCTCCTTCCCGCTGAACGATTATACGGACAGCGGGCAGCTTCTTGGACACATCGTGATCGGCGCGCAGATGGTTCATGACAAGATCCGGACGATCGAAGGATTCCCGGAAACGTTAGAAAACATCCTGATTCACTGTATCTTGTCTCACCACGGTGAGCTTGAGTTCGGTTCCCCCAAAAAACCGGCTCTCGCGGAAGCATTTGCCCTTAATCTGGCGGACAATACGGATGCAAAGATGGAAACCATCACGGAGATCATGGCGGCGGATAAGAGCAAAAAAGACTGGATCGGCTTTAACAGACTGTTTGAATCCAATCTACGAAAGACGGGTGACATTTGAGATATGCCGTTAAAGAAAAATGACCTGATACAGCTCAAGATCACGGATATCGGGACTGAAGGGCAGGGAATCGGGAGGTTTGAAGACCAGATCTTTTTTGTAAAGGATACGGTTATCGGAGATGAAGTGACCGCTTCGGTCATGAAGCTGAAAAAGAATTACGGCTATGCCAGGCTTCAGAAGGTCCTGAAGCCGTCTTCTGACAGAGTGGAAGAGATCTGTCCCTCGGCAAAGGCATGCGGAGGGTGTCAGCTGCAGGCAATGTCTTATGAAAAGCAGCTTGCATACAAAACCGCTAAAGTGGAAAATAACCTTCGAAGGATCGGAGGCTTTTCCGAGATCCCGATGGAACCGATCCTCGGAATGGAGGATCCTTTTCATTACCGCAACAAAGCACAGGTGCCTGTCGGCATAGATAAGACCGGGAAACTGACTGCCGGCTTTTATGCCGGCCGGACTCATTCCATTATCGGAAATCTGGACTGTGCGCTCAGTGCCCCGGAAAACAAGATGATCCTGGAGAGAGTTCTTTCATACATGGAAAAATACCATGTAGAGCCATATGACGAAGAAACCGGAAAAGGGCTGATTCGCCATGTATTGACGAGGTACGGCTTTCATACCGGACAATGGATGGTCTGCCTGATAGCAGCCGGGGAGAGCCTTCCCCGGCAGGAGAAACTGATAGAGAGTCTTTTGCATGTACCGGGCATGACAAGCATCTGCCTTAATATTAACTGTGAGAGAACAAACGTCATCCTCGGTAATATGACGACGACTCTGTACGGTAAACCGTACATTGAAGACAGGATAGGACCGCTTACCTACAGGATCTCTCCGAGATCCTTTTTTCAGGTGAATCCCCGCCAGACCGAAAGACTGTATCAGAAAGCACTGGATTACGCCGGCCTTACCGGAAACGAGACGGTCTGGGATCTCTACTGCGGGACCGGAACCATTTCTCTCTTCCTTGCGCAGAAGACAAAGACTGTAAAAGGCGTGGAGATCATCCCGGAGGCTGTGGAAAATGCAAGAGAGAATGCCGAACTGAACGGAATCACAAACGCAGAGTTTTTTGTGGGCAAAGCAGAGGAGGTTTTTGCGGACGAATACCGAAGGACCGGTGAAAGAGCGGATGTGATCGTTGTGGATCCGCCAAGGAAAGGGTGCGACCAGACTCTCCTGGATACCATTATGGCTATGAATCCGGAAAGGATCGTTTATGTAAGCTGCGACAGCGC
>CAMOQF010000014.1 GCA_946622645.1 uncultured Blautia sp.
GTACGCTGAGCGCAGCAGGCTTTCCGATTGACAGAATACGCGAATATCTGGGCCATTCAAGCCTTCAGACCACATTGGGGTACATTTACGATCCACTCAGTGATGCTGAACGGAGAGATTTGTTGGAAAATGCGTTCGGAAACGGCAATATACCCCATAGGGGTATGCACCCCAAAATCGATGAAAAGCACCCCAAAATCGGGGTTCGTTAAATTGCACAAAAAAGGCGGGAAGCCTTGATTTATAAGGCTTCCCGCACTCTTAAGGGTAGCGTGCGTTAGAGGATTCGAACCCCCGGCCTTTTGGTCCGTAGCCAAACGCTCTATCCAGCTGAGCTAAACGCACATTTCTGTGAACACTATCTCCACAGCAAAGAATATTTTACTCCCGAAGTTTATAATTGTCAAGTCCTTTCTGCAGAATCTTTTTCAGATAAAGCAAAAACTATCCTTTACCTTTGCAGACACTTGTAGGAAGAGTATGTACTATGTTATTATAAATATATAGAATAAAGTGAATCCTTTATGATTGAAAGGAGGTTGCTATGAAGGATAAGAAAACATCCGGTATTAAAAAGATACTTCTGATCCTGGCGGCCATGACTATGCTTTCACTGTTTTCCGCCGTCAGCGCTCACGCCGCAGCCACCACAGCCACTGCTGCGTACAATACCTATAAAAACTTATTGGCCAACAATCCTTCTTCTATCCGGTCGTTTGGCGTTTTTTATCTGAACAACGACAGCATACCGGATCTGGTAGCGGTAGGACAGACGGATGATGGCGCATACCTCACTCTGATCTACTACATCAACGGAGAACGGGTCTATTCCAACGGTAAAAAAACAAGGCATTATGCAGACTATGGCGCGGCTCTGTACTATTACCCCAAGAAAAACATGACCTTAGAAACCTACACGTTTAACCAGTACTACAATCGTTTTGCAAAGATCGGCTCTGTCTATGATTCATATAATGTGCTTGCGGTCAACAAGCAGAAGGCTTCTCCGATCTATGTGGAGAGAAAATGGTATGCCGTCAGTTCAAATGCAAAAGATCCGCTGAGGGGTGCTTCTTCCAAGACTGTTTCCACGACCCTCGCGCAGTTTAACAGCCTTTTGAACGGTTATGTCGGGTCGACCGCCGCCAAGAAGGTCACTCTGCATACAAACAACTCGACAAACCGGACCAATTATCTGAAACCGGCCTCGAAAAAGAGCCAGACCATCACCACAAGGAAAGATACATATAACGCAGTCTTTAAGCAAAACGGTGTTTTTTATCTGAATGCTTCTGCCAAGACAAGCCTCAGCTACTCCTCGAGCAACACTTCGGTGGCGACGGTTTCGTCTGCCGGCAAGATTACGATCAAGGGGTATGGCTCAGCATCCATAACGATCAAGGCCAAAGCCACAACCACCTATAAATCCGCAACCAAGGTCGTCGTCGTAAACATCAAACCTGTCCAGATGACCATCACTTCAGTCAAGACAGCCGGCGCCGGCAAGTTCACCATGCAGTGGAATACTGATTCCAGGGCTACAGGTTACCAGCTTCAGTGTTCAAAATATAGTGATTTCAGCTCCAAGAGCACTTATACCTGTAGTTCAAACACTAAATATAAAGCTACTGTAACAACAGGGGTGAACGGCCAGACATATTATGTCAGGGCCCGGGCTTTTAAGACCATGAACGGCCAGAAGATCTATGGCCCCTGGTCGGCAGTCAGGACAGTGAAGACCGGCAAGTAAATATCTTTTATAGTACGACACCGCATACAAAACAAGCAGGGACCTGGCGCCCTGCTTGTTTTTATTTTTTTCTGTGTTCCGAGATGAGCCTCGCCATGGTGCTGTACAGGCGGTCGGGTTCAACTGGTTTGGAGAGGTGGGCATTCATCCCTGCCTCGTGTGAACGTTCGACGTCTTCGTCAAAAACATTTGCGGTCATGGCGATGATGGGGATGCTCTCTGCATCCGGATGATCCAGAGCACGGATCGCTTTGGTGGCGCTCAGGCCGTCCATCACCGGCATGCGTACGTCCATGAGGATCGCGTCAAAGTGGCCAGGGCTGCTTTCGTTGAACATCCGGACAGCTTCTTCGCCGTTTTTCGCATGTTCCGCGGTGACATCTTCCAGTTCCAGGAGATCCAGGAGGATCTCTGCGTTCTGTTCCACGTCTTCTGCCATCAGTACATGACAGCCGGCGAGGACGGAGTCCGCTTCGATCTCTTCTTCCTTTGTAATACCGGGCAGTTCTGTTCCTGCTCTTTTCTGCAGAACCTCGTGTATCTTTTTGATAAACGTATCGGAAAACAGCGGTTTGCCCAGGATACTGTCAATTCCTGCTTTTTCCGCTTCTTCGTCGATGATATCCCAGTTATAACCGGTCAGGAGCAGGATCGCCGTCTTTTCTCCGGTGATTTCGCGTATGCGGCTCGACAGTTCCAGTCCGTCCATGCCGGGCATTTTGTAGTCTGTAACAATAAGGTGGTAGTTCTGTCCCATCTCCTGTGCATATTGAATTCTCTGTAAAGCCTCATGCGCATCTGAGGAAGTATCTGCTTTTATGCCGAATACTTCCAGGACCACACCGGTATGTTCGGCTGAGATTTCATCGTCATCCACGATCAGAACGCGAAGATCTGCCGGGAGAGTGATCTGGTGTTCTTCATGTGCGGTACGTTCAGACGTCTTTAACGTGACGATGACCGTGAATACGGAACCGACGCCCTTGGCGCTTTCCACCTGAATTTCACCGTTCATCATCTCGACAAAGTTTTTGGTGATGGCCATCCCAAGACCGCTTCCGCCGTAACGGTTTGTGGAGGTGGCGTCTTCCTGGGAGAACGCGTCAAAGATCTTCGGTATGTATTCCGGATCCATTCCGATGCCTGTGTCTTTCATGACAAAACACATGGTGCAGGAATCTTTGTTCTTTTCGCGCATCTCCACTGTCAGGCTCACTTCACCCGGCGCATCCGTGAATTTGACGGAATTGCCCAGGATGTTGATCAGGACCTGTTTCAGTTTCAGGTCGTCGCCGTAATAGTAATCGTCCACATGGCCTATGATATTGCACTCGTAACGGAGGCCTTTATCCTGGCACTGTCCGTTGATGATGATATTGATCTGATCCAGGAACTCCCGGAGGGAAAACTCTTCGTTTTTCAGGACCATCCTGCCGGATTCGATACGGCTCATGTCCAGGATGTCGTTGATCAGGCCCAGAAGATGATGCGCGCTCGCGCCGATCTTCTCCAGATGTTCCCTGGTCCGGGGCGGGAGGTTCGGATCGCGGAGGGCGATGTTGTCGAGGCCGATAATGGCATTCATGGGCGTCCGGATCTCGTGGCTCATGTTGGACAGAAAGCTTGTCTTGGCGCGGCTGGATTCTTCGGCCAGCGCCTTTTCGATCTCGGTCTGCCGTTCTCTTTTCTGCATCCGGGCATTGATCTCAAGCAGGATGATAAGCGCGCCTACGATCAGGGTGACCTGGATCACAACGCCCAGGAGCATGGAATCACTGATGCCGTCCAGTGTCTCTGTCAGAAACTCTTCGGAGGGAGCCTCTGTCCCGGAAGGCTCCTCTTCATAGTGGGCGAGGATGGGTTCGACCGTCCGGTCGATCGCGTGATCCGTGGTCTGGCGCAGCCAGACGCTGGAGGTAAAGATGATCAGCGCCAGAAGGACCACCCAGGCAACGATGGACCGGCTGAAGCGATGCTCTCTGTCATGCCTCAGGATCCGATAAAAAACGGCGAAGCCCAGGATGCTCCATGCGGCGAGGATCAGATAGGATTCTGTGGAAAGCGTTGTAACCGCTATAATGTTGGGGACCAGGAACAAGAGAGCAAACAAGAAGGATATGACCGTCCCTGCAATACCGGTTACGACAAACCTGCGGTTATTCTCCTTGCGGGCCGTTCGCAGAGCAGCTGCGGAGGCAAACGCGTACGCTATGGTGGCTCCTACAGTCGTGACATCCACGATCCAGCTGATCGCAGTTCTGCCGAAGAACGGCAGGAGCACGGAGACAGCCAGGATGCCGAGGATCGCATTTGAAGGTTCACCGTTCCGGTTTTTCTTCCCGATCCAGCCGGGGAGCAGTCCGTCCTCGGACATATTGCTTAGAAGCCGGCTGAGCGCGATGTAATTGCCGATCAGACCGGTAAAGATACCGCACACAGCCGCGACGCCAAGGATCACGGACCCTTTATTTCCAAGCGCTGTGAAAGCGGCAAAAAAGGTGGGCTGTGAAGCAACACCTGTATATTTTCCAAGGTTTGCAATGTATTCCGGCCAGGAGGAGACTCCCTCCGGGAGAGCCATGACAGCCAGAAGGTTCAGAAAAATATAGGCAGCAGCAGCGATGATCACGGATACGGTCAGGATCCGGAAAGATTTTTTCAGCGAAAACTTTGCGTCGGCAGCGGAGTGGGAGATGGATTCAAAACCGACAAAAGCCCACGGCGCGAGTGCAAAAATCGTGAGAATGCCTCCGTAAGAAGTGGTTCCCGGTGCATAAGCCGGTGAAAATGCATCGGTTCCGCCGCCTTCTGTTCCGAATGCTGCCACGAAGCAGATCACGATTCCGGCAAACAGGAGGATAGCCATCATGATCTGCGCTGCATACGCTTTTTTTCGACGCAGGCATATAATCGCTGCAAGCACAAGCGAGCTTATGGCAAGCAGGATCTCTCCCATATAGACGTGGAAGCCTGCGACCTCATAATCAAACCCGAACTGGAAGGTGCTGCCCAGAAGCGTTCTCGCGATCAGAGGCAGCGCGGTAGCGTTGGCCCAGATAATGGCTATGTAGGTCACGATCATAAACCAGGCGCTGACAAAGCCATGGTCATAGCCAAATGAATGCTTGGTATATGTATAGACGCCGCCGCTGTCAGGATAGCGGTTCATCAGGAAATGATAGTTGGCCCCCAGGACCAGCATGGCCAGGCTGCCAAGTGCCAGTCCGATTGCCGAGCCGACAGGGCCCGCGATCGGAAGAAATGTACTTCCGGGCATGACAAAAGAACCCCAGCCGACACTGCAGCCAAAAGCAAGTGCCCATGCGCCAAGCCCGGACAGGCAGCGGAGATCTTTGTTTTCTGTTGGACCAGATGTATGTCTCATACTGAACCGATCCCTTTCTGTTTTTTAGATTTCAGAATCATCAGCCTTCTGCGTAACGGGCGATCCAGGCCGAAGTATGACTGCAGAGATCCGCAGTCTGCCGAAGCAGATCCTTCACTTCGTCATCCGTCTTTCTGCGGGTGTTGCCCGGGCGGAATTCCTCCGTGATCTGATCCGCCAGAGCGGCGATCCTGACAAGGCCCAGGTTTCCACAGATGCCTTTTAACGCATGGGCTGCTTCGAACAGTCCCTGTGCGTCCATGGTCTCTCCTGCTTTTATGAGTGAATCCGCAACGCCGTTGGTCGGGAATTTGCGGATATGCTTGTCGATCAGCTTTTCGATCCGCAGCACGCGGATGGCCTGATCATAGTCGCCTTCGATTTCCTGGTAAAGTTCTTGAAGTGTCAATTCTTTAACCTCTTTCTAACATAATCTCCTTCTGGATCAGTTTTTCAAAATCATCTGCCGAGACCGGTCTGGAAAAATAGAAGCCCTGCACCAGATCGCAGTCTGCATTTTTGAGAAGCGCCAGCTGCCCTTGTGTCTCTACGCCTTCGGCAACCACACGCAGCTTTAAGTGTCTTGCAATGTCCAGGATCAGGTTGACGAGACGCATGTCTGTATCGTTCTTTTCGATGTTCTGGACAAATTTAGTGTCCATCTTGAGCACATCGACCGGCATGGTCGACAGTGTGTTGAGGGACGAATATCCTGAGCCGAAGTCGTCCATCTCGATCTCAAACCCGGCGTCCTGGAGTCCGCGGATCGTTTCGACCGCCTGTTTTGCATTGTCAATATAGGCCGACTCGGTGATCTCCAGCTTAAAATCTTCGAACGACAGTCCGTTGTTCTGCATCAAGGAGACCAGCCGCCTGGTGAGCGTCGGATCAAACAGGTCCGCCCGGGAAACATTGACCGATACAGGAAGCGTGAACTGGTATTTTTCACGCCAGCGCCGGATCTGCTTTGCGGCATTTTCCCAGACAAAGCTGTCGATCACGCTGATCAGGCCGTTGCTTTCGAAGAGCGGAATGAAATCTCCGGGAATGATCATTCCCATCTCCGGATGTTTCCAGCGGATCAGGGCTTCGGCGCTTGCGAGGCGCGGGGGATCACATCGGATATCGTATTTGGGTTGATAAAAGACCTGGAACTGATGCTCCTCCACGCCGCCGCGAAGATCATTCAAGAGACGTCTGGATATGAGTTCGCGTTTATGCAGGTCATCGTTGTAGAACATCAAAGGATTCTTATAATCGCCGCGTGCCATGTTGCAGGCTACCCGTGCCTGGTCGAAGGCTACGATAGGTTCCACGCCTTCTTTCCGGAGATTTACGCCCATGCGCAGATGGATGCGTACCTTTGCGGAGATATTGCTGACTTTGTCCTGAAGACGTTCGAGAAGAGCCTTGTAGTCGGGCTGCCGGATACAGTAGATCTGGAACTGATCGCCTTCGGACCGGTTGCCGATGCCGTCGGTCTCTGAGAGGAAAGACAGGATCTCGGTACCGATGGTCTTCAGGACTTCATCGCCGAAATCACGTCCGTTGACGGCGTTAATGGAGTGAAACTGTTCAATATTCACGACGACCGCATCCATGTGCATGTCCGGATGATACAGAAACAGACGTTTTGCGTATTCGTAAAAGAAGTTTCGGGAGTACAGTCCGGTCAGCTGGTCATGCTCGGCTGCGTTGATAAGCTGCCTGCCCTCGCTCAGCTCAATGATCCGGCTTACGCGGGCCAGGATGACCTCCGTGATGTCGAACGGTTTGGTGATAAAATCTGCGGCTCCCATCTGCAGCGCCTGCAGCTCTGCGCTCTTTTCGGCCGTCAGGACGATGATCGGGATCGTATTCAGAAACTCGTCCGCGCGTGCCTGTTCCATGACTTCAAAACCGTTCATAACGGGCATGAAGATGTCCAGGAGGACGAGGGAAAGGTCCAGGGCATACTTCCGCATGATCTCGAGCGCTTCCTGCCCGTTTTCAGCGTAAAGGAGATCGTAATCGTCTTCCAGGATCACGCCGAGAGCGTCCCGGTTGATCTCCTGATCATCCACTATGAGGATGAGCTGTCTGCGATTGATTCGTTTAGATCTGATCATACCGGTTCATCCCCTTTCTTTCTTTGGAATATATATTTTTTCAACGTACTGTAGAGCGAATCCACATCGGCCGGCTTTGCAAGATGCGCGTTCATGCCGGCTTCCAGAGATTTCCGTACATCGCCTTCAGACGCGTTGGCGGAAAGGGCGATGATCGGGATCGATCTTGCGTCGGGACGTTCGAGAGCACGGATCCGCATGGTGGTTTCAATGCCGTCCATGACAGGCATCCGTATGTCCATCAGTACAGCGTCGTAATAGTCGGGTTCGGTGTTCGAAAACATGTCCAGGCCGATCTTTCCGTTTTCAGCGTGGTCGGTCTCGACGCCTTCCAGCTCCAGCAGATCCATGACGATCTCCGCGTTTTCAGGGCGGTCTTCCACGATCAGGACCCGGCAGCCTTCCAGAGAAAACTCCGCTGTTTCCGGATCGATGGATGCCGGACTTTCATCGGAGAGGGGAAGCGGGATCGTGACCGTAAATACGGTTCCTTTGTTTTTTTCGCTCTCCACCGTGATGGAACCATCCATGAGCTCGATCATGCGTCTGCCGGATGCAAGGCTGACGCCGAGCCCGCTGTAGCGGGTCGTCGAACTGGCATCCTCCTGCGAAAACGCGTCAAAGATATGCGGAAGGAATTCGGCATCGATGCCTACGCCCGTATCTTCTATCCGGAAGCGGAATGTGCGGAGCTTTTCGTCCTCCGAGATATATTCGCAGATAAAACGGACCGTCCCGGGCGTATCGGTGTATTTTACGGCATTGTCAAGGATGCCGAGAAGCAGCTGTTTCAGCTGGACGCGGTCTCCGGTTACATAGACCTTTGCCTCGTCCGGCATGGAATACTCGTAACGAAGGCCTTTTGCGTCACACAGGGACTGGATCAGGACATTGATCTCGTCCAGGATGCCGGAGAAAAAAAACACTTCATTTTTCAGGGTTTTGGAGCCGGTCTCGATGCTGTTCAGCTCCAGGATATTGTTGATCAGGTCCAGAAGGTGCCGTGCGCTTAGCTGCTGTTTCTGCAGGCAGGTCCTGATCTCCGGAGAAAGGGATGGATCCTTGATGGCTTTTTCACCATAGCCAAGGATCACATTCATAGGCGTTCTCATCTCGTGGCTCACGCTGGCCATAAAGGCGGTCTTCGCGTTGGTGGCCTGTTCAGCTGCCAGCAGCTGGGCTTTCATCTCTTCGCCTTTGACGATCTCGGTCGTAATGTTGCGAAGCATGAAGTACATGATGCAGACAAAGATGCTCCCGCCGAACAGAATGCCTGTCATGACCAGGTCCGGATTGCCCAGAAAGCCTACGAACAGATAGCCGGCCAGGAAAAAAATGAGCAATGCGATCGGAATATTAAGGATCGTATTGCGTCCCGCCCAGAATTTGCGCCCTTTGATATATCTGGCATAGCGGATAAAAGAAACAATATTAAAGACCATGAGCACGCTTCCGAGACAAATGAGCAGTCGGATCAGCCATCCTATCATAGGCACCCTCCTTTAAAGCATTTTCCATAATCAACATACCATATTTCTGTATTTTATACAAGCATCTATAGGGGATTTGTGCTTTCTGCAAGGGCCTTTCAATTGACGAAAATCATAGAAAAGAGTATAATCTTTAGTTGATAGGAGTGGGTGTACATGATCAAGAAGAAATTCAGACAAATGCTTTTGACGCAGATCCTTTCCGCGATGACGGTAACGATCTGCATGATGATAGACAGTATCATGATCGGACGGTTTCTGGGGGTCTATTCGATGACCGCCTACGGGCTTGCGACGCCGATCCTTCTGGTGTTTGCCGCCCTCGGAGCCATGATCTCGGCCGGCATCCAGGTGGTCTGCGGAAAAACCATGGGAAGCGGTGATCAGGAATCCGCCATCTCCTGCTATTCTACATCCATCGTGGCTGCCCTCGGGATCGCGCTTCTGGCTCTGGTGCTGATCTTTACGGTTCCCAACCAGATCTGTATGATCCTGGGTACTGGCAGTCCCTCTCCGACCAACCAGGTGTTCCATCTGACCAAAAACTATCTGACGGGCTTTATCATAGGTGCGCCTGCTTTTATCTTTGCACAGATCATGGTACCTTTTGTCCAGATCGCCGGGGAACAGAAACGTCTGATCCTCGCTGTCGGGATCATGACCGTTTCTGACATCATTCTGGATCTTCTCAGCGTATTTGTATTTAAGGGCGGAATGCTCGGCATGGGCCTCGCCTCCAGTATCAGCTATTATGCGGCTGTCGCCATAGGGCTTTCCTACTTTTTCAGCAAAAAATGCCTGTTCAAATTCCGGTTCAAGAGTATCCATCGAAAGACCATCGTGCAGATGCTGAAAAACGGCGTGCCTACGGTCATCAATCAGCTGAGCCTGGTTCTTCTCGTCTATGTTTTCAACCACATCCTGCTGAATGTGAACGGAAAGCTTGCAGTAGCGGCCTATTCAGTGATCACGACCGTCTCAAACCTCTGCTATTCCTTCGGCTCCGGCGTAGCGGCGGTCGCCCTGACCCTCTCCTCTGTTTTTTTTGGGGATGAAGACCGCACCTCGTTGTTGTCCCTGATGCGGATCATGACGCTGTACGCCATTATACTGGACGTGATCGTCACCATTGCCGTACAGTTCGCGTCTCCTGTCATGGTGGGGCTTTTCCTCACCCGTCAGGACGCACGAAGCATGGCCGTCACAGGGCTCCGCCTGTTCGCGCTCTGCCTGGTGCCATGTTCCTTGAACACCTCACTCAAAAACTATTATCAGGGAACCGGGCGGACGCCTCTCACGGAGCTGATCTCTGTCCTGCAGAATTTTGCTTTCCCGGCGCTCTCCGGTTTTCTTCTGAGCCGTGTGATCGGCACCACCGGGGTATGGATGGCTTTCTTTTTCGGAGAGACCCTCGCCCTGCTTGTCATCTGCTGTATTGTCTGGAAAAAGAACGGGCATGTCACGTTTACCGCGGAAGCTTTTGCCATGCTCCATTCTGATATCGGTGTACCTGCCAAAGACTGCTTTGAAGTCACTGTCCGCACCCGTGAGGAGGTCACATCCGCCTCCATCGCCATCGGAGAGTTCTGCAAAGCCCATCATGAGGATGAAAGGATCAGTTATAACGTGTCCCTCTGCGTGGAGGAGATGGCCTTCAACATCATAGAACACGGTTTTGGCATGGACGATCTGGATCACAGCATCGATATCCGTTATATGGTCAAGAATGAAAAGAGGACTCTGCGCATCCGTGACGACTGCAAAGGATTTGATCCCATCGCCTATAACGATCTGCATAAATCGGATGATCAGACGGCCCATTTCGGGATCCGAATGGCTTTTTCCAAGGCCAAGGATACCATGTATATCAGTTCTCTGGGACTTAACAATCTGACGATCGTTTTCTGATCTGCCTCGTATGGTGACTTTATGGAATATCTTTACGAAACGCATCTGCACACCAACAAAGCCAGTCTTTGCGGACGTTCGGACGGCGTTGAACATGTGCGTTATTATCATTCACTTGGATTTACCGGAATTTTTATCTCGGATCATTTTTTTGGCGGAAACTGCTCGGTGCCGAGAAATCTGCCCTGGCAGGAACGGATCAGGCTTTACTGCAGGGGGTTTGAAGAAGCCCGCGAAGAAGGGGCGAAATGCGGTCTGGATGTGTTTTTCGCATGGGAAGAGACCTTTAAGGGGGATGACTATCTGATCTATGGTCTTTCGCCGGAATGGCTCTGCGCTCATCCGGAGATGGAGCACTGGTCCTATCGGGAACAGTTTGAAGCAGTGCACGCTGCCGGGGGCTGTGTGGTGCAGGCGCATCCTTTCCGCTGCAGGGACTATATCCGTATGATCACCCTGACGAAGGATTTTGTGGATGCCGTGGAGGTTGCCAACGCCGGCAACCGTGCGATCGAAGACGCGGCGGCACTGCGGTATGCAGATGAGTTCGGGCTTTATAAAACCTGCGGGTCTGACAACCATCTTTCGTATCCCGGGAAATATGAAGAAGGCCTGATCTACGGGATGGCGCTCCCCAGAAGAGTGTCTTCTGCGGGCGATTTTGCCCGGCTGATCCTCAACCGGGAGCCTGTGCGGCTTTGCGTGCCTGAGGAGAGGTTTTCCCTGACGGGAGACGCCTCGGAAATCCCGCTGGTTTCATACTGGACAGACGGAGGGAACGGACGGATTCCCACCGGAAGAAGCTGGACAGAATAATGTAATCTGTAGTGTAAAGGACCGGCCAGCTGGCCGGTCCTTTTTTTATCAATGTGTCATGTATTTCAGGAATGCCCTGTAGGCGCGGAGCGCTTCGTACACATCTGCTTTGCTGGTCACCTCCCAGGGTGCATGCATGCTGAGTACGGCTACGCCGCTGTCTATTACTTCCATCCCATAGAGCGCGGCGATGTAGGCGATCGTGCCGCCGCCGCCCTCGTCCACCTTGCCGAGTTCGGCTGTCTGGAAAGCTACCTGATCATCGTCAAAAGCCTTGCGGACACGGGCGATATATTCTGCGTTGGCGTCGTTGGAGCCGGATTTGCCCCGGGCGCCGGTAAATTTGTTGAGCACAACGCCTCTGCCCAGGAAGGCAGCGTTCTTCTTTTCGAACACTTCCGCAAAGGCCGGATCAAAGCCTGCGCTCACGTCAGAGGAGAGCATGCAGCTGTTTTTCAGCGTCCGGCGATGAGCGAGCCCGGAATACTGCCCCATTCCTTCGAGCAGCTCTGCCACGCTGTTTTCAAAGAAGCGGGACTGCATGCCGGTCGCGCCGACGCTGCCGATCTCTTCCTTGTCGACCAGGATGCAGCACGCTGTCCGCTGCAGCTTTCCTTTCAGCTCCAGCATAGCCAGCAGAGACGTGTAGGCGCACACGCGGTCGTCCTGGCCGTAAGAAGCGATCATGCTGCGGTCCAGGCCGCACTCACGCGCTTTTCCGGCCGGAACCACCTCCAGCTCCGCGGACAGGAAGTCTTCTTCCTCGATGCCGTATTTTTCCTGCAGGATCTGCAGGATGTTCTCTTTGACCGCTTCTTTTTTCTTTTCGTCTTCTTCGTCGGCAAGCGGCCTGCTGCCGATCAGGATATCCAGTTTTTCGCCTTCGATGGCTTCGGAGGCTTTTTTCTGCAGCTGTTTTGCGGAGAGATGGATCAGAAGGTCCGTGATATAGAGGATCGGATCGGATTCATCTTCACCGATGCAGATATCCACGACTTCTCCGTCCTTTTTGGCGACCACGCCGTGGATGGCCAGCGGAAGGGTTACCCACTGGTATTTTTTGACGCCGCCATAATAGTGTGTATCCAGGTAAGCCAGGTCAGCTTCCTCATACAGGGGATTCTGCTTGATATCGAGCCTGGGGGAGTCGATATGCGCGCAGAGAATGTTCATGCCGTTTGTAATATCTTCCTCGCCGATATAATAAAGAGCGACCGTCTTGTTCATGCACACGTCATAGAGCCTGTCGCCGGCTTTTATGGCACTGCCGGAGGCGAGGACTTTCTGCAGGGGCTGATAGCCGGCAGCCTCGGCCTGCAGGATAATCTCTCGCACACACTCCCTCTCGGTCTTGCCTTTATCCAGAAAGCTTCTGTAGGACAGGGAAATCTTTTCCAGCTCTGCCTCCTGCTCTTTGGTGTAAGAAAGCCACGCGTTTTTCCGTTCCATTTTTACCTTTTCCACCTTTCATATTATTATTGATCATTCTGTGCTGCCAGGATCCTGACCTTTTCCCGCAGGGCGGCAAGAGCCTCCTCCGGGTCAGAGATCTGCAGGACAGTCTGTTCCATCGGACACATGCCGTCTCCCCGACGGTTGATGATCCAGGGAACCAGCTTGTCATAACGCAGAAGAATGCCATGGTCCGCAAGGACCTGGCGGGCAGGTTCGCTGACCACCTGCGCGTACACTTCTGTCACGCCCATGCGTACATACAGGAGCGCAGCCGCCTTTCCCACGATCTGATCCGCCGCGGAATAACCGCTCACATCGATCCCCTGGCCGATCCAGGCCAGCAGCGGGGCGATCCCGTGCCGGGTGCTTTTATAGATCTCGCTGCCCTTCGCAAGAACGCAGGTGCAGCCTTCTGTCTCCAGGGAATGCTTTGCAAGGCCGAGATTTTTGGAAGCGCCTTCCTGCTCATGCCCGTTTTCACAAGTGTCTTCATGATTCAGCATTTCAGGCATGTTTTGTTTCATCGCAGTCCTCCTTATGCATAAACGATCACGGCGATCAGTTCCACCACCTGATCCGTATGATTGGCTATGCCGTGTCCTGTCCCCGTGGGGCAGATGGTCACATCCCCCGCCGAGACCGTTACGCAGTTTCCGTTGTCGTTATACTCCGCGGTACCTGAAAGAATATAGAAGAGCTCCGCATCCTTATCATGGATATGAAATCCGATGCTGCAGCCCGGCTGCAGGGTGATCTTCGAAAAAAGACGGCCTTTGTCGTTCAATTCCCCGGGACCTTCGATCAGGCTGGTCAGCTGAACCGTACCGTCCCCGTCCCTCATATGCTCTCTGTATTCTGTCCTGCAGTCTTCTTTTCTTCTGATCATATTGCTTCCTCCTGTTTTTGAATCTTTGTATCTTCGTATTATTGTATCAAATCCGCAAATGGTTTACAATGGATTCAGCATGAAAAAGGAAAACGCGGCAGAACAGGCTCCTGCTGCCGCCTTTACGGTTATGAAAAAAAAAGAATTCATCATGATCGGCGCCATATTGTTTACAGCGCTTCTGCTTTTCTTTATCCGGGAGCTCTCCGGGACAGATGATTGTCTGTCCATCCGCATTACGGCCGCCGGACAGGTATATGGCGAGTATTCTCTTCTGCAGGACCGGGTGATCGATATCAACGGGACCAACACCTGTGAGATCAAAAACGGAGAAGCCCGTATGACGGACGCTTCCTGTCCGGATCATTACTGCATGGAACAGGCCCCCATCGGCCGGAACGGCGGCACCATCATCTGCCTGCCCAACAAGATCATCATAGAAGGAGTATCAGCGTCCGGCGGGAACGATCCCGAAGTGGACGCTGTCACATAGCCATGAAACAGAAAACCGCCGTCCTCGGCGTCTTTGCCGCGGCAGCCATCATCCTGGGATATGTGGAATCGTTGATCCCGTTCTTTGTGGGGACCCCGGGCATCAAGCTGGGGCTTGCCAATCTGGCCGTCCTGCTGCTTCTGCTCCGACACAATGTGAAAGAAGCAGCCCTGGTATCCGTCGTGCGGATCCTGGTGATCGGCTTCTTGTTCGGCAGCCTTTTCAGCATCCTGTACAGTCTGACCGGAGCCGCCCTGTCCCTGTGCGTCATGGGGCTATTAAGCAGATTTACGGATATGAGCCCCATCGGGATCAGCGTTGCCGGCGGCGTGAGTCACAACGTCGGGCAGCTTCTGGCAGCTGCCCTGGTCCTGGGCAGCACACATATCTTCTATTATGCCCCGGCACTTCTTGTCGCCGGCGTGGTCGCGGGAATCGTGATCGGAACGTTGACCCGCGAGATCGACAGACGCCTGCCTCCCGGCTTTTAGACAAAAAGGAGGATCTTTCCATCTGCGTATGGTCCGTCCGTCGGCTCAGTGTAAAAAAAGCATCCCCGCGATTGATATGCTGTCAAAGCAGAATAACCAATCGCGGGGACGAGTCTTTTTTATCCGTTTTTAATCTACGAAGGGGATAACGGCTCCGTCATAGGTCTCGTTGATGAAGTTCACGATCTCATCGGACTTCAGCACTTCTACCAGCGCCTGGATCTTGGGAAGTTCTTCGTTGCCTTCATAGACGGCGATGACGTTCACATAGGTCTTGGCAGCTTCGGAATCGCTCTCTTCATGAGCCAGGGAATCTTTTCCTACGGAGAAGCCTGCTTCCAGCGCATAGTTGCCGTTCAGGACGACATAGGAGGTCTCGTCCACGACACGGGCGACCTGCTCTGCAGCCAGCTCTACGATCTCGATGTCATAGTTGTATGCTTCGATATCGTTGACGGTTGCTTCCAGGCCTACGCCCTCTTTCAGGGTGATAATGCCGTTGTCCTGCAGCAGAAGAAGGGCTCTTGCTTCATTGGTGGTGTCGTTCGGAACAGCGATGGTGTCGCCGTCAGCGATGTCATCCAGGCTGGACTTGGTTCCCGGATAGATTCCGAACGGCTCATAGTGGATGCCGCCTGCGTTGACAAGGTGGGTTCCTTTCTCCTCGTTAAAGCTGTTCAGATAGGGGATATGCTGGAAATAGTTCGCGTCAAACTCGCCGCTCTCTACCACTTCGTTCGGCTGTACATAATCGTCAAACACTGTCACTTCCAGAGTGTAGCCCTTCTCTTCCAGAAGCGGAGCTGCCTTCTCGAGGATCTCGGAATGGGGTGTTGCAGAAGCTGCCACTGTGATGGTGGTGTCTTCTTCTGCCATCGCAAAGGATCCGATCGTGCCGATGGCCAGAACGCTGATCAGGGCTGCTGCTGTGATTTTCTTCATAATAAGTTCCTCCTCTTGTAAAAAATTATGTATGCGAAGAAGGCTTTACGCCCCTTCTGAACAGCAGATGCTGCTGTTTTCATGGATCAGCGCAGGAACATCGTCCTGATAAACTGGATGATCCCGACGCCTGCCGCGGCGCCCATGATCACCGAAAAAACAATGAAAAAGATCAGGGAGCCTGCTTTTAAGGTGGTTGATTTTCTGCGGTCAAAATGGTTGGCAAAGAACATCCCGTAGGTCTGGAAGATCTGGAACAGGATGATCAGGAGCGCCACCGTAACGAACATCACGTCATAGATGTAACGGTTGTAGCCGTACCGTACCGCGATATCGCCAAGGCCGCCGCCGCCCACCGTACCGGCCATGGCCGAATAGCCAAGGATGGTGCCCATTGCGATCGTCGCGTTTACAATGAGCGATGTCCTTCCTTCCACCAGAAGGACTCTGGTGATGATCTGCATGTTGCTTGCTCCCATGGAACGGGCTGCCTCGATGACGCCGGCGTCCACCTCTGTCAGGGACGATTCCACCATACGGGCGATAAAAGGGATCGCCGCGATGGAAAGCGGGACGATGACGGCCGTCGTACCGTAGCTTTTTCCGACCAGGGCTCTGGTAAACGGGATGAGCAGGATCAGAAGGATCAGGAACGGGATGCTTCGCACGATGTTGGCGATCACATCCAGGACCTTGTAGACCAGCGCGTTCGGCTTTAAGCCGTCTTTTCTGGTCACTGTAAGAAGGACGCCCATGGGCAGGCCGAACAGGTAGCCGATGATGGTGGAGACCATGGTCATATAGATGGTTCCCCAGATGCCTTCCACCAGCATTTTTCCGTAGGTGTCGATCCATTCACTGACGTTGGCCGGAGCTGCCGCTGCAGCGATGAGTCCGATAAGATCAATGTGCATATTCCGGCGCCTCCTCCACTGCCAGTCCGCACTCCTTCAGGTAGTGCTTCATGGCTTCTTTTCTTTGACTGTATTCCATAAACTGAAGGATCATCTCGCCCTTTGCCACGCCTCCCACATTGCGGGTGTTGGCCCGAAGAATGTTGACCGGCTCCTGGAAGGTGAGGATCAGGTTCGCGATCACGGGCTCAAAGGCCGAATTCTCCGAAAAGACGATACGGATGATGTCGCCGCCCTGGATCTCGGACATCAGGGCTGCTTTTTCGGTCTCCGGATCGGTCAGGATGTCCTTCCGGATCAGTTCACGGGCTACTTCGGTCTTCGGATGAGAAAAGATGTCCGAAACCAGGCCTTCTTCGATCACGACGCCTTCCTTGAGGATGGCCACGTGCCTGCAGACCTCGCGCACCACCGACATCTGGTGGGTGATGATCACGATGGTGATGCCGAAATCACGGTTGATATTGCCAAGAAGCTCCAGGATGGAGGAAGTCGTCTGGGGATCCAGCGCGCTGGTGGCTTCGTCACAGAGGAGGATCTGCGGATCAGAGGCGAGCGCCCTTGCGATCGCCACTCTTTGCATCTGTCCTCCGGAAAGCTGGGCCGGAAAAGCCTTCTGTTTGTCGTACAGACCTACGATCTCCAGAAGTTCTGCCGCTTTTTTGCGGGCTTCCTGTTTGCTCTTGCCCTGGATGTACAGGGGAAAACAGACGTTTTCCAGCACGGATTTCTGCATCAGCAGATTGAAATGCTGGAAGATCATGCCGATATTCTTGCGCTGAGCCCTCAATTCGCTCTCTGAATAGCTGCCCAGCTCGTGCCCGTCGATCAGGACCTCGCCCTGGGAAGGCACCTCCAGATAATTGATGCAGCGTACCAGAGTGCTCTTTCCGGCCCCGGACATTCCGATGATGCCGTATATATCGCCGGATGAGATCTCAATGCTTACGTCCTTCAGCGCTTCCACGGTCCCGTCCGCAGACTGAAAAGTCTTGCTCAGATGTCTTATGGATATTTCTGACATGTCGGTTCCTTTCGATTTTCTGAATTAACGCCGTCCTGCATTTTCACGTATTACAGCGACAGCATTCCACATGATTATAGCACGACCGTTCTGTAAATGAAAGATGCAGTTTTTATGGCTTCTTATTGCCTTTCCAACTGCCATTTAGTATAATGATAGTTGTAGTAAAATGTCTTCTGAAAGGGAAATACTTTTATGAAAATGAGGCATATATCGCGCGCAGGAATCCCGTTTCTTCTCGGCTTTCTGTCTGTCTTTCTGTTTTCCTGCCCCGCAGGAGCGGAGGATGAGGAAGTCTTCATCGTAGAAAACGAGTGGAACTTTGTAGATGATTCCCTCGATATCACGAACGGCATACCGGAAGATGCCGTGGGACGCCTTCTGGCCATCCAGGAATCCGGCAGGCTCACAGTAGCCACAGAGCCTTACTATGCACCGCAGGAATTTATAGATCCTTCCCTCTCCGGGCAGGAAAGCTATGTCGGCGCCGACATGGAGCTGGCCCGGCTGATCGCGAAGCGGATGGGCGTCGAGCTGGAGATCGTTCCTCTCGAGTTTGACGATGTTCTGGCTTCTGTCGCCAGAGGTCAATATGACCTTGCCATCTCGGGTCTTGCCTTTACGCCGTCCAGAGCCCAGAACCTGGAATTCTCCAAAGGCTATCATTACGGCGACTCAGACAGCGCCACCGACGGCCTTCTGATCCGTGAAAAGGATGTTGACAAGATCAGATCTCCCGAGGACCTGAAGAACAGGACCATCGTAGCGCAGAGCCTTTCGCTGCAGGAGAGCCTTGCCGTGGATAACCTGCCCTACTATCATGAGTTCCGCCGTCTTACCTCCATCCTGGATATCTATCAGGCCGTTGAAAATGAATCAGCGGACGCGGCACTCGTGAACATCGAGAACGCGCAGGTCTATATCGATAACAATCCCGATTGCGGTCTGATGCTTGCTCCGGGCCTCACCTTCTCCCTGGATGAGCAGTATACCGGCGACCGGATCGCCGCTCCCAAGGGAGAGACCATGCTGATCGGTTTTGTGAACGGAGTGATCGATGAAGTGATGGAATCCGGTCAGTATGAGAAATGGTTTGAAGAATATGCCGATCGTGCCGGCGAGCTTCGCTTATAATGTTACACCTGCCTGGCAGAACGGGAGGGAATCAAATTGAAAAACTGGAAAATAATTCAGATCATGATCTTTACAGCCGTGTGTATTCTGCTGAACCTCGGAGGAAGGTCTCTGACCACCCATTATAATCTGATGTTCTGGCTGGATTCTGTAGGCACGGTTCTCTGCTCTTATGTGGGCGGTCCCATCTGCGGCGCCATAGTCGGCGTTACCAGCAACCTGATCTACAGTATGGTGTATCATTCCTCTTATATCTATGCGCTGGTCAGCCTGATCCTCGCGCTGATCGTCGGCTTTGCAGCCAAAAAAGGAATGTTCAACACCCTCTTCGGGACCATGTCCGTCAGTGCCGTTTCAGCTATTGCCTGTCTGGTGGTCTCCGTTCCTCTAAACATTGTCTTTTTTGACGGATATACGGGGAACATATGGGGGAACGGCGTCCTGAATTATCTGGCGGAAAGAGGCTGGCCTCTTATCCTCTGCCAGATCATCGGGGCTTTTTACCTGGAATTCCTGGACAAGTTTATAACGCTTCTCCTTCTTTATATCCTGTTAAAGATCATCCGCCTCGTCCTGCAGAAGATCAGGGCCGTAAGAGCCCAGCATTTTTCAAAGCATATGGACGACGTCCTTCAGATCGTTCCGCTTCTGCTGTTTTTTTCTCTTTCTGCTTTCCTGTCTTCTGAAAAAACATATGCGGAAGAGATCGAAAATGTCATCGACTATGACGATTATGTCCAGACCGTGTTCAGCAGCAGCAACGGCCTGCCCTGCGGCGAAGCCAACGATATCGAGCAGACCAACGACGGTATCCTGTGGATCGGTACCTACGCCGGACTGTACCGATACAACGGTTCGGAATTCCGCTGGATGGACAATTACGAGTCCGTCCGCAACGTCAACTGCCTGTATGTGGACGAAGAGGGCCGTCTGTGGATCGGCACCAACGACAACGGCCTGTCCATCTCCATCAACGAAAAGATATCCAACGTCCTGGACGAAGCCAACGGGCTCCCTTCCAACTCGGTCCGTTCCATCATCCAGGGCTCCGACGGATATTATTATGTCGGCACAACGGGCAGTATGCAGATCCTGGCGTTAAATGACGGTCTGAAAAAGATCGCGACGCTCCGGGAGATCGTCTATGCGGACAAGATCGCCGCGGACAACAACGGCCACGTCGCCGCCATCACGTCCGACGGACGGCTGTTTCTTCTGAAAAACGGACAGATCAAAAGCTCCCTGCGCATTTTCGGCAACGATATCTTCAACAGCTGCTGCTTTGATCCCGAGGGGTATCTGCTTGCAGGCACCTCTTCCAACATCATATACCGGTACGACGTTTCCGAAGACGGCTTTAACGGGATCGATTCCATCCAGTGCAGCGGCCTGATGAATCTGAACGATCTTTACTATCTGGAAAACGGTGAAATGTTCGTAGCTGCCGACAACGGCATCGGTTACGTGGACACAAAAAGGCAGTTCCATCTCATCAATGTCAACACTTTTAACAACTCTATCGACAATGTTCTGATGGATTATCAGAACAACCTGTGGTTTACGTCTTCGCGGCTGGGACTTCTGCGGCTGGCGCAGTCCCCCTTCAAAGACGTCTACTCCACCGTCGGAATGGAAAGCCGTGTGGTCAATTCCGTCGCCAGATGGGAGGGCTGTTACTTCTTCGGCACCGACAAAGGCCTGGATATCGTCGATGAAACGTGCCGGCGGCAGATCACGAATGACCTGACCAGACAGCTGAACGGCGTAAGGATCCGCTGCATCATGACCGACAGCCACGGCAGCATCTGGTTATGCACTTACGGAAGCGGACTTCTCGAGATCGAAGAAGACGGGACCCAGCATTTATACAATGCCGACAACGGAAGTTTCGGAAACCGGGCCAGGATGACCACCGAGCTCTCGGACGGCACGATCCTGGCAGCCGGCGATACGGGCATCAGCTTTATCGAGGATCACAGGGTCACAGATACCATCAGCTATGCGGACGGCCTGATCAATTCCATGATCCTGACTGTCACGGAGATGTCGGACGGAACCATCCTGGCAGGCACGGACGGCGACGGGATCGCAGTGATCAGAGACCATCAGGTAGAACGCATGCTGACCCGGGAAGACGGCCTGAGTTCCGGCGTCATCCTGCGGTCCGTAAAGGACCCAGACGGCAGCGGGATTTTTCTGATCACCAGCAACGGCCTGTGCTACATGGAAACCGATTACTCCATCCGCACTCTGGATAACTTCCCCTACTTCAACAACTATGATATCTGGGCGAAGGACAATCATACACTGTTTGTGCTCAGCAGCGCCGGCATCTATGTCGTCAACCGGGATGACCTTGTCAACGACGTGGAAAACATGTCCTGTGATCTTCTCGATTCCAGAAGGGGCCTGAACAGTGCTTTGACCGCCAATTCATGGAACTACGCGGATGACCAGGGAGATCTTTTCCTCTCCTGCGACAAAGGCGTCTACATCATGGATACCGAGCGTTACGCTCTTACCACACGTTCGTACCGCATCAACCTGACCCTGGCCAAGCTGGACAATGTCCCCAGAACCATCGAGCAGGACCGGATCATCTCCATCAATCACGGTGCCAACAAGCTGGAGCTTTTCCCGGAGATCATCAACTATACCATCCAGGATCCCAACACGGGCTACTATCTGGAAGGGGTCGACAAAGACTGGACGATCATGCCGCAGAGCAACTTTTCCAGCATTGTCTACACCAACATTCCGAGCGGTGAGTATACATTGCACCTTGCCGTATTTGACAATAACCGGGAAAATATCCTGGAGGAGCGTCTCTTCCGGGTCATCAAGGAAAAAGAGATCTATGACGAAAGCTGGTTTATCTTCTACATCATTGTTGTAGCGATGCTGTTTATCGCCTGGATCCCCTGGTTCTTTATGCAGAGAGCCCTCGCAAACGCCCAGAAGAAGATCCAGCTCGGCAACGAGACCATCATCGCCATCGCCAACGCGGTGGACGCCAAAGATACCAGCACCAGTCAGCATTCCTATCGTGTGTCAGTCTATTCCGCACAGATCGCACAGCGGATGGGCTTCAGTAAAAAACAATGTGAAAACATCCGGAAGGCGGCCCGTATGCATGATATCGGCAAGATCGGCATACCTGACAGAGTCCTGAACAAGCCGGGACGCCTGACGGATGAAGAATATGCCATCATGAAATCCCACGTGACCCGCGGAAGCGAGATCCTGGGCAGTTTCACCCTGATCGACCATGTGGTGGAGGGCGCGCGCTTCCATCACGAACGGTATGACGGCAAGGGCTATCCGGAAGGGCTGAAGGGCGAAGAGATCCCGCTTTACGGCCGGATCATCGGCGTGGCGGACGCTTTCGATGCCATGACCGCCAATCGCATCTACCGTAAGAAGCTCGATTTTGAATATGTACTGGGAGAGTTGAGACGAGGCCGCGGCACGCAGTTCGATCCGGAGTGTGTGGATATCCTGCTGCAGCTGATCGAGGACGGGGATATCGATATCAAAGCCATGTACCCTGACCTTCCGCCGGAAGAGATCACCGAGGAAGCCATCGAGGAGAAGATCCTGGAGCAGCCCGCGGAGAAACCCGGAGACAATACCCAGGATAAGCCTCAGGACACACCTCAGGACAAGACCCAGGATAAGCCTCAGGACGATCCTCAGGCGAAGAAAGAATAGGAGGTAAGCAAGAATGAGAAGAGTCTATCTGGCCACTCTTTTGTCCGCCCTTCTGGTCTTTCTGATCTACGGAACCATCTATTCCTTTGGAAACAAGACCAGGAATGTGGGCGTTCTGAAAGTCGGCTTTATCTATGAAAATGACGAGATCACGCCTTACACCTACAATTTTTCGCTGGGCGCCAAGGCACTCGAACGGGAATATCCCGGCAAAGTCGAGGTCATGACCCGAAGCAACGTTCTTGACGAAAAGACAGAGGAACCTCTGCGCGAACTGATCCACAGCGGCTGCAGCATCATCTTTACGGACAGTTACACGGACGCCCTGTATAAGCTGGCTCCGGAGTTTCCGGATGTGCAGTTCTGCCAGGCCTCCAGCGAGCCCCTGGATTTTTCACAGCTCCCTGAGAACTATCACACTTTCAAGGGCAGGATCGTGGAAGGCCGGTATGTGAGCGGCATCGCCGCCGGAATGAAGCTGAACGAGATGATCGCCAACCATGTGATCGACGCCGAGGATGCATTGGTGGGCTTTGTAGCCGCCCATCCCATCCCGGAAGTCATATCCAGTTATACGGCTTTCCTGCTGGGCGTCCGCTCTGTATGCCCCACTGCTGTCATGAATGTACGTTACACCTACACTTGGGGAAACTTCAGTCTGGAAAAGAACACAACTAAAACGCTGATCGACGAAGGCTGCCAGATCATCGGACAATACTGCGACACAGTCGGGCCTGCCCTCGCCTGCGAAGAAGCCAGCCACACCCTCCCCGTATATCACGTAGGCTACAACAAGAGCATGATCGACGTGGCTCCGTCCTCGTCGCTGATCAGCACGTGTGTCAACTGGACCCCCTATATCGTCGAGGCGACGGAGGCGGTCATGAACAACAGAGTGATCGAGGAATATGTGGAAGGCGATGTGAACGGTAATGACATGTGCGCCGGTTTTGAACGGGACTGGGTAGAAATACTGGAGCCCAACAGACTGACCATCGCGCGCGGAACCCAGGACGCCATGGATACGGCCATCGAAGCCTTCAAAAAAGGAAAGATCAATATCTACAAAGGAGACTATACGGGCGTCAATCCCAACGATGGGAGCGATACCATCGATCTGAGGAACGGATATAATGAGAATTTAACGTTCTCCTCTCCCTCCTTCCACTATGTTCTGCGGGATATCATCCATATAGAAAACTGAAAATGTCAACAAAAAAAGCAGGGGACGGTTCCTCTGCTTTTTTATCGTATATTTATCACGGCGTCGTGACGCCGATACGGACGAGGGCTCTTTGCAGCTTGGCCCGGGCGATCATATATTCCTTGTCGGAAAGTCCTCCCTTGGCAAGCATCTGTTCTGCACGGGCTTTTGCCTCCTGCGCTCTCTGGTGGTCGATGTCCTCTGCCCACTCCCAGGTGGTGGCCAGCACACTGCATTCTCCGTTCATGACCGAAAGCATGCCGCCGATGCAGGCAGCCTTTCTTCTGGTTCCGTCCGGAAGAACGATGTAGGCTTCTCCCATGCCAAGGGCTGTCACATAGTTGATATGGTCAGCCAGGATGGCAAGATCCCCTGTGACCGCACGGACCTTGACACGTTCCACCTCTCCGTCAAAGAGAAGACCGTCCGGTGTTCCGATCTGCAGTGAAAAGGGTTTCATCGGCAGCCTCCTTTACTGGTTCTTTGCCTTCTCGAACACTTCGTCGATCGTGCCGGCAAACAGGAAACAGCTCTCCGGAATCTCGTCGCACTCGCCGTCCAGGATCATCCTGAAGCCTCTGAGGGTCTCTTTCAGCGGTACATACTGCCCGGGCATACCGGTGAACTGTTCCGCCACCGAGAAGCTCTGGGACAGGAAACGCTGCACCTTGCGGGCACGGTTGACGGTCATCTTGTCTTCTTCCGAAAGCTCGTCCATACCCATGATGGCGATGATATCCTGCAGCTCTTTGTAACGCTGCAGCACTCTCTGTACGGAGCGGGCGATCTCGTAATGCTCGGTGCCCAACACCTCCGGCGAGAGGATACGGCTGGTCGAATCCAGCGGATCCACCGCAGGGTAGATGCCCTGGGACGCGATGTCACGGGAAAGCACCGTGGTAGCATCCAGATGGGTAAACGTCGTAGCAGGCGCAGGGTCCGTCAGGTCATCCGCAGGCACATAGACTGCCTGGACGGATGTGATGGAGCCTTTGCGGGTCGAAGTGATACGCTCCTGCAGTTCGCCCATCTCTGTGGCCAACGTGGGCTGGTAACCCACGGCTGAAGGCATACGGCCAAGCAGAGCCGACACTTCGGAACCGGCCTGGGTAAAACGGAAGATGTTGTCGATAAACAGCAGCACGTCCTGGTTTTTGACATCGCGGAAGTATTCCGCCATGGTCAGGCCGGAAAGGCCGACTCTCATACGGGCTCCGGGCGGCTCGTTCATCTGGCCGTAGACCAGGGCTGTCTTGTCGATAACGCCGCTCTCTTTCATCTCGTTGTATAAGTCGTTTCCTTCACGGGTACGCTCTCCGACGCCGGTAAAAACGGAAATTCCGCCGTGAGCCGTCGCCACGTTGTGGATCAGTTCCATGATCAGGACCGTCTTGCCTACGCCGGCGCCGCCGAACAGACCGATCTTTCCGCCTTTTGCGTAGGGGCAGATCAGGTCGACCACCTTGATGCCTGTCTCCAGGATCTCGGTAGCCGGCATCTGTTCTTCGTAAGAAGGAGCAGGACGATGGATCGCCCAGCGTTCCTTTGTCTCTGCTTTGGGGCCTTCATCCACAGGGTCGCCCAGGAGGTTGAACACTCTGCCCAGGCATTCTTCGCCCACCGGCACCGTGATGGGGCCGCCGGTATCCACAGCCTTTGTGCCGCGCACCAGGCCGTCGGTGGAATTCATGGCGATGCAGCGGACCGTGTTGTCGCCGGTCTGCTGGGCCACTTCTGCGGTGAGGATCTTCCCGTTATGCTCGATCTCGATGGCATTCAGAAGCGCAGGCAGCTCATTGTCGGAGAACTTAATGTCCAGCACGGGGCCGGTCACCTGCACCACTTCTCCAATATGTCTCTCACTCATCAATTTATCTCCTGTTAATATTCTAGTGCCATGAAAATGTCCTTCAGGACAAGGGCATTTTCTGCCTGTCAGCCGGTCAGCCCTTCCGCGCCGCCCACGATCTCGGTAATCTCCTGGGTGATGCTGGCCTGTCTTGCCCGGTTGTAATACAGATTCAGCTTTTCGATCATCTCTTCGGCGTTGTCCGTCGCAGCCTCCATGGCCGTACGCCGGGCTGCCAGCTCGCTGGCAACGGCGTCGCACACGCCGCCGTAGATCAGGCCTGCCAGATACTCCGGCACGATGGTGTCGAAGACTTCCTCCGCGCTCGGTTCATAGAGGATCAGTTCGCGGATGCCGGCGGTCTTTTCGCCGTCCTCGGTGCTTACCTCGGCCAGAGGAAGGATCGAAGCCACCTGCGGCCGCTGCGACAGCATGGAAACAAACTCTGTGTAGCAGAGCTCGATATGCCCGTACTGCCCTTCCCGGAAAAGTCTGCACAGAAGCCTGGAAATCTCAAAGCAGTCCGATACCGAGATATCCGCAATGACCCCGAAAGATTCCGATACGATCTCACGGTTGCGGCGTTTATAATACTCCACCGCCTTTTTCCCGATGGGAAGGACCACGTAATCCTTGCCGGCCGTCACTTCCTCCACTTTTTTGAACATGTTGGAGTTGTAGCCTCCGGCCAGGCCTCTGTCGCCCGCGACCACCACATAACAATATTTATCATTGTCGGGGATCCGCACATAGGGAGAGGAAAAATCCGTGTTCCCTGCGGAGATGGTCACCAGCGTATCGTACAGCTCTTTGAAATACGGGCGGGATATATCGGCTCTCTCTTTGGCTTTGCGAAGCTTGGAAGAAGCGACGAGCTCCATGGCCTTTGTGATCTGCATGGTACTCTGGACGCTCTTGATCCGCAGCTTCACTGCTTTCATATTTGAAGCCACTGGCTATCCCTCCTGTCAATTAAGGCTCTGTACGAAGTCAGCCGTGTAGGTTTCCAGCGCGTTTTTCAGTTTTTCATCCGCTTCCGGTGAGAGTACACCGGTAGAAGCGATCTCCTGCATGACGGATGCGCCGTCCGCGTCGGTATCAAGCCAGGTGAACAGGCCCTGTTCATACCTGCGCACCGCGTCGACGGGAACTCCCGCCAGGATACCCTTTGTGACCGCGTAGAGAATGGCCACCTGCTTCTGGACAGGCACGGGCGAATTCTGGTTCTGCTTGAGAACTTCCACGATACGCGCGCCCTGGTCCAGACGGGCTTTGGTATCCGCGTCCAGGTCGGAACCGAACTGGGCAAAGCTCTGCAGCTCTCTGTACTGGGAATAGATCAGCTTCAGGGTT
This sequence comes from uncultured Blautia sp., assembly GCA_946622645.1. Lineage (GTDB taxonomy): Bacteria > Bacillota > Clostridia > Lachnospirales > Lachnospiraceae > Blautia_A. Next base: position 26,914 of record CAMOQF010000014.1, read on the forward strand.
CCGGCTACCTTTTTCATGGCCTTGATCTGAGCGTTGCCGCCCACTCGGGAGACCGAGATACCCGGGTTTACGGCCGGCATGACGCCGGAATGGAAAAGCTCTGTCTCCAGGAAGATCTGGCCATCCGTGATGGAGATCACGTTGGTCGGGATGTAGGCGGAGACGTCGCCTGCCTGTGTCTCGATGATTGGAAGGGCCGTGAGGGAGCCGCCTCCGTGGGCTTCGTCCAGCTTGGCTGCACGTTCCAGCAGTCTGGAATGCAGATAGAAGACGTCGCCGGGATAAGCTTCACGTCCCGGGGGACGACGGATGAGCAGCGACAGGGCACGGTAGGCCACCGCGTGTTTGCTCAGATCGTCGTAGACGATGAGGACGTCCTTCCCCTGATGCATAAAGTATTCGCCCATGGCACAGCCGGAGTAAGGCGCGATGTACTGCAGCGGGCTGGCCTCTGACGCGGTAGCCGCCACTACGATAGTGTAGGCCATGGCGCCGTTTCTGTTCAGGTTTTCCACGAGGGCAGCCACGGTAGACCTTTTCTGACCGATGGCGACGTAGATACAGATCACGTCCTGCCCTTTCTGGTTGATGATGGTGTCCGCCGCGACGGTGGTCTTGCCGGTCTGACGGTCGCCGATGATCAGCTCACGCTGGCCTCTGCCGATGGGGATCATGGAGTCGATCGCCTTGATGCCGGTCTGCAGCGGCTGGTGCACCGGCTCTCTGTCGCAGATGCCGGGCGCATTGCTTTCGACAGGCCGGAATTCTTCTGTCTGGATGGGACCTGCGCCGTCGATGGGCTGTCCCAGAGCGTTTACGACACGGCCGATCATCTTGTCGCCGACGGGGACCGAGACGACTTTTCCGGTCCGTTTGACCGTTTGGCCTTCACCGATGGCTTCGCCGGAGCCGAACAGAACGATGGATACGCTGTTCTCCTCCAGGTTCTGCGCCATACCGAAGCTGCCATCCTCAAACTCAAGCAGCTCGCCGGCCATACAGTTGATAAGACCGCTGGCACGGGCAATGCCGTCGCCCACCATCAGGACTGTCCCGGTCTCATTCTGCCGGATCGCATTGTCATAGTATTTGATCTGGCTTCTTATAACCTTGGATATTTCTTCAGGTTTTAACTGCATACTCTTTAGTTTCCTTTCAGTGTACGTGAGAGACCGGAAAGCCTTCCCTCGACTGTGCCGTCCAGTTCGGTGCCGTCCAGTTCCACCTTGATGCCTGCGATCACGCCCGGGTCTGTCCTGGTGATCATTTCGATCCGTTTTCCGCTGATGCCGGAGAGTTTTTCACGCAGCTTTTCGGCCTGCGCTTCGGTCAGCGGTACGGCAGTCGTGACAATTGCCTCGCAGATCCCCTGATCCTGGTGAAAGCGTCTGCGGAACTGCTCGCAGCAGCCTCCGTAGTTGTCCAGGACTCCCTTCTGGCAAAGAAGCTTTAGAAAGCTGACCAGATATCTCTCTGCCTGGGACCCGAAAGCTTCTTCGATCAGTCCTTCTCTCTCCGACAGGGGGATCGAAGGCTCCGAAAGCAGCCGCAGATAATCCGGGTTTTCTTTAAAGATACCGCGGATCTGCTGCATCTGCTCTAAAATCTGTTCTGTCAGGTTTTCCTCTGCGGCGAGATCATACATGCTGTCGCCGTAGATCCTGGCGGTCTGTGTCATGATGTCTCACCTACATTCTTGATAAAATCGTCGATGAGCTTTTCGTGATCGGCTTCATTGATCTCACGTTCGATCACCTTGCCGGCGATCTCCATCGCCATGCCGCCGATCTCGGATTTCAGCTCGTTGACTGCTTTTTGTCTTTCCTGTTCGATGTCGGAAACAGCCTTCTCCCGGATGGCGGCCGCCTGTACGTTGGCCTCCTTCAGGATGCTCTCGCTCTGCAGCTGGGCCGTCTTCTGGGCGGTCGAGAGAATATCGCTGGCCTTGTCGCGGGCCTCTTTCATACTCTGCTCGTACTCTTCCCGGATGGCGTTTGCTTCGGTCTTTGCGGCTTCCGCGTCTCTGATCTCCGCGTCTGCCTTCTGCCTGCGTTTTTCCAGCATCTCGTTTACCGGTTTAAACAGGAACCTTTTGATCAGGTATGCCTGGAGAAAAAGGTTGCAGATCTGCGCAACGAAAGTCCATGGCACGATACCCACTAAATCCTGCATTTTTTACCTCCTGCTCCGGGGGTATTTACCCCAGCAGACTCATAAACATATTCGGTGCCACAAAGATCAGAAGCAGGCCGGTTACAAAGCCGTATATACCGGTCGTCTCCGCGATGGCGCAGCCAAGCAGCATGGTGGATGTAACGTCGCCTTTGCATTCCGGCTGACGTCCGATGGCTTCCAGTGCTTTCGAAACAGCGTTGCCTTCACCGATACCAGGGCCGATACCGGCGATCAGGGCCAGGCCGGCGCCGATTGCACAGCCGGCAAGTGCAATTGCTTTTGCAAGAATAGTGAAATCCATAATCATTTTCCTCCTGATAGATTTGTTTTATGATAGTACTTTTTTAACAGTGGCTGTCTACGAGGACGATTCTGCCGCATTGGCGATGTACATAACCGTCAGCATGCAGAAGATAAACGCCTGCATCACGCCCGAGAACCAGTCAAAGTAGACGGACAGGATGGCAGGAACTCCGACATCCAGGAAGGGGATCTTCGAGAGAATGTCTCCCAGCGCGCCGGGCAGAAGCCCGAACAGCGCCGCGCTTGCGGCTGCCAGCGCTCCGTAGATCAGAGCGTTGATGACGACGCCTGACAGGATGTTGCCGAAGTGACGGCAGGCCATACTGATGGGCGTAGCCAGCTCGGAAAGGATGTTGAAGGGGGTCATCACCGGAATGGGGGTGGTAAAATCCTTCAGGTATCCTCCCAGACCGTTGGTCTTGATCTTCTGCGCAGTGATCATGGTAAAGACGACCACCGCCCAGGCTGCCTCCGTGGAAAGATCCGCCGTAGGGCTTCGAAGCCCGATCAGGCTGATCAGGTTGGAGACCACGCTGGTCGCGAACAACGCCGCCACAAAGGGAATCAGATACCGGAATTTTTCTCCCATGTTTCCGACGACAAATTTGTTGGCTGTCTCTACCAGAAGTTCGGCGACAGCCTGTCGTTTGGAGATGTTTTCTTCTTTCAGATCCCGGGTCAGCCATATGCAGGCCAGCGTGATGATCGCCATGACGATCCAGCTGACGACAATGGTTTCGCTGAGCTGAAATCTTCCGAGAATCGGTACATCGATGGGCACCTCAAAAAATATCCGGGCACCCGTTATTTCCAGATCCATATGTATGTCTCACCTCCCTTGCAAGGATCTATTATGTACTTTTTATTTCTTTCTGTCTGTTTGCAGAAGTCCCCTGAGCTTGATGGCAATGCCTGGGAAAAGAAGGGGCACCAGGCCCGCGATGAACTGAAAGCAGGGGGCCGTGATGGCGGCTATGGCCCACAGGATCTGCAGAAGAAGCCGGTAGGTGTAACTGGCTTTCATGGTGCCGGCCGCCTTTTTCTGATCGTCTGCCGACGACACCTTCTGGACCGTGACGGCCATCAGGGCAAAGTTCAGTACGGCGACGATGCAGCCTCCGATGGCTGCGAGGATCACGGTGTAGTCAAAGGGTACTTTATCAGGGATGATCAGGTGCAGCACACCGAAGACCAGGATCATCAAAACCGTGAGGGCCGCCGTGCTGACGGCGATAAAGCGGGTTTCCTTTTTGACCGCCGGGGCAAGGTTCTGAAACATGTTTTTCTCCTTTGGAGCTTATGACCGCTCCTGATCAGTCATGCCGGTTGAAGGATATGCCTTTCGAAGGATTCTCCTTTTTGGAACGTCCGACCACTCTTAGGTAGGTCTTATAGGCAAACATGCCCGAACCGCCGAGGCCGAAGAAAAAACCTATTATGTAGATCCACGGTCCGGCGCCGGTATTGTCTGCGATGTACCAGCAGAGCCCAAGGCAGATGAGCAAAGGCATGATGAGCGACAGGCCGAACTGGGTGAGCATCGCCAGGTTTTTGATGAGGTCCGACCATTGTTTCATGGGCAATATCCTCCGTTCGGCCGCTTCAGTCGTAGATATAGCTTTGCGTCTCCGGAAGGCCGGCGTTGTCCGCGTCGATCCACATGGGTTCCAGATAGACGTCCCTCTCCACACGCGTCAGGTTGACCGTGGTGGAGAGCTGCGCCGCGGCCAGGATGGTATCGTACCCGATCTGCCAGGCTTTCTGCGAGACACAGCCGAGGATCCGGCCGTCTTCGATCGCTTTTATCTGTTGTTTGGTCCCGTCCGTCCCGACGACGATCAGTGTTTCCTGCAGTTCTTTGGCGATGTCAGTCTGCAGGAAAAGGTCCGTCGTGTCTCCGTTGGTGCAGTAGACGGCGGCCGTGTCCGGATTCGTCTGCAGAGCTTCCTGCATGGCGGTTTCAAAATCTTCCACCTGATCCTGGTAGATCACATCGATCAGAGTGAGGCCCGGATGCATGGACAGCTCCTCCAGAAAACCGGCTACCCTGGACCGGACCGTGGCGGATTTTTCGGTGGCGGAGAAAACGAGGATCTTCCCCTGATCTCCGACGGATTCCGAGATCTTTTCGGCCGCTATCCGTCCCATTCCCAGATTGTCCGTCCCGCGGTAGGCCGAGATCAGGTCGTCCTCCGCGACGGTAGAGTCGAATACCACAACGGGAATACCGTTTTCCTCGGCTGCCTCAAGCTGGGCCAGGCAGGAATCCATATCGCCTGCGCAGAGGCAGAGGACATCCGGATTTTCCGCGATGACAGCGTCCAGAGTGTTGATCTGGGTCTCGATATCCCGCTCATCCTTGGGGCCTTCAAACGTCATGGTAACTTTATCGTCACCGGAAAAGCCGTAGGCTGTATTCACGTCTTTGACTGCGTTTTCCATCCCTTCACGGATCTGCACCCAGAAATCGCCTTTGGTCTGCTTGCTGACCACGGCGATCCGGGAACCGGGGCGGACCCTGATCCGTGTGTCGATGGAAGGCAGCTCTTGTGAGGGCGCTTCCTCCTGCGAAGCCTCCTCTTCGGCAGCGCCTGCGGCTGCCTGGACAGACTTTACATGACCCTTCGTCATTGCAAAGCCCGCGGATACCAGAGCCGCAGCCGTCACGGCAGCGGCAGCCAGTTTCCATGTTTTCATCTATCATAACCTCCAGTAAAACCGTATTTGGTCATTTTTCTTTATCAGTATACACAATATGTAGCAGTTTTGCCATATTTTTTATGCTTAATTTGGGTTTATTTACGGACATCGTTTAAAAGCCGCCCCCCTGGGGCAGATCGTAAAGGCCATCTCTTTTCCGGTACGGGGGTGGGCAAATACCATCCGGTACGCGCAGAGCGCCAGCGGGACCCGGTCTTCCGCCGCAGGGCTGTCTGCAGCGTTCCCGTATTTGAGATCGCCCAGAAGAGGCATGCCTGCATGCGCCATCTGGACACGGATCTGGTGATGCCGGCCGGTGATCAGGCGGATCTGCACGAGCGAACCTGCAGCTGCCTG